>NZ_JBEZMS010000035.1:0-54205 GCF_040652815.1 Micromonospora sp. NPDC048169
TGCACACCGTGCGGGACCAGCTTGTCGCCCTGCTGCACGGTGGCCGAGACCGGCTTGGCCGCGTGGGTGGTGTCCGCCGCGTGGGCCGCGACCGGGCCGGCGAACACGCCACCGGTGAAAGCCAGACCAGCGATACCCAGGACGCTCTTACGCAGGATCGTGTTCATGATGGGGCTCCATTCGGGGGTCGACGCACCCGAGGGACGGGATGCGGGGGCACCGTCAGGCGCTCAAAGTCTCAAGGGGGTTCGGCTACTCACGGGGCGGGGCCTCTCGCGGCGCCGGAAGGATGTCCAACGACCGGCGGCCCGGGATGATTCCCGAGGACGTCTCACGCACCCGGGATAGCAGGTGCGGGCCTCACGCCGCCAGAACCGTACTCAACGCGTGGCGGCCCGGCGAGATTCCCCGGGACCCGCCCCGCCTGGGGCGAGCCGCGCTCGGTCGTTCACCCGGTTACAACGCCACCGGCCCGCCGACGATTCCACCCCCAGAGTGCCGCCCACCACCCCCGAACCAGACACCCACCCCAAACCCCCAAGTCCCGCCCCCAGCACCGCGCCCTGCCACCCGTGATCAAGGACTTTGCGGCAGCCTTCTGCGCCAACGACGACACAAACCCCTTGATCACCCCCGAGAGGCACTCCCGGGTCACCCGGCACCCGGTGCCCGGCGATCATGAGGTTGGCGGCGACAAAACGGACACCGAGCGCCGTCAACTTCATGATCGACGCCCTCGGGCGGGGCAGATCGTGGGCGGGAGGCGGGCACTGCGGGACAAACCGGCGATCTTGCAGTTTGAGCCCATCGGATGCCCCATTCGCGCGCTATGCGGGGTACCGAAGTGCAAGATCGCGGCGTTCAGGGGGTGGTAGCGGTCAGCGCGTACGAGGATCCGCTGCGGTCTGGGGCGAGTTCATCGATCTTGGAGTTGTGGTACCTCGCGAACCTGCACCAAAAGGGCAATTCGGGGAGCCACAACTCCAAGATCGGCGTGGGTCGGCGCGCGAGCCACGGCGGCGGAGGGGTCAGGGCTCGAACTTGTAGCCGAGGCCGCGGACCGTGACGATGTAGCGCGGGGCGGACGGCTCCGGCTCGATCTTGGAGCGCAGCCGCTTCACGTGCACGTCCAGCGTCTTGGTGTCGCCCACGTAGTCGGCGCCCCAGACCCGGTCGATCAGCTGCCCCCGGGTGAGCACCCGTCCGGCGTTGCGCAGCAGCAGCTCCAACAGCTCGAACTCCTTGAGCGGGAGCTGCACCCCGGCGCCGCCGACCGTCACCACGTGCCGTTCGATGTCCATCCGCACCGGCCCGGCGGCGAGCGTCGGCGCACCCGTCTCGTTCGACTCGGCGCTCTGCCGGCGCAGCACCGCCCGGATGCGGGCGACCAGTTCACGCGGCGAGTACGGCTTCGTCACGTAGTCGTCGGCGCCGATCTCCAGGCCGACCACCTTGTCGATCTCGCTGTCCCGCGCGGTGACCATGATGATCGGCACGTGCGAGCGCTGGCGGAGCTGCCGGCAGACCTCGGTGCCGGACATCTCCGGCAGCATCAGGTCGAGCAGCACGATGTCGGCGCCGGTCCGGTCGAACTCGGTGAGGGCGGCGGGGCCCGTCGCGGCGACGGAGACCTCGAACCCCTCCTTGCGGAGCATGTAGGACAGGGCGTCGGAGAACGACTCCTCGTCCTCGACCACCAGTACGCGGCTCAACGGGTGTTTCCTTTCCTGTGGTCAGACCTGCCGGAGCTCGGCCGGGCCGGCCTCGATCCCAGCGGAGGCGAGTGTCGTCTCCAGGTCGTCCGGGGGGCGTGCGGGCAGCCGGAGAGTGAACGTCGATCCCCCACCAAGGGTGCTCGACACGTCCACCCGGCCGCCATGGTTGCTGGCGATGTGCTTGACGATGGCCAGGCCCAGGCCGGTGCCGCCGGTGGACCGGGAGCGGGCCTGGTCGGCCCGGTAGAAGCGCTCGAAGATCCGGTCGACCTCGTTCGGGGCGATGCCGATGCCCTGGTCGGCCACGGCGATCTCGACGTGCTCCTCGGTGCCGGTGACGGTCACCCGGACCGTGGTGTCCTCGCCGGAGTAGTTGATCGCGTTCTCCACCAGGTTCGCCACCGCCGTGGCCAGTTGGCTGTCGCTGCCGTACACGGTCAGGCCCCGCTGCCCGCCGACGGCGATCTCCACCCGGCGGGCGGTGGCCGCGGTGCGGGTCCGGTCGACGACCTCGGCGAGCACCCAGTCCACCGAGACCGGCTCGGGGGCGGGTTGCGGCTCGGCGCCCTGGAGACGGGTCAGTTCCAGCAGCTCCTGCACGAGGCGGCCGAGCCGGGTCGACTCGTGCTGGATCCGCTCGGCGAACCGCCGCGCGGCGACCAGGTCCTCGGACAGGTCGGGTGCGCCGTCGGCGGCCGGCTCGGTGGCGTCGACGAGCGCCTCGGCGAGCAGTTGCAGCGCGCCGATCGGCGTCTTCAGCTCGTGGCTGACGTTCGCGACGAAGTCCCGGCGTACCCGGGCGAGACGGTGCGACTCGGTGACGTCCACCGCCTCGACGGAGATGTAGCCGGAGCCCAGTCCCATCGCCCGCAGGTGCACGCCGAGCGGGTTGTCCCCACCGCCGTCGCGGCCCCGGGGGAGGTCCAGCTCGATCTCGCGCCGCACGCCCGTGCGGCGGACCTGCCCGGCGAGGGTACGGATCAACGGGTGCGCCGCGATCGACCCGGGCGTCGCCCCGGTACGGAGCAGACCCATCGCCCGGGCGGCCGGGTTCACCAGCACCGGCACGTCGTCCAGGTCGAGCACCACCACGCCGGCGCGCAGCGAGTCGATCGTCTTGCGGCCGAGCCCGGGCAGGCCCCCCTGCTGGTCGTCCGGAATGTTCGTCCTCCCTGCGTCACGACGGAGGATCCCGCCGCCCTGCGACGCCCTGCGGCGCCGCCACTCGTCAACGGGTCCGGACAGCAGCGCCCCGGCGACCAGCCCGGTCACCAGCGCTCCGGCCACCACGACGGCCACCGCCCATTCCACCCGGCGATCGTAGGGTCATTGTTAACCCGGAGATCGGTCACAGGGGGACGAATCACTCTCGCTTTCGGCAAAGTTCACCTGCGGGCCCAGCGTCGTTCACCCGCGTTCACCCTGGTGCCGACCGTTCGGCCTAGCGTGGGTCGCGCACCTGCTCCTGCCGTACCCCTCCAGGTGGCGGCAACCGACCCCAGGAAGTGACGATGCGCGACGAGTTCCGGGCCGACCTGCAGATTGTCAGCCAGTTGCTGGTGGACATGGCCGAGGCGGTACGCGCGGCCATGCGCCAGGCCACGAAGGCGCTGCTCACCGCCGACCGGACGGCCGCCGAGACGGTGATCGCGCGGGACGCCGAGATCGACGAGCTGTACCGGCACGTGGAGGAGCGGGTCTGTGACCTGCTGGCCCGGCAGGCGCCGGTCGCCTCCGACCTGCGCGCGATGATCACCGCGTTGCACGTGGCCGCCGACCTCGAACGGATGGGCGACCTGGCCGACCACGTGGCGAAGACGGCACTGCGCCGGCACCCGTCCCCGGCGGTGCCGGCGGAGCTGCGGCCGGTCTTCACCGACATGGCCGGGATCGCCGACCGGATGGCCGAGAAGATCGGCTCGGTGCTGGCCAAGCCGGACGCCGCCGTGGCCGCCGAGCTGGACCGTGACGACGACGCGATGGACGACCTGCACAAGAGCCTGTTCGGCGTGCTGCTCGGCGACGACTGGCCGTACGGGGTGGAGACGGCGATCGACGCGACGTTGCTGGGGCGCTTCTACGAGCGCTTCGCCGACCACGCGGTGAACGCGGGCGAGCACGTGGTCTACCTGATCACCGGTTCCACCTCCGCCTGACCGCGTGCAAGGAAGGGCCCCTTGTTAACGCGTCGGGTTAACAAGGGGCCCTTCCTCTACCTCAGGCGTTAATAGGGGCCCTTCCTTACACCTCAGCGGCCCTGGTTGGCCACCGCGGCGGCGGCGTCCTTCGCCGCGTCCGGGTCCAGGTAGGTCCCGCCGAGCACCTGCGGACGCAGATCGGCGTCCAGGTCGTAGCGCAGCGGGATGCCGGTGGGGATGTTCAGCTTGGCGATCGCCTCGTCGGAGATCTGGTCGAGGTGCTTGACCAGGGCGCGCAGCGAGTTGCCGTGCGCGGCCACCAGCACGGTCCGGCCGGCCAGGATGTCCGGCACGATCGAGTCGTACCAGTAGGGCAGCATCCGGTCGACGACGTCCTTCAGGCACTCGGTGCGCGGCATCAGCTCGGTCGGCAGCAGCGCGTACCGGGGGTCGCCGACCTGCGACCACTCGTCGGCGTCGTCGATCGGCGGCGGCGGCGTGTCGTACGAGCGGCGCCAGAGCATGAACTGCTCCTCGCCGTACTCGTCGAGGGTCTGCTTCTTGTCCTTGCCCTGCAGGGCGCCGTAGTGGCGCTCGTTGAGCCGCCACGACCGGCGCACCGCGATCCAGTGCCGGTCGGCGGCGTTCAGCGCCAGCTCGGCGGTGCGGATGGCCCGGCGCATCAGGCTCGTGTGCACCACGTCCGGCAGCAGGTCGTGCTCGCGCAGCAGTTCGCCGCCGCGCCGCGCCTCGGTCTCCCCCTTTGTGGTCAGGTCGACGTCGACCCAGCCGGTGAAGAGGTTCTTGGCGTTCCAGTCGCTCTCGCCGTGCCGCAGCAGGACCAGCGTCCCGACGGTGGGCCCCTCGCTCGCAGTCATGCCGATCATCCTGCCGTACGGCGCGGGCGGACACGCGGCGACCTGTGGTGACGACCACCACGTGGAAATCCTGATGACCACGGCTCCGGCCCGGCACTAGGTTGTAAGGCGTCTTACAGGGGTCGGTCATTACCAATCGGGGGCGTCGGGATGCGGACGGTACGGGGCTGGTTCCAGGACACGGCGGGTGGCCTGCCACGGACGTTCTGGTACCTCTGGGCCGGCACGCTGATCAACCGCCTCGGCTCCTTCGTGCTGATCTTCCTGGCCATCTACCTCACCCAGGAACGCGGCTTCTCCGCCGCACAGGCCGGTCTGGTGATCGGCCTCTGGGGTGCCGGCGGCGCAGTCGGCACCACTATCGGCGGCACCCTGACCGACCGCTGGGGACGGCGGCCCACGCTGCTCGTCGCGCACGTCGGCGCGGCCGGGATGATGGTCGCGCTGGGCCTCGCCCGTCCGCTGTGGGCGGTCGCCGTGGGCGCGCTGCTCCTCGGCGCGTTCGCCGAGGCGGCCCGCCCGGCCTTCGGCGCGATGATGATCGACGTGGTGCCGGACAAGGACCGGCTGCGTGCCTTCTCGCTCAACTACTGGGCGATCAACCTCGGCTTCGCCTGCGCCGCGGTGCTCGCCGGCTTCGCCGCGCAGAGCAGCTACCTGCTGTTGTTCCTGGTCAACGCGACCACCACGCTGGTCACCGCGCTGATCATCTTCGCCAGGGTCGGCGAGACACGCGGCCCGGTGACCGCGCTCCCGGCCAAGGGGATGCCGGCGCCGGCCGGCGCGCTGCGCACCATCCTTGCCGACCGGGTGTTCCTCGGCTTCGTCGCGCTCAACCTGCTCGCCGCGTTGGTGTTCCTCCAGCACATCTCGATGCTGCCGATCGCCATGGGCGACTCCGGGCTCAGCCCGGCCACCTACGGCTCGGTGATCGCACTGAACGGCGTGCTCATCGTGTTCGGCCAGTTGTTCGTACCCCGGCTCATCAAGGGCCGCAGCCGCTCGCACGTGCTGGCGCTCGCGGCGCTGGTGATGGGCGCCGGGTTCGGGCTCACCGCGTTCGCCGACACGGTCTGGCTCTACGGCCTCACCGTGCTGATCTGGACCGTCGGCGAGATGCTCAACTCGCCGTCGAACGCCACCCTGATCGCGGAGCTGTCGCCGGCCGCGCTGCGCGGCCGCTACCAGGGCGCCTTCTCGCTGTCCTGGCAGCTCGCCGGCGCCGCCGCGCCGATCCTCGGCGGCCTGGTGCGCGAGCACGCCGGCAACAGCGCGCTCTGGCTCGGCTGCGCGGGCATCGGTGTCGTGGCGGCGGTCGCCCACCTGGTCTCCGGCCCGGCCCGGGAGCGCCGCGCGGTCGCCCTGCGCGCCGCAGGCACGCCGGTCGCGCCGGTCACCGTCACCGCCGCCCCGGCGCCCGAGGCGGGCGAGGCCGCTGCCACCGCACCCGCCGAACCGGTCCGGGCCGGTTCCTGAGTGCGCCCGCGCGCGCCCTGCCCGAGGCGGATCGATACGGTACGGGGAGGAATCGTAAGGAAACCTTTCTGGAGGACGTGTGCGCGGCCTGGGGCGCTGGTGGGACGACACGGCCGGCGGACTGCCGGCCACGTTCTGGTACCTCTGGTCCGGCCTGCTGATCAACCGGGCGGGCGCGTTCGCGCTGCTGTTCCTGTCGCTCTACCTGACCGCCGCGCGAGGCGCCCCGCCGTCGCTGGCCGGGCTGGTGGTCGGCGCGTACGGCATCGGCGGCGCGGCCGGCACGCTGCTCGGCGGCGTCCTGGCCGACCGCTGGGGACGGCGGGCCACGCTCCTCGCCGCCCACCTGGCCGCCGCCGGGCTGATGGCGGCGCTGGCGTTCAGCACGCACCTGGCGGCGATCGCCGTACTCGCCACGCTGGTCGGGGTGGCGCACTCGATGCCCAGCCCGGCGTTCGTGGCCGCCATCGTGGACGTGGTGCCGGAGGCCCGCCGCTCCCGCGCGTTCAACCTCCAGTTCTGGGCGTTCAACCTGGGCATGGCGGTCGCCTCGCTGCTGGCCGGCATCCTCGCCGAGGCGAGCTTCACGGCGCTGTTCCTGGTCGACGCCGGTGCCACGCTGGCGGCGGCGGTGGTGATCGCGCTGAAGGTGCCGGAGACGCTCACCCGGCGGCCGGCGCTCACCCCACGGGCGGTGGTCGGACGCCGTCCCGGGCTGCGCACCGCGCTCACCGACCGCACGTTCCTGGTGTTCGTCGGGCTGACGTTCCTGCTCGCCGTGCTGACCATGCAGACCTCGACGATCATGCCGCTGGCGATGCGCGCGGACGGCCTGCGCCCGTCGGCGTACGGGCTGGTGGTGGCACTCGGCGGGGCGCTGATCGTGGCCGGGCAACTGTTCGTGCCGCGGCTCATCGAGCCGTACCGGAAGTCGAGCGTGCTGGCCGCCTCCACCGGGCTGATGGCGCTCGGGTTCGGTGCGCTGACGATGGCCGACGGGCTGCCGCTCTACCTCGGCGCGGCGGTGGTCTGGACGGTCGGGCAGATGCTCGCCGCGCCGCCGAACGCACAGATCAACGCGGACCTCGCGCCGCCGGAACTGCGCGCCCGCTACCAGTCGGTTTTCTACCTGACGTTCCCGGCCGCGTCGTTCGTGGCGCCCGCGCTCGGCGGGATCAGCCTGGAACACCTCGGCGAGCGGCACTGGCTGGTGGTGGGCGCGCTCGGTCTGCTGGCCGCCGCCGGGCACCTGCTCGCCGGGCCGCGCCGGGAACGGCGGGTGGCCGCGCTGCGGGCGGCGGCTGCGGAGCCGGTCGGTGCCACCGGCTGAAGGGGCTCGGGACAACGGCAGAGCGCCCACCCCGACCCCCGTCGAGATGGGCGCTCTGACCGTACGCCCGGCGGCGGCGGGCGACACTCACCCCCGTAAGCGTCGCCCGCTCGCGCCGCCGGTTCCACGGGTGGCACCGTCCCCCAACGGTGTGCTCCACCCGATCTTCGCGTCTCGCCTGCGCGGACCTGATCGATCCACCGCTCCCCCGAACGGAAACAAGCGTGACGCGGTGCAATAAAGTTAGTTCGCCCGGATTCCGGATTCAACCCAGATCGCTGTCTTGCCCGTCACAGCGCCCTGTCGGAAACCCGGCTGTCCCTGTTGTCGTCCCTGGAGTGGCAAACACGGCGTTCCCGTCCGCCATTCCCGTAAACCTCAGCCGTCCTCGCGATTCGGGTTCTCGGTCCGGAAGAAGTTGCTCTGCCGGCCGTCCCGCATCTGCTCCTGATAGATCAGGTTCAGCCGCCGGAGATCGAACGTGCGGAACCAGTCGTCCCAGGTGATCTCCCGGATCCGGCTGCTCTCCCGGTAGCCGGGGATGTTGAACGTGAGCACCCCGGGCCGGTTGCCGCGCTCGGTGCCGGCGATGGTGGCGGGCTTCGCGCCCCGCGCCCGCGCCCAGCGCTGGATCACCTCGTGGTTACGGGTGACCAGGCTCCGGCCCGGACGCTCCGGCCGGTCCGCGAGCGACGTGATGAGCTGCGACGATCCGATCGACCGGCTGGATGCCGGGCCACGGGTCGGCGCGCTCTGCGCCCGAGCGGACGACGCCTTCCGAGCCGGCGCCGCCTTCGCGCGCGACGGAGCTGCCTTCGCCCGCGACGGAGCGGCCTTCGCCCGTGACGGGGCCGCCTTCGCGCGCGGCGGGGCTGCCTTCGCGCGCGGCGGGGCTGCCTTCGCCCGAGCCGACGTCGCCGTTGCCCGCGACGAGGTCGCCTTCGCGCGGGCGGGTGCCGCCTTGCGCGTACCCGCCGCCTTGGCCCTGGCGCCGGTGGCCCGCGCGGCCGGCGCGGACTTGGCCGGCGACGTCGCCCGGCGGGCTGTGGTCTTCTTCGCGGCGGTGCTCTTGCGGGTGGCCGACGGCCGGCCGGCCGGGCCGGAGCTGCGCCGGGCCGCGCCGCCCTCCCCCCGCATGGTGCGCGCCAGGGTCTTCACCAGTTCCGGCTTCCGCAGCGCGGAGATCCCGGAGACACCGCGCCGCCGAAGCTGGCTGCGGAGGTCGTCGACCTTCATCCGCGAGATCGCCGACTCCGACACCCTCGGGGTGTTCGGCGTCTGGTTGCCGGTTTGCCGCTTGGTCCGGGTCGCAGTCGTGCCGCGACCTGAGCTGTTGCGCTGAGCCATGGGACACGCTCCTCGACAGTCCGTCCTCGGCCCGCGGTGGGTCCCAGTGCTCCGCACCGCGCGGGGCGGCATACCCGTCAGGAGGGCTCCGAACCTCCGGCGGACGAACCGGCGGTCGCGGAGGGCTCGAAGAGGTGCGCGAACGCGGCCAGGTTCGCCGTCGACTCGCCGCGCTTGACCCGCCACTCCCACTCCCGGCGGATGGCGGTGCCGAAGCCGATCTCCAGCATGCTGTCGAACGACTCGTCGGCGTACGTCAGCACGGAACCGAGCAGCCGGTCCAGCTCGTCGGCGTCGACCCCGGCCAGGTTGACCCGCCCGGTCAGGTAGACGTCGCCGACCGAGTCGATGGAGAACGAGACGCCGTACATGCGGGCGTTGCGCTGGAGCAGCCAGGCCCACAGCTCCTCGCGGCGCTCGTCGGGCTGGCGCATCACGAACGCCTCGACCCGCAGCGCGTGCTCACCCACGATCAGGTTGCAGATCGTCTTGAGCTTGTGCGTGCCGGGCAGCGTCACCGCGTACGACGCCTCGCCCGTGGACTCCCACTCCAGCTCGCGCTCCGCGCAGACGGACTCGATCAGCGCGGCGACCTCACTCCTGCGGCTCATCGCACCCACTCTACGACCGGCGGACCGGGGCCGCCCGGTGGCCGGTGACGGTCACCAGGAGCACAGCAGGGCCGGGTCGCCGCACCGCCGCGCCAGCCGGGCCCGGTGCTCGGTGATCGCCTCCCCGTAGACCGCGAGCAGGCCGGCGGCGGTGCGCTGCCAGGAGAAGTCCCGGGCGTGCCGCTCGGCGCCCCGGCCCAGCGCGGCACGGCGTGCCCGGTCGGGCAGCAGGCGGGCGAGCGCCCGGGCCCAGTCGACCGGGTCGTGCCCGTCGATGAGCACGCCGCTGACGCCGTCGCGTACCGCGGTGACCAGGCCGCCCACGGCGGCGGCAAGCACCGGCGTGCCGCACGCCTGGGCCTCCAGCGCGACCAGCCCGAACGACTCGTTGTGCGACGGCACCGCGACCAGGTCGGCGGCGCGGTAGAGGGCGGGCAGGTCACCGCCGGTCTGCGGCGGGAGGAAACGCACCCGGTCGGCGACGCCGAGCGCGTGCGCCAGTTCGATCAGGGCGGTGGGCCGGTCCAGGCCGCTGCCGCTCGGCCCGCCGCAGATCACCACGGTCAGCTCGTCGGCCAGCGCCGGGTCCCGTTCGCGCAGCGCGGCGGCGGCGCGGACCAGCACGTCCGGCGCCTTGAGCGGCTGGATCCGGCCGACGAACGCGACCACGTACCCGTCGGCCGGCAGGCCGAGCCGGCGGCGCGCGGCCCGGGTCGCGGCGTCCCGGTCGCCGGGTGCCGGGCGGAACCGATCCAGGTCGACGCCGGGCTCCACGACCGCCACCCGGTCCGGGGCGGCCGCGTACCTGTCGAGCAGGTCGCGGGCCTCCACCCGGGTGTTGGCGACCAGCCGGTCCGCCTCGGTGACCACCTGCTCCTCGCCGATCACCCGGGCCTTCGGCTCGGGACGGTCGCCGGCGGCGAGGCGGGCGTTCTTGACCTTGGCCAGGGTGTGCGCGGTGTGCACAAGCGGTACGCCCCAGCGCTCCTTGGCCAGCCAGCCGACCTGCCCGGAGAGCCAGTAGTGCGAGTGGATCAGGTCGTAGTGGCCCGGCGGGCGGGCGGCCTCGGCGCGCAGCACCCCGGCGGTGAAGGCGCAGAGCTGACCCGGCAGCTCCTCCTTGGTCAGCCCCTCCAGCGGGCCGGCGGTGACGTGCCGGACGGACACCCCGGGCGCCACCTCGACCACCGGGGGCAGGTCACCGGCGGTGGCCCGGGTGAAGATCTCCACCTCGACGTCGGCCTCGGCCAGCCGCCGGGCCACCTCCAGGATGTAGACGTTCATGCCGCCCGCGTCACCGGTGCCGGGCTGGTGCAGCGGCGACGTGTGCACCGACAGGGTGGCGATACGGCGGGGCCGCGGCCACGGAAGGGCACCTCGCTGACGACCGACACCGGTGTGCAAATCCGCCACGTCCGCTCCCTCTGTCACGGTTGATGCCGTCCCGCACGACCGGCGCTTCTCGGTCAACCCGTGTGCCGGATGTCATCTTCCCCATCGGGGTACGGAAATGCTTTCCGCCGGGTCCCGGGCGTGACGGACCTCATCCCGCCGCCCGGCGCGGCGACGGGAGACAATGACCGGATGACTTCCATCGCCATCGTCACCGGGGCGTCCAGCGGCATCGGCGCGGCCACCGCCCGCCGGCTCGCCGCCGAGGGCTTCCACGTGCTGGCCGCCGCCCGGCGTACCGACCGGCTGGCCGCGCTGGTCACCGAGATCGAGGCGGCCGGCGGCGCGGCGACGGCGGTGGCCTGCGACGTGACCTCGGACGAGTCGGTGGCCGCCCTGGCCGCCGCCGCCGAGGCCGCCCCCGGGCCGGTCACGCTGCTGGTGAACAACGCCGGCGGCGCGCGCGGCCTGGACCCGGTCGAGTCCGCCGACGTGGGCGACTGGCAATGGATGTACGACGTGAACGTGCTCGGCACGCTCCGCGTCACCAAGGCGCTGCTCCCGGCGCTGGAGCGCTCCGGCGCCGGCACTGTCGTGATCGTCAGCTCCACCGCCGGGCACGTGGTCTACGAGGGCGGCGGCGGCTACACGGCCGCCAAGCACGCGCAGACCGCGATCGCCGGAACGCTCCGGCTGGAGCTGTGCGGCCGCCCGGTCCGGGTGGTCGAGATCGACCCCGGCATGGTGAAGACCGAGGAGTTCGGCCTGGTCCGCTTCGGCGGCGACGCCGACCGGGCCGAGGCGGTCTACGCCGGAGTCGCCGAACCGCTCGTGGCCGACGACGTGGCCGACTGCGTCGCCTGGTGCGCGACCCGCCCGCACCACGTCAACATCGACCGGCTCGTGGTCCGCCCGCTGGCCCAGGCCGCGCAGCACAAGGTGCACCGGATCTCCTGATGGAGCGTCCGCTCGGCGTGGCCACCCGGGGCACCACCAACCCCAACCGGCTCCGGCGGGTGGACAACTGGATCGTCGAGACCTGCGGCGACGCGCTGCGCGCCGCCGCCGACCCGCTCGTGGTGGACCTGGGCTACGGCGCCACCCCGGTCACCCCCGTCGAACTGCGGGCCCGTCTCGCCGCCGGGGTCCGCGCCGACGTGCGGGTGGTCGGCCTGGAGATCGATCCGGTACGCGTCACCGCCGCCTCGGCCGCCGCCGACCCACCCGGGCTGACGTTCGCCCGGGGCGGCTTCGAGCTGGCCGGGCTGCGTCCCGCGCTGGTCCGGGCGTTAAACGTCCTACGCCAGTACGACGAGAGCGAGGTGGCCGACGCCTGGCGTACCGTCACCGGGCGGCTCGCGCCGGGCGGGCTGCTGGTCGAGGGCACCTGCGACGAGCTGGGGCGGCTCGGCTCCTGGGTGCTGCTGGACGCCACCGGCCCGCGCACGCTCACCCTGTCGGCGAAGCTGACCACGCTGGAGAGCCCGGCCACGCTCGCCGAGCGGCTGCCGAAGGCGCTGATCCACCGCAACGTGCCGGGGGAACGCGTCCACGACCTCATCGAGGCGCTGGAACACGCCTGGCGTTCGGCCGCCGGGTACGCCCCGTTCGGCCCTCGCCAGCGCTGGCTGCGTACGGTCGAGGTGGTGAAGGAGGCGGGCTGGCCGATCCAGGACACCCCCCGCACCTGGCGCCACGGCTACCTGACCCTCCCCTGGCCCGCCGTCTCCCCCCGCTGAACCGCCCGCACCAAGGGCCGGAAGTGCAACATCGCGGGGGTGAGGCGGGCGGGGTGGGGTCAGATGGTGCAGTTGATGAGGACTGGCTCGGGGTGTAGGGGGACGCCGAAGCGGGACTGCACGCCGTCGCGGATCTCGCGGGCCAGCGCCACCAGCGCGGCCGTACTGGCGGTGCCGGAGCGGTTGGTGAGCGCGAGCGTGTGCTTGCTGGAGATGGCGACGCCCTCCGGGCCCGCGTACCCCTTGCCGAACCCGGCCTTGTCGATCAGCCACGCCGCGCTGAGCTTCACCGTGCCGTCGGCGCCCGGCCAGTGCGGCGGCTCCCCCAGGTCGGCGGCGCGCTCCCGCACCTGCGCGAACGCCTCGACCGGCAGCACCGGGTTGGTGAAGAACGAGCCCACCGACCAGGTGTCCGGGTCGGCCGGGTCGAGCACCATGCCCTTGCCGGCGCGCAGCTCGCGCACGGTGGCCCGGGCGTCGGCGAGCGGCACCCGGTCGCCCACCTCGACGCCGAGCGCCCGGGCCAGTTCGGCGTAGCGGACCGGACCGGACAGCGGCGACCTGGTGAGCCGGAAGTCGACCGCTAGCACCACCCAGCGGTCGCTGTACTTGAAGATGCTGCCCCGGTAGGCGAACCCGCAGTCGGCCGCCGCGATCCGCACCACCCGGCGTTCCGTCCGGTCGTACGCCTCGACGGCGACGATCGTCTCGGCGACCTCCTGGCCGTACGCGCCGACGTTCTGGATCGGGGTCGCGCCGGCCGACCCGGGGATGCCGGAGAGGCACTCCAGTCCGGACCAGCCGCGCTCGACGGTGGCGGCGACGAGGTCGTCCCACGGCTCGCCTGCCTGCACACGTACCGTGACGGTGTCGCCGTCCTCGGCGACGACCTGGAACCCCCGGGAGCGGACGAGCACGACGGTGCCGGGGAAGCCCTGATCGCCGATCACGACGTTGCTGCCGCCCGCCAGCACCAGCACTGCCTGCTCACGGGCTTCCGCTTCCTGCACCTTTAGTACGATCTGGGAGGCATCCCCGGCGACCTCCAGCCGCCCGGCGGGGCCGCCGAGCCGGAGCGTGGTGTAGCGCGCCAGGGTGGCCGGATCGGTCGGGTCACCGGCAGTCGCCGGTTCGGCGTAGACGTCTGACACGCCTTTCACCCTAGGCTGAGGGGTAGCCGGAGCACCCACTGGTGGCCCGGTCACCCCCGGGAGGATGGCGATGAGCAGACTGCACCACACGAAGGACTTCTGGATCGGCGCGCTGCGCACGGAGGGCCCCGCCTTCGCCGTGGCGGTGACAGAGGCGCCGCCCGAGACACCCGTGCTGTCCTGTCCCGGCTGGACGGTCACCGACCTCGCTCATCACCTGACCCGCGCGTACATCTGGGTGGGCACCGTCCTGACCGCCGGCGGGACGGCCCGGCCGGAGCGGCACGACCCGGAGCCGCCCGCGGGTCTGACCGCGGCGCAGTGGTACACGCGGGAGTACGAGCGGATCAGCGCGCTGCTGGAGGCGACGGATCCGGAGGCGCCGGCCTGGAACTTCGCGCCCCAGCCGAAGAAGGCCGCCTTCTGGCCGCGCCGGGTCGCGCACGAGACCGCCGTCCACCGCTGGGACGCCCAGCTCGCGATCGGTGCGGGTGACCCGATCGAGGCGAAGCTCGCGGCCGACGGGGTGAGCGAGGTGCTGGACACCTGGCTGCCGGCGGGACGGCGGGTACGGCCCGGGCAGTGGCACGGCGTGGTGCATCTGAACGCGACCGACGCCGCGCAGGAGTGGTATCTGCGGTTGCGGGGCGAGGGGGTCGCGCTGCTGGACACCGCGACGATCCTCGACCACGACGACCACCGGGCGCGGGCGCAGGTGTCCGGCACGGCGAGCGATCTGCTGCTGGCGTTGATGGGCCGGATCAGCTTCGACGCGCTGGACGTGGCGGGCGACTCGGCCCTGCTGGGGGGCCTGCGGGTCGGCTGACGACGGGCACCGGACGGAGAGGGACGGCGGCCGTCCCTCTCCGTTTCTTTTCGGACAGCTCTGAGAGCGCTCTCTTGACAAGGTCCGGGACCCTCCACCACGCTGTCGTGAGAGCGCTCTCTTAGTTCCGGAACCGCCTTCCACCACCCGTTTCGACGACCCGAGAGGTCAGGACAGATGCTCACCTTCACGCGCCGCCGCCTGGCGGCGGTGGCCCTGGTCGCCGCCACCGCGTTGCTCGGCACCACCGCCTGCGGCGGCGGTGACGACGACGCCGCGGCCGACGGGCCGATAACGCTCACCGTTGACGTCTTCGGCCAGTTCGGTTACGCCGATCTCTACCAGGAGTACATGGCCAGCCACCCCGGCGTGAAGATCGTCGAGCGGGGCACCGGCGGAAACCTCGACGAGTACTCGCCGAAGCTCACCCAGTGGCTCGCCGCGGGCAAGGGCGCCGGTGACGTGGTCGCCATCGAGGAGGGCCTGCTCGTCGAGTACAAGGCCAACCCGCAGAACTTCGTCAACCTCCTCGACCACGGCGCGGCCGACCTGAAGGGGAACTTCCTCGACTGGAAGTGGAACCAGGGGCTCACCGCCGACGGCAAGCAGCTCATCGGCCTCGGCACCGACGTCGGCGGCATGGCGATGTGCTACCGCACGGACCTGTTCGCCAAGGCCGGCCTGCCCACCGACCGGGAGGCGGTGTCCAAGCTCTGGCCCACCTGGCAGGACTACATCAAGGTCGGCGAGCAGTTCACCGCGAAGAAGACCGGCGCGTCGTTCCTGGACGCCGCGACGAACACGTTCAACACGATCCTGCTCCAGACCGCCGGCAACAGCAGCGGCTACAGCTACTACGACACCGGCAACAACCTGGTCGTGGGCAGCAACCCGGCGGTGAAGCAGGCGTACGACACCACGATGGACATCATCGACTCCGGGCTGTCCGGCAAGTACGGCTCCTGGTCCGAGGAGTGGGTGTCGGCGTTCAAGCAGTCGAAGTTCGCCACCATCGCCTGCCCGGCCTGGATGACCGGCGTGATCGAGGGCAACGCGGGCGCCGCCGCCAAGGGCAAGTGGGACATCGCCCAGATCCCCGGCAACGGCGGCAACTGGGGCGGCTCGTTCCTCGCCGTGCCGAAGCAGAGCAAGCACCAGGCCGAGGCGATCGAGCTGGCCAAGTTCCTGACCAGCACCAAGGGCCAGATCGGCGCGTTCAAGGCGAAGGGTCCCCTGCCCTCTTCGCCGCAGGCGCTGGAGGACCCCGCGATCCTCGACTCGAAGAACGCCTACTTCTCCGAGGCGCCCGTCGGCAAGATCTTCGCCACCGGCGCCAAGAGCCTGAAGCCGGTCTACATGGGACCGAAGAACCAGGCCGTACGCACCGAGGTGGAGAACGCCGTCCGCTCGGTGGAGCTGGGTAAGCGCTCCCCGGAGCAGGGCTGGACCGACGCGGTCGCCAACGCCGAGAAGGCCGCCGCCAAGTAACCCGAGCAGCGCGTGCGGGCGGCCACCCGGCCACGGGGGCCGCCCGCACGGCGGAAAGGAGTCCCGGGTCATGGCCGTCCAGCTCGACGCCCGCCCGCCGGTCGCACCGGCACCCCGTCCCACCCGTCCCGGCCTGGGCAACCGGCTCAGCCGGCTCGACACCAAATACTCGCCGTACCTGTTCATCGCCCCGTTCTTCCTGCTGTTCGGCGTCTTCGGGGCGTACCCGCTGGCGTACACGTTCTGGGTCTCGCTGCACGACTGGGACCTGCTCGGCGCCGAGCACCCGTTCATCGGCTTCGACAACTACACCCAGTTGCTCGCCGACACGGACTTCTGGCACTCGGTGGTGAACACGCTGGGCATCTTCGTGATCTCCACGGTTCCCCAGCTGCTCGCCGCGCTCTGGCTGGCCAACCTGCTCAACCGGCAGTTGCGCGCCCGTACCACCTGGCGGATGGCGGTGCTGATCCCGAACGTCACCTCGACCGCCGCCGTGGCGATCGTGTTCGCGGTGCTGTTCGGCCGCGAGTTCGGCATGATCAACTGGTTGCTCGACCACATCGGGATCAACGCGATCGACTGGAAGGCGAACCGGTTCGCCGCCTGGGTCGCCATCTCCACCATGGTCGACTGGCGCTGGACCGGCTACAACGCGCTGATCTTCCTGGCCGCCATGCAGGCCATCCCCCGCGACCTGTACGAGTCGGCGGCGATCGACGGCGCCGGCCGGGCACGCCAGTTCTGGGCCATCACCGTGCCGCTACTCAAGCCGACGATCATCTTCGCGGTCATCATCTCCACCATCGGCGGCCTCCAGCTCTTCACCGAGCCGCGGATGTTCAACTCCGGCACTAACGCGATCCGCGGCGGGCCGCTGCGGGAGTCGCAGACGGTGACCATGTACATGTTCGAGAACGCCTTCGCGCCGCACTACAACTTCGGCTACGGCTCGGCCGTCGCCTGGCTGCTGTTCGCGTTGATCGCCGTGGTCGCCGCCATAAACGTCCTGCTCCTGCGCCGGCTCGGCGGCGGCTCCCGCAAGGAGGTCTCCCGATGACCCGCCTCTGGTCGGCAAGCCGGCTCACCTACCTGGCGCTGACGCTCTCGGCCGTCCTGTCGATCTTCCCGATCTACTGGATGTTCGTCGTCGCCAGCCGCACCAGCGACACGATGGGCCAGGTGCCGCCGCCGCTCACCCCCGGCGGCAACCTCGGCGCCAACATCGCCCGGCTGTTCGACAACACCGACGCGTACTTCCTGACCGGCCTGATCAACTCGGCGATCGTAGCCGTCACCGTGACGGTCTCGGTGGTGTTCTTCTCCACCCTGGCCGGGTTCGCCTTCGCCAAGCTGCGCTTCCGTGGCCGCAACGCGCTGCTGCTGGTCATCGTCGCCACCATGATGGTCCCAACCCAGCTCGGCGTCATCCCGCTCTACCTGCTGATGACCAAGCTGAACTGGAACGACCGGCTGCCCGCCGTGATCGTGCCGGCACTGGTCACCGGATTCGGCGTGTTCATGATGCGCCAGTACGCCGGCCAGGCGGTCAGCACCGAACTGATCGAGGCGGCCCGGATGGACGGCTGCAACACCGCGCGGATCTACTGGAACGTGGTGCTGCCCGCGCTGCGCCCGGCCGCCGCCGTCCTCGGCCTGCTCACGTTCATGACTACCTGGAACGACTTCCTGTGGCCGTACGCGGTCCTGAACGACCCGGAGAACCCGACTGTGCAGCTGTCGCTGCGGGCCCTCTCCGACGGGTACTACCAGGACATGTCGCAGGTGTTCACCGGCACGGCCATCGCCACGCTGCCGCTGCTGCTGGTATTCGTCGTTTTCGGCCGCCAGATCATCGGCGGGATCATGGAAGGTGCGGTCAAGGCGTGAGTGAGATGCGATTCCCCGAAGGGTTCGTCTGGGGCGGGGCCACCGCCGCGTACCAGATCGAGGGCGCCGCCCGCGACGACGGTCGCGGCCCGTCGATCTGGGACACCTTCAGCCGTACGCCCGGCGCGGTGTTCTCCGGACACACCGGCGACGTGGCCTGCGACCACTACCACCGGTACGCCGAGGACGTCGCGCTGATGGCCGAGCTGGGGCTGCGGGCGTACCGGTTCTCGGTGTCCTGGCCCCGGGTGCGGCCGGACGGCACCGGCCCGGTCGAGCCGCGCGGACTCGACTTCTACGACCGGCTGACCGACGCGCTGCTGGACGCCGGCATCGACCCGATCGTCACGCTCTACCACTGGGACCTGCCGCAGGCGCTGGAGGACCGGGGCGGCTGGACCGTCCGGGAGACCGCCGAGCACTTCGCCGAGTACGCGCTCACCGTGCACGGCCGCCTCGGCGACCGGGTCCGCACCTGGACCACGCTCAACGAACCGTGGTGCTCGGCCTACCTCGGGTACGGCAACGGGGTGCACGCCCCGGGCCGCCGCGACGCCGGTGACGCGTTCCGGGCCGTACACCATCTGCTGCTCGGCCACGGCCTGGCGGCGCGGGCGCTGCGCGCGGCCGGCGCGCAGACGCTCGGGGTCACGCTCAACCTGGCCGACGTGCAGCCGGCGGACGCCGGTAGCGCCGCGGACGCCGAAGCGGTCCGGCTCGTCGACGGCCTGCACAACCGGATCTTCCTGGACCCGCTCACCGGCGGCGGCTACCCGGAGGACGTGCTGGCCCACGTCAGCCGGATCGTCGCGCCCGACTTCGTCCGGGACGGGGACGAGAAGCTGATCGCCGCGCCGCTGGACCTGCTCGGCCTGAACTACTACGCGCCCACCTACGTGGCCGGGCGGCCGGGTGGCGCCGGGAGCGACGCCTACCCGGGCACCGCCGGGCTGGTCGAGTTCCTGCCGCCCGAGGAGCCGCTCACCGACATGGGCTGGTCGATCGAGCCGGCCGGGCTGACCCGGCTGCTGGAGCGGGTGGCGGCCGACCACCCCGGGCTCCCGCTGATGATCACCGAGAACGGCGGGGCGTTCCCGGACACCGACAGCGACACCGACGGCGCGGTGGCCGACGCCGACCGGGTCGCCTACCTCGACGGGCACCTGCGCGCGGCGCACGAAGCCATCGCCCGCGGCGTGGACCTGCGCGGTTATCTCGTATGGTCGGTGCTGGACAACTTCGAATGGGCCGAGGGTTACCGGAAGCGGTTCGGGATCGTCCACGTCGACTACCTGACCCAGCGGCGCACACCCAAGCGCAGTGCCCGCTGGTACCAGGAGGTGATCGCCCGGAACGGGCTGTGACGAGGTGGTGGTAACGGGGATGACGACGGCACAGCGACCGACCCTGGAGGCGGTGGCCCGGCTGGCCGGCGTGTCCCGGGCCACCGTCTCCCGGGTGGTGAACGGCTCGACCACAGTCGCGGAGCCGATCCGGCAGGCGGTACGCCGGGCGGTCGAGGAACTCGGGTACGTCCCGAACCTCGCCGCCCGCAGCCTGGTCACCCAGCGGACCGACTCGGTCGCGCTGGTGATGCCCGAGGCGGCCACCCGGGTCTTCTCCGACGACCAGGTGTTCCCGGGCATCATCCGGGGCGCCGCGCAGGAGCTGGAGGCGGCGGACAAGCAGCTCGTGCTGATGCTCGCCGGTTCGCCGGCCGGGCACGAACGGGTCGAGCGGTACACCACCGGCCGGCACGTCGACGGGGTGCTGTTCGCCTCGCTGCACGGCGAGGACCCGCTGCCCGGCCGGCTGGCCCGCCTCGGCATCCCGGTCGTGTGCAGCGGACGGCCGCTCGACGGCGCCGACGTGCCGTACGTGGACGTCGACCACACCGGCGGCGTCAGCACGGCGGTCCAGCACCTGATCACCAGCGGGCGGCGGCGGATCGCCACCATCGCCGGGCCGCAGGACATGGTCGCCGGGATCGAGCGGCTGATCGGCTACCGCGACGCGATCACCGGGGCCGGGCTGCCGGAGCTGGTCGCGTACGGCGACTTCACCCGGGAGTCCGGCACCGCCGCGATGCGCGAACTGCTCGCCGCCGACCCGGAGCTGGACGCCGTGTTCGCCGCCTCCGACCTGATGGCGCACGCCGCCCTGCGGACGCTGCGGGAGGCGGGACGGCGGGTGCCCGAGGACGTGGCGGTGATCGGGTTCGACGACATCGAGACGGCCGCGTACACCGAGCCGCCGCTGACCACAGTGCGGCAGCCGATAGTGGAGCTGGGCCGGTCGATGACCCGGCAACTGCTGCGCATCGCCGCGGGCGAGACGGTCGAGCAGGCGCTGGTGCTGCCCACGGAGCTGGTGCTGCGCGAGTCGGCTTAAGGAAGGGCCCCCTCTTAACGCCTCAGGTAGAGGAGGGGGCCCCTCTTAACAGCCTGCGGGGCAGCCCGCCGCGCGTTAACCGGTCGCGGGGCTGGCGGGCGCGGGGCTAGGGTCCGCCGGATGAGTGGAGCCGAGATCCGTCCCGCCCGCCCCGACGACGCGCCCGCAGTGGTGGCGTTGCGCGCGCTCGTCTACCCGTACCTGGTGCGCGGCGTCGAGTCGACCCGTCGCATGATCGCCGACCCGCCGGCCGGCGAGGACTGGTCGGCCTGGGTCGCCGAGGCGGGCGGGCAGGTGATCGGCTGGGTGTCGGCGTACCGCAACACGCAGACCTCGACGCCCGGCGTGGGCGAGATGGCCCTGCTGCACGTCCACCCGCGGCACCGCCGCCGGGGCACCGGCACCGCGCTGTTCGAGACCGCGTTCGACCACCTGCTGACGCTCGGGACGACACGCGTGCTCACCCATGCGCGTACCGACTCGCTGCCGTTCGCGCGGCGGCACGGCTTCGAGCCCAGCCGGGAGCTGCGCTACTCGGCGCTGGACCTCACCACCGCCCCGCCGATGCCGCAGCCGCCGCCGGGCGTACGGCTGGTGTCCGCCGCCGCGCTCGACCCGCGCCAGGTGCACCGGGTCGACGCCGAGGCGGCCCGGGACGAGCCGGGAGACGTGCCCACGGACTCGCTCGGCTTCGACCTGTGGCTCCACGAGTGCTGGGACAACCCGGGTCTGGACCGGGAGGCCAGCACGCTTGCCGAGGTGGACGGCGAACTCGTCGCGCTGAGCCTGGTCAAGCGGGACGGCGACCGGATGTGGTCGGACTTCACCGGCACGCTGCCCGCGTACCGGGGGCGAGGGCTGGCCCGGCTGGCCAAGCAGGCCGCGCTGCACACCGCCGCGACGCGCGGGGTACGCACCGCGTACACCTCGAACGACGGGGCGAACGCGCCGATGCTGGCAGTGAACGAGCGGCTCGGCTACCGGCCGGTGGACAGCCAGTGGTCGTGCCGGCGCACGCTCAGCTGAGCCTGGCGGCAACCCGCACCGCCGTGGCGTACGTGTCGCCGCCGAACAGCACCAGCCGGGCCTCGGTGACGTGCTCCGGGTTGGCCGCGTGCAGCACGGTGAGCGCCTGCGCCACCGCGTCGTCGACCGGCCACCCGTAGACGCCCGCACTGATCAGCGGGAACGCGATCCGGGTCGCGCCCAGCCCGTCGGCGACCCGCAGGCTGTTGGCGTAGCAGTCGCGCAGCAACGCCGACCGGTCCTCGTGCGGCGAGAAGACCGGGCCGACCGTGTGCACCACCCAGCGGGCGGGCAGGTTGCCGGCGGTGGTGGCGACGGCCTGGCCGGTGGGCAGCCCGCGCCCGTAGCGGGACGCGCGCAGCGCCCGGCACTCCTCCAGGATGGTCGGGCCGCCGCGCCGGTGGATCGCGCCGTCCACTCCCCCGCCGCCGAGCAGCGACGAGTTGGCGGCGTTGACTATCGCGTCGACCTGCTGCGCGGTGATGTCGCCCTCGATCAGGACGGTGTCCATCTCAGCTCTCCTCGATGGGCTGGCCCAGCGACCGGCGGGCCAGCAGCGCGGCCCCGGCGACGGCGGCCGGCATGACCAGCACCGCGCCGAGCGGGATCAGGAAGCACAGGAAGACCGCCACCCCGAAACCGAGCGCCGTCGGCCGGTCGGCCCGCAGCCGCACCCGCCGGTCCGGCAGCCGCATCCCCCGCCGGTAGAACGGCGCACCGACCAGCTCCAGCGCCAGGAACCAGCCACCCACCAGGGCACCGACCACCGGGACCACCGTCTGCCCCACCACCGGGATGAAACCGGCCGCGAAAAGGGGTACGCCGATCAGCGCGGACAGCGCCACCAGGCGCAGCGAGTCGGCGAGGCTGCGTCGCAGCGAGGACCAGAACGGCACGTCCACCGCACCGGGGGTGCCGCCGAGCCGGTCCTCGACCCGCTCGGAGATCGCCTCGTAGAACGGGTCACCGATGACCAGCGTGACGGCGGTGAACGTGAGCACCCCGACCAGCCCGGCGACCCCGACCACCGCCAGCCCGGCGGCCACCCGCAGCAGCCCGCGCCAGGGCGACGACCAGTCGTCGGCGAACGGGGTGAGCCAGCCCGCCAGGTCGTCCACGAAGTAGAGCAGCGTGGCGAACAGGGCCACGTAGAGCGCGCCGGTGATCAGCGCCGGGATCACGCCGAGCAGCATCAGCTTCGGGCTGCGGACGTACATGCCGAAGCCGCGCAGCAGCAGCCCGGCGCCGCCGAGGAAGCGGGTGGCCGCGCCGGTGACGGGCGCGACGGTACGGGAGGCGTTCACGACGGCACAGCCTAATCCGCCGGTGCACCACAATGGGCCTGTGCGTGCGTCGCGGCTGATCTCGCTGGTGTTGTTGCTCCAGTCCCGGGAGACGATGACGGCCGCCGAGCTGGCCCGCGAGCTGGAGGTGTCGGAGCGCACCGTCTACCGGGACGTGCTGGCGCTCTCCGCCGCCGGTGTGCCGGTGTACGCGGACCGGGGGCGGGCCGGCGGCTACCGGCTGCTGGGCGGCTACCGGACCCGGCTGACCGGGTTGAGCCGGGACGAGGCCGAGGCGCTGTTCCTGGCCGGGCTGCCCGGTCCCGCAGGGGACATGGGACTTGCCGACTCGGTCGCCGCCGCCGAGCTGAAGGTGCTGGCCGCGCTGCCGCCGAGCCTGCGGGACGCGCCCGCGCGTACCGGGCAGCGGTTCCACCTGGACGTGCCCGGCTGGTTCCGGGAGACCGCGCCGCCGCCGGCCCTGACCGAGCTGGCCCGGGCGGTCTGGCGGGACCGGTTGGTGGAGCTGCGCTACCGGCGCGGGGACCGGGAGGTGACCCGCACGCTGGCGCCGTACGGGCTGGTGCTGAAGAACGGGGTCTGGTATCTGGTCGGCCGGGTCGGGGACGGCTGGCGGACGTACCGGGTGGACCGGGTGGTCTCGGTCGAGGTGAGCGCCGACGGGTTCGAGCGGGACGAGGACTTCGACCTCGGGGCGTACTGGCGGGAGCAGGCGGGCGCGTTCCTGCGTGAGCTGCTGCGGGAGCGGGTGACGGTGCGGCTGGGCCCGGCCGGGTTGCGGGCGTTGCGGCACCTGGTGGACGCGCCGTTCGTCCACACCGAGGCGGTGGAGGCGGCCGGGCCGCCGGACGAGCAGGGCCGGCTGGTGCTGCGGCTGCCTGTCGAGTCGGTGGACGTCGCGTACGGCCAGTTGCTGGCGCTCGGCCCGGAGGTGGAGGTGCTGGCGCCGCCGCAGCTGCGGGCGCGCTTCGCCGAGGCGACCCGCCGCGCGGCGGCGCTCTACACCGATCCGCCGTCCGACGGTCAGCGGTAGCCGGTGGCGTCGGCCGGCTTACCGGCCTTGATACCTGACAGCGGAAGTCCGGTTTGCCGGACGATCCGGATGGGCGATCATCACCGGTATGCACCTGCTGCTGTCCGGGATCGTCGGCTCGGTCGCGTACGGGCTGGCCGGTCCCGGCTCGGACACCGACCGGATCGGCGTGTTCGCCGCGCCCACAGTCGCGTTCCACGGCCTGCGCCCGCCCCGCGAGTCGGTGGTCACCACCGACCCGGACGTCACGCTGCACGAGGCCCGCAAGTACGCGCTGCTGGCGCTGAGCGGCAACCCGACCGCCACCGAGCTGATGTGGCTGCCCGGCGACTGCTACGAGACCCGTACCGGGTTCGGCGACGAGCTGATCGCCATCCGGTCGGCGTTCCTCAGCGCGCCGCGCGTCCGTGACGCCTACCTCGGGTACGCCTCGCAGCAGTTCCGCAAGCTCGCCACCCGCTCGGCGGACGACGGCGGGCGACGGCGCTCGGCCAAGCACGCCCGGCACCTGGCCCGGCTGCTGCACCAGGGCCGGGTGCTGTACGCGACGGGCGTGCTGGAGATCCGTCTCGCCGACCCGGGCTGGTTCCGCGCGTTCGGCGAGCGGGTCGCCGGTGGCGCGCTGGACGAGGCGCAGGCCCTGGTGGCGGCCGCCGAGGCGGAGTTCGACCGGATCCGGTCGCCGCTGCCGGAGCGCCCGGACGAGCAGACGGTGGAACGCTGGCTGCTCGCCGTCCGGGCGGCGTACCTGCCGCGCTGAGCCGTCAGTCCGCCAGGCGTACGCGTACCCGGCGGTTGGCCCGGCCCTTGCTCTCCACCTTGACCACCTGGACCTTGCCGATCTGGGCGGTGGACGCGACGTGCGTGCCACCGTCGGCCTGCACGTCCAGCCCGACGATGTCGACGATCCGCACCTCCTGCTCCTCCGGCGGGATCAGGTTCGACTGGGTACGGATGATGTCCGGCAGGGCGAGCGCCTCGGCGCGCGGCAGCACCCGCACGGCCACCGACCGGTCGGCGGCCACCTCGGCGTTCACCAGTTCCTCGATGCGAGCCTTGAAGTCCGGCGGCACCTCGGGCAGGTTGAAGTCCATCCGCGCCTCGCCCGGTTCCATGTTGCCGCCGGTGACCAGCGCGCCGAAGTCGCGGAACACCACGCCGCAGAGCACGTGCAGCCCGGAGTGGGTGCGCATCAGCATGGTCCGGCGGTCGTCCTCCACCGCGCCGACCACCTCGGCGCCCACCGGCGGCACCGGGTCGCCCTCGGCCGGGATCAGCCACAGGTCGTCGCCCTTGCGGGTGCCGACGATCCGGGTCTGTACGCCCTGCCAGAGCAGCACCCCGTGGTCCGGCGGCTGCCCGCCGCCACCGGGGTAGAACGCGGACCGGTCCAGCACGATGCCCTGCTCGGGATCGGCCGCCAGCACCCGGCAGGTCCACTCGCGCAGGGTCGGGTCGGCGAGGTCGAGCCGGTGCGTACGGCCGTGGTGTGTGACGCCCATGGTCCGCGACGTTACCCGTTCAGGAACTCCGAGACGCGCCCCCGCAGGTCGGCGCGTTCGGTCCAGAGCACGCCGGGACGGTCGTACACGTGCAGTGTGGCGTTCGGGAGCGCGGCGGCGAGCCGTTCGGCGACGGCGACCGGGTGCAGGTCGTCCTCGGCGGCGGCGATGACGAGGGCCGGCGCGGTGACCGAGGCGAGCGACCCGGCGTCGTCGAGCGGCGCCTGGGCGGGCAGGTCGGCCAGCCCTGGTGCGAGCCCGTCGCGCAGCAACTGGTCGAGCCGCTGCCGCAGGTACGCCCAGCCGGCCGGGGTGTTGCGCACCGACGGCGGCAGCTCCAGCGACACCGCGTCGGCCAGCGCCGAGGCGTCGCCCTCGGCCACCGCGTCGAGCAGGCCGGTGAGCCGGGCACGGGCCACCTCGCCGCGTGGCGTGTCCAGTGCGGCGGGGAGGAAGAAGACGAGCCGCTCGAAGCGCTCCGGGCTCTCCGCGAGCAGCCGGCAGAGCGCGCCCGCACCGAGGCTGGCTCCGAACGCCCGGGTCGCGCCGCTCAGGTCGGCGATCGCGCGCAGGTCACGGGCGAGGTCGAGATAGCTCCACGGCCCGGGCGGGGAGTCGGATCGGCCGTGCCCGCGGAACTGGAAGAAGACGCGCCGCCCGGCGACGCCGCTGCCGAACGGGCGGGTGGTGGCGATGCCGCTGCCGAGCCCGTGGGCGAACACGGTTACCGGGTCACCGGTGCCGGTGACCAGCCGTTCCAGGCTCACCCCGTGCGGCGTGGCGACCAGTTCCGTCTCCGGCTCGGGCAGCGCGGGCCGCCCGGTCCGGGGCGCGCCGGGACCGGGCCCCCAGGTGCGGGGGCCGCCGTCCGGCGGCGGAGGCCAGCGGAAACCTCTCACCAGGACCCTCGGCCGTCGTGCAGGTCCCGCAGGCCGGGCCGCACGTCGAGCAGGTAGATGAGACCGGCCGCGATGCCGATCAGTCCGAACAGGCTGATCGGGCCGAAGCCGAGCAGGGTGAGCGCCAGGCAGACCGCCAGGATGGCGACCCAGCCGCCCTTGGGCAGCGTGCCGATCGCGGCGAATCCGTCGCCGCGCTGGGTGACCGCGTGCACCAGCGCCACCCCCTGAACGACGAGGGCGAAGACGAGCAGGATCAGCTGGATCACGCTTTGGACTGCGAACGCGAAGATCGGCGCGGCGGTGGCCATGGGTGCAAGCTTAAGCCGAGACCCCGGAAACGTCCGACAGGACGTTGTCCGGGGTCCCGGTGGAGCATCGGATCACTCGGCGGCCGGGCGGGTCCGCTTCGTGGTCTTCGGCAGCTTCGCCGCCGGAGTGGCCGGCTTGGTCGCCTTCGTGGCGGTCGTCTTGGTGACTGCCTTGGTGGCGGTCGCCTTGGTGGCGCGGGTCCGCTTCACCGCGGCCGGCTTGGCGGCCACCGCCTCGGCCACCTCGGCCGGGCTGGGCACCTCGGCCGGCGCGGTGGCGGCCGGCTTCGGGGCGGCCTCGGCCTTCGGGGCCACGTCGACGCCGGTGGCCTCGGTGGCCTCGATGTCGGCGTTCACGGTGTCGGCGGCCTCCAGCACCCCGGCGCCGACGACACGCTCACCCCGGGCGACAAGCTCGGCGTACGCGGCCAGGGCGCGCTCCTGCGCGGCGTGCGCACCGGCCACCACGACGGCGGCGTTGCGGGTGGCGGCCTCGCGGAGCTTCTCGATGTTGGCGGCCTCGCGCAGCTTCTCCAGGTTGGCCGCCTCGCGGAGCTGGTCGAGGTCGGTGGCGACGGCCCGCTCGCGCAGCCCGGTGGCGGTCTGGTTTGCCGTCTTCAGCGTCTCGGTGGCCTTCTGGCGCAGCTCGAAGCCGGTGACGACGGCCTTGCCACCGAGGTCGGCGACGACCCGGGTGCCGAGGCCGCTGACCACGGTGGGCAGCTTGCGCAGCTGCTCCAGGGCCAGCTCACCGGCGCCGGCGGCGGCGTAGAGGGGTGCGGGGATGCGGTTGGTCTTCGGCTGGGTGGTCATGACTGCTCCTCTTCGGCCGCACCGGCGGCCTTCCGGGCCGCCCGGCGGGCGGTCGTGTGCTCAGGGGCGGCGGTGGTCGGGGCCGGCGCGGCACCCGCTTCGGTGACGGCCACCGATTCGAGGACCGCCTCGGTCGGGGTGCCCTCCGGCGTGACCGGACCGGTGGCGGCCGCCGCGACGGTCGCCGGGGCCTCCGGCGCACCGGCCGCCTCGGTCGCCGTTGTCCCCGTCGTGGCGGCCTTCTCGGCCGTGGCGGCCGTCTCCGCCGCCGTGGCCGCCTCGGTCGCCTCGGCCAGGCGGGCGTTCTCGCGCCGGAACGTCTCGTAGATCTGGGTGAGCGACTGCTTCTGGGCCATGGTCAGCTCGGGGTCGACGGCGATCGCCGCGAGCACGCCCTGGCCCTCCTTGTCGTCGAGCAGCCCGGCGCGCAGGTACATCGCCGGGGTGGAGACACGAAGCGCGCTGGCGAGCTGCTGGAGCACCTCGGCACTCGGCTTGCGCAGCCCGCGCTCGATCTGGCTCAGGTAGGGATTGCTGACACCCGCCTGCTCGGCGAGCTGGCGCAGTGAGATCTTCGCGTTGCGCCGCAGGTCGCGAATGAACCCGCCGACATCGGGAAGGTCCTTGCTGGTGGCCATGACTCAACGCTAGCCCGGTCCGCTAACTGCTGCAAGCAAAACGCTAGCCAGAGTTAGCAGGGTCACCGAAGGTGGGTTGCGGAGCCGATGTCCGGTCCGTACCGTTCCCGTCCGTGACCAAGATCGATATCAACGGCGCCCAGCTCGCGTACGACGAGAGCGGCGCCGGCACCACCGTGGTGCTGCTGCACGCCGGCATCGCCGACCGGCGGATGTGGCGCGAGCAGGTCCCGGCGCTCGCCCAGCGGCACCGGGTGCTCGCCCTGGACCTGCGCGGCTACGGCGAGTCGGAGCTGCCGCCCGCGCCGTTCGCCCACCACGACGACGTGATCGGGCTGCTCGACGCCCTCGGCATCGAGCGGGCCGCGCTCGTCGGCTGCTCGTTCGGCGGCCGGGTCGCCGTGGACACCGCGCTCGCCCACCCGGAGCGGGTCTCGGCGCTGGCGCTGTTCGGCGCCGCTATCTCTGGCAACGAGTGGTCGGAGGAGACCGAGCAGCTCTGGGAGGAACTGGTCGGCGACGTGGACCCGGAGGACTTCGCCGCCACCGCCGCCGGGGAGGTGCGCTTCTGGGTGGTCGGCCCGACCCGCCGCCCGGAGGACGTCGACCCGGAGCTGATCCGGTTCGCCGAGGAGATGGACCGCCGGGCGCTCGCCGCCGAGCAGGCGCTGAGCGCGATCGAGGTGGGCGAGCTGGACCCGCCGGCCATCGACCGGCTGGGCGAGCTGCGCGTACCGGTGCTCGTCGCCGCCGGCGCCGACGACCTGGCCGACATCCGCCGCCTGGCCGACCGCATCGCCGACGAGGCCCCGAACGGCGTACGCCTCCCCGACGTCCCCGACGCGGCCCACCTGCTCCCCGTCGAGCGCCCCACCGAGACGAACGCCGCCCTCCTGCCCTTCCTCCCCTGACCCACTCTTTCGCCGATCTTGCACTTACGGCCCTCCGCGCGCCCGGAATACCCGGTTTGCCGGGGCAGCAAGTGCAAGATCAGCGAGGGGTGGGGTGAGGGTCACCAGAGGGGGCGGATGGCCCCTACCGGGAGGCCGCCGCCCAGCAGGGGGGGCTCGGCGTACTCGGTGAGGATGGGGGCGCGTACGTTCAGGCGGGCCAGGGCGGACACCAGGACAGGTGTGCGGGCTCTCGCGGCGCCGTCGTCGATCTTCAGGGCGACAGCGCCGACCTCCGGGATCGCCGCCGCGATCACACCCTCCGCGCCGATCTTGGCGAGCAGACCGGGTACGCCGCGCATCAGCCGCGTGTCCTCCGCCTGGGTGCCGCCGACCAGCTCCGGGTACGCCCGCATCGCGTCCGCCACCGTCCGCTCCTCGGTGCCCGGCTCGGCGCCGACCAGCCGCAGGAACGCCCGCGCCAGCCCGGTCAGCGAGACGGCGAGCACCGGTGCGCCGCAGCCGTCCACCCCGACCGCAGCCGCCCGCTCGCCGGTGAACTCCTCGATGGTGGCGGTCAGGTGCTGCTGGAGCGGATGCTCCGGCCGCCAGTAGCCGTCCAGCGGCCACCCGGCGGCCAGGCAGGTGCGCAGCATGCCCGCGTGCTTGCCGGAGCAGTTCATCAGCACCCGGGCCGGGCCGCCGCCGGCCCGCAGCACCGCCTCCCGGGCGGCCTCGCCGAACGGCAGGTCCGGCGGGTTGTGCAACGCGTCCCCGCTCAGGCCGGCGTCGCGCAGCAGCGCTGTCACCCGCTCGACGTGGAACTCCTCGCCGGCGTGACTGGCCGCGACGAGCGCGACGTCGGCCGGGTCGGTCAGCGGCAACCCCGCCCGGAGCATGCCGATCGCCTGCATCGGCTTGTTCGACGAGCGGGGGAAGATCGGCGAGGTGACGTCACCGGCCCCGGCGACCGGCTCACCGGCGGCGTCGAGCACCACCACTGAACCCCGGTGGACGCCCTCCACGAAGCCGGACCGGACCACCTCGGCGAGCGGCACGCCGCCCTCGTACGTTTTTCCCACGTTATGGACGGTACCGAGGGGACGGGCCCGGTCGGCGGCGGGGTGACCTGCGACGTCGACCGAGGCGGTACGGGGCCGCAGCGGGGTGCGCCGCTTACCTGGCGGTAGCCGGGAGGCCGAGCAGCGTACGGGCCTCGGCGGTGGTCAGCGGCGGGCGCTGGGCGAGCTGGGCGAAGCCCACCGCCCGCGCGACGAGCTGCATGTTGGACTCCACCGGGCGCCCCTTGGCGTACGTGACCGTGTCTTCCATGCCGACGCGCAGGTGACCACCGGTCGACAGCGAGGCCAGCATCACCGGGATGGTGCTACGCCCGATGCCGGTGGCCGAGAACGTGGTGCCCTCGGGCAGGTCACGCAGCATCTGCTGGGCTGCCACCAGGGTCGCTGTGGTGCCCGGCATGCCGCCCGGCACGCCCATCACGAAGTCGACGTGCACGTGCCCGCCGTGCGGCAGGCCGTACTTGCCGAGCAGCCGCTGCAACGCGGTGAGGTGGCCCAGGTCGAAGATCTCGTACTCGGGGACGACGCCCCGCTCCTGCATCCGGGTGTGCAGGTCGACGATGAACTCCCACCGGTTGAGGAACACGTCGTCGCCGAAGTTGACGGTGCCCATGGTGCAGGAGGCCATGTCCGGCCCGGCGTCGAGCACCGCCAGCCGGGCGGCCTCCGGGTCGGTCACCGCACCGCCGGAGGAGAGCTGCACGATCAGGTCGGTGCTCTCCCGCAGCGCCGCCACCGTGTCGCGCAGCCGCCCCTGGTCGAGCGTGGGCCGCGCGTCGTCGTCGCGGATGTGGACGTGGATCACGGCGGCGCCGAGCGCCTCGCACTCCTTGGCGGTCAGCAGCAGCTCGTCGAGCGTCACCGGCAGCGCCGGCACCTCCGCCTTCGCCGACTCCGCGCCGGTGGGGGCAACCGTGATCAACGTCCCTGTCGTCATGCCCCGGATCCTAGACCGGTGCCCGACGCCGGGTCGACCGGAGGATTTCCGGTGCGAGCGGCGTTAAGAAGGGACCCTTCCTTTACCGGAGGCGTTAATAGGGGGCCCTTCCTTACACGTCAATGGCGGCGGCGCTCTCACCCACCAGCAGGCGGGCGTCGTCGGGCGTGTTGCGCTTCAACACGGCGAGCGCCACCTGGCCCAGCTCGAAGTGCTGCACGGCGGTGCCCACGAAGCCGACGGTCCGGCCGTCGAGCGTCACCGGCGTACCGGCCACCGGCGGCTGGTCGGTCGCCACGCCGTCCAGGTGCAGCAGGACGAGCCGGCGGGGCGGCTTGCCCAGGTTGTGCACCCGGGCCACCGTCTCCTGACCCCGGTAGCAGCCCTTGTCGAGGTGCACGGCCGGGGCGATCAGGTCCACCTCGGCCGGGATCGTCCGGTGGTCGGTGTCCACGCCGGCCCGGGCCCGCCTGGCGGCCACCCGCATCGCCTCGTACGCCCACAGCCCCGCCACCGGCACCCCGGCGCCGCGCAGCTCGGCGACCACCTCGTCCATGGCGGGCCGGGGCACCAGCAGGTCGACGCCGAGCGCCACCCGCCGGGCCCAGCCGCCGACGGGGAGCGGCTTCACGTCGTACACCACTGAGGGCCGCGCGGGCAGCTCACCGGAACGGAACTTCGGACCCGGCACCGCGACCACGTCGGGTGCGGCCAGCCCGGTGACGCCGAGCGTGTCCAGCGCACCGGCCGCCTCCGGCCCGACCAGCGACAGCAACGCGTGCTCGGCGGTGGCGTCGCGCGGGTCGACCCGGCTGAAGAACCGCATCTTCTCCAGGAATGACAGGAGGCCCTCGGTCATCCCCGGCTCGGTGTCCAGCCAGGTGGTCTCGCCGTCGTCGGCGACCATCGCGTGCTGCTCGACGTGCCCGTGCGGGGAGAGCACCAGCAGTTCGGTGCCCTGCCACGGCGCCAGCGCGGCCAGGTGCTGGCTGGTGAGCGTGTGCAGCCAGCCGATCCGCTCCTCGCCCGGCACGGCGACCACGCCCCGGTGCGAGCGGTCGACCAGCCCCACGCCGGTGGCCAGGAGCCGCTGCTCGCGCATCGGGTCGCCGTAGTGCGCGGCCACCGGGCCGACCCCGGCGGCGCGGTGGGCCGGCTCGGGCTGGTCCCGGGTCTTGTCGTCGATGGCGTCGGTGGTCACCGCTCCGGCGATGTCGATCATGTGTGTTCCCCGTCCTGTGCGCAGCGGCCGCAGACCCCGAAGAGCGCGACGTGCCCGATGTCGACCTGGAACCCGCGCTGGTCGGCCAGCTGGTCGGCGAGCGGGCGGAACATCTCGGGTGAGATCTCGTCGATCGCCCCGCACTCCCGGCACACCAGGTGCACGTGCTGGTGCTCGCCGGCCGCGTGGTAGGTCGGCGAACCGTGCGACAGGTGCGTGTGCGTGACCAGACCGAGCCGCTCCAGCAGCTCCAGGGTGCGGTAGATGGTGGTGATGTTGACGCCGGCCGCCACCTCACGGACCGCCGTGTGCACCTGCTCCGGGGTGGCGTGCCCGAGGTCGAGGACGGCCTGGAGCACCAGCTGCCGCTGCGCCGTCAGCCGCAGCCCGCGCGCGCGGAGCATTTCCGCCAGGGAGGATTCGGACACCCTTCGATCATAGTTCGGCCGCCGCGCCGGTCCATCCGCCGCCGGGGTACGCCACTACGCTGCGGCCGTGGAGGCGACGCGGGTGGCGGTGCTCGGCCGGGGGCTCGTACCGGCGGGTGAGCCGGTGCTGCGCGGCGACGACCGGGGCGTGCTGCACGGCGACGGCCTGTTCGAGACGCTGCACCTGCGCGACGGGCGGCCCTGGCTGCTGGAGCCGCACCTGGCCCGGCTGCGGGCCGGCGCCGCGGCGATCGACCTGCCGCTGCCCCCGGACGCCGCGCTTGTCGAACTGCTGGACGCGGTGTGCGCCGGCTGGCCCGCGCGGACCGAGGGCGCGCTGCGGCTGGTCTGCACCCGGGGGCCGGAGGGCGGCGGGCCGCCGACGGTGTACGCCACGCTCGGCGAGGTGCCCGCGTCGGCCCGGGCCGCCCGGCGCGACGGGGTGACGGTGGCCACGCTGCCGCTCGGGGTGGCCGCCCGGTCCCGCCCGGAGCTGGGGTGGCTGCCCAGCGGCGTGAAGTCCACCTCGTACGCGCTGAGCACCGCCGCCCGGCGGTGGGCGCGGCGGACCGGCGTGGACGACGTGCTCTGGGTCTCGTCCGACGGCTACGTGCTGGAGGGGCCCACCGCCAACGTGGTGTGGTGCAGCGGAGGCCGTCTCCTCACGGTGCCGGCGGCGCAGACCGGGATCCTGCCCGGCGTGACCGCCCACCACCTGCTGGAACGCGCGGCCGAACTGGGCCTGGCGGCCGGCGAGCACCTGCCCACGGTGCCCGACCTGCACGAGGCCGAGGCGATCTGGCTGACCAGCTCCCTACGCGGCCCGGTCGAGGTGACCAGCCTGGACGGCGATCCCCGCCCCAGGCACCACCTGACCCACCGCGTCCAGGCCCTCCTGCGCTTCACCCCACCCCGTTGACCATGAAGTTGGCGGCGTCGGCTGCCCGATTCGTCGCCGCCAACTTCATGATCGCCGGGATCGACGGCGGGGCGGGGTCAGCCGGCCACCCGGGTGAGACGGGCGGAGAGGTGCGGGCTCAGCGGCTGACCCACGGCGGCCATCTCCTGGGCGTACAGCAGGGCGCCCTCCACGATGCCGAACAGGCGGGCACCGGCGGTGACCTCCTTCGCCGTGGCGGTACGCACGACGGCGTCGGTGGCGAACTCGATCTGGGTGCCCTTGCGCTTGCCGATGTGCAGCTCCATCACGCCGGTCGGCACGGTCATCAACGCCTCCAGCTCGTCGGTGACCCGCTCACCGTCGAGCACCGGACGCCACCAGCCCACCTCGCGGCCGGCGGGGCGGACCGGGCGGCTCTGCTCGTCCAGGAGCCAGGCCCGTGACTCGTAGAACAGGAACGGCCGGCCGTCGTGGCTGATCCGGATCTCCTGCGCGTAGTCGAAGTCCTCGATCGTCGGGAACCCACCCCGGCCCCGGCCGCGCCACACCCCGACGTACGGCAGCAGCCCGTCCAGGCTCGGGTGCAGTTTCGGGCCGACGCGCAGGTCGTGGCTCTCCTCGTACGGGTACGGGTCGACCGGCGGCGCGTTCAACCAGGGCGGCTGAAGCGGATTCTCACTCACAGATTCACCACTTACCTCTAGCTATGCGGACCGCGAGATAGACCAGGCCACCGGCGAGCGCGCCCAGGCCGGCGACCAGCAGGCTGACGAACCCGATCTCGGTAACCATCCCGGCCATCCTATGCTGGCGGCATGGCGCGCACTCTCGTCGTGAAGGCCACCGCCGGCGCGGACTCCCCGGAACGCTGCGCCCAGGCGTTCACAGTCGCCTCCACCGCGGCCGCAGCCGGGGTGGACGTGTCGCTCTGGCTCACCGGTGAGTCCACCTGGTTCGCGCTTCCCGGGCGAGCGGAGACGTTCGAGCTGCCGCACTCCGCGCCGCTCGGCGAGCTGCTGCACGTCGTCCTGGCCACCGGCCGGCTGACCGCCTGCACCCAGTGCGCGGCCCGGCGGGACATCGGACCGGGCGACGTCATCCCCGGCGTACGCATCGCCGGAGCAGCGGTGTTCGTCGAGGAGGCGATGGCAGAGGGCGCGCAGGCGCTCGTCTACTGAGCCACCAACCAGCTTGTCCACTCTGCCCGGTGGGCCGATCCTGGCCCGACATGTCCGGATTGCGCCTACCATGCGCATGTGAGTGAGGCGATCAAACGGTTCTTCGCGTCGCTGCCGGCGCGCGCCGCGGTGGTGCTCAACAGCCCGATCGGCGGCACGCTCCAGATCGATCTGGCTGACGGCAACCGCACCGAGCACTGGTACGTGACGCTGAGTCCCGGATCAGCGAAGGTCAGCCGGGAGGAGCAACGGCCGGCCGACGGCGTGCTGACCCTCTCCACCGAGCTGTTCGAGAAGCTGGTCACCGGCCGGGAAGCAGGCATGGCAGCGGTGCTGCGCAACGAGGCCACGTTCAGCGGGCACGTCGTGCTCTTCCTCGCGTTCCGCCGCTTCCTGCCGGCCCGGCCCGACGCACGGGATCCGCGGGACACCGCCCGCGAACACGTCCGGCGGCCGGTGTGAAGGACCGGGTCAGCATCCTCGACGGCAACACGTTCCTGGTCAGCGACGATCGCGGCAACATCGAGCCGTCGTACGACTTCCCCACCGGGCTCTTCTCCTTCGACACCCGGTTCCTCTCCACCTGGTTCCTCACCCTCGACGGGCAACGCCTGCACGCGCTCTCGATCGACGACTCGCTGTCGTACAAGACGCGGTTCTTCCTGGTCCCCGGCGAGCCGACGCACTATCTGGACGCGGACGTCTCGCTGATCCGCGCTCGCGCGATCGGCGGCGGCCTCGACGAGCAACTGACCCTGCTCAACCACTCCGAGCAGGAGAAGGAGTTCCGGCTCCGGCTGGAGATCGGCTCCGACTTCGCCGACCTCTTCGAGATCAAGCACAAGCGGGACAAGAAGGGACGCACCACACCCACCGTGGAGCGCAACGCGCTGCGGCTGACCTACCGCAGGCAGGCGTTCCACCGCGAGACGCTGGTGACGAGCAGCGCGCCGGCCGAGGTCGACGCTGACGGGATGACGTTCCGGATCCGGGTCGGCCCGCACAGCGAGTGGACCACCACGCTGCACATCGAGACGGTCATCTACGGTGCCCGGGGCGAGGACATCCGGGCCGCCCTTCCCCTCGGCCGCCGGCGCACGGCCGACGACATCGACGCGGAACAGAGCGACCTGATCAGCCGCGCGCCCAAGCTGGGCTGCGACTGCGAGCCGCTGGCCGGTGCGTACCGGCGCAGCCTCAACGACCTGGCCGCCCTCCGGTACGAGTCGATCACGCTCGGCGTCCGGCTGCTCGCCGCCGGCCTGCCCTGGTTCATGACGCTGTTCGGCCGGGACAGCATCTTCACCTCGTTACAGGTGCTGCCGTTCCTGCCGGAACTGGTCAAGCCCACGATCGTCATGCTCGCCGGCCTCCAGGGCAGCCGGATCGACGACTTCCGGGACGAGGAGCCCGGCAAGATCCTGCACGAGCTGCGCTACGGCGAGACCGCCGGCTTCGAGGAGCAGCCGCACTCGCCGTACTACGGCGCCGCCGACACCACGGCGCTGTTCGTGATCCTGCTCGACGAGTACGAGCGGTGGACCGGTGACGCCGCGCTGGTGCGCCAGCTGGAACACGAGACGCGGGCGGCGCTGACCTGGCTGGACACGTACGGCGACCTGCTCGGCACCGGCTACGTCTGGTACATGTCCCGCAACCCGGAGACCGGCCTGCCGAACCAGTGCTGGAAGGACTCGCCGGACGCCATCTCCTACGCCGACGGGCGGATGCCCGAATTCCCCCGGGCGACGTGCGAACTTCAGGGGTACGCGTACGACGCGAAGCTGCGCGGTGCCCGCATGGCCCGCACCCACTGGAACGACCCGGCGTACGCCGACCGGCTGGAACGCGAGGCGTCGGCGCTGAAGGAACGGTTCAACAACGACTTCTGGATCCCGGACCGTGAGTACTACGCGCTGGCGCTCGACCCGTGGGGCCGTCGGGTGGACGCGCTCACCTCCAACATCGGCCACCTGCTGTGGAGCGGCATCGTCGACGAATCCCGGGCCCCGGCCGTCGCCGCCCACCTGCTCGGCCCGCGCCTGTTCTCCGGGTGGGGCGTGCGTACGCTCGCCGACGGGCAGGGCCGGTACAACCCGGTCGGCTACCACGTCGGCACGGTGTGGCCGTTCGACAACTCGATCATCGCCTGGGGCCTGTGGCGGTACGGCTTCCGGCAGGAGGCCGGACGGATCTGCGACGCCCTGCTCAGCGCGTCGCAGTACTTCGACGGGCGGCTGCCCGAGGTGTTCGCCGGCTACGCGCGCGACCTGACCGAGTACCCGGTGGAGTACCCCACCGCGTGCAGCCCGCAGGCGTGGTCCGCCGGCACGCCCCTGCTGCTGCTACGGGTGATCCTGGGCCTGGAACCGCAGGGCGAGCACCTGATCATCGACCCGGCCGTACCGGCGGGGATGGGCCGGGTGGAACTGCTCGACATCCCGGGACGCTGGGGCCGGGTGGACGCGCTCGGCCGCAGCCGCGAGCCACACGAGGAACCCGCGCCGCCGCCGCTCACGCTGCCCGACCAGTGACGTCAGGCCGGGCAGGACGTGGTCACCGCCACCCGGACCCGCTCGCCGGCCCGCTGCGCCAGCACCGCCGGGTCGCCCGGGCGCGCGTACCTGTCGGCCGAGTCCACGACCGGCGCGGCGCCGCCGCCGAACGCGACGGCCAGCGGCTGATCGGCCGGTGCGGCCGCCTCGGACCGGACCGTGCGGGCGGTCCCGCCGCCCGGGCAGGGCGCGGCCAGCACCTGGACCGGGCCGGTCGCGCCGCCCCACCGGCCCAGCGCCGCGGCCAGCACTGCCGACTCGGCGGCGGCGTCGGCGGACGGGGCCCGGTAACCGGAACCCACCGGGCGGCAGCCCGTGTCGGCGGTGAGCAGTAGCCGGCCCGGTCCACCGGCCCGGCCCTCGACGGTGACGAACTCGCCCGCGTCGGCGCGCAGCAGCGGCTCGCCGTCGAGCGTCGACACCCCGGCCCGCCACGGCGCCGGCAGCCGGTCGGCGATGCCGCGCAGCACCGCGCGCACGTCGTCGCCGCCGATCGCCACCTCGACGCCGCGCTCCAGCGTCGCGCCGTCGTCCATCGGCGTGATCCGGCAGCCGCGTTCCAGCCGGTCCGGCAGGAGCGCCGGTACGCCCGCACCGCCCACCGCGGCGGTCAGCTCGCCGATCGCCCGGTCCACCACCGGGCCGGCCTGCTCCAGCGACCGCTGCTCCTTGACCGTCGGCGGGTCGGTGCGCACCGACCACCAGGTCAGGCCGGCCAGCAGCACTGCCCACGCCACGGTGGCGACCACCGGCCAGCGCGGCCGGCGGCGGGCACCCGGTCCGGGGCCGGGCGGGTTGGGCGGGGCGTAGCCCGTCTCGACGGCAGTCACCCGGCAATGGTGTCACGTACCGGCGAGCTGCCCGGCCGCGCCTCGGCACCCTGGAACGGCTCGTGGCCCGCCACCCGGTCGGGTGGCGGGCCACGATCAGAGCGTGGGTCAGGCGGCGACCGAGACGGTCACCTCGTTGATCCCGCGGGTCGCCGACACGGCGGTGTCGCCGTTGCCGTGGCGGGACAGCGCGCGCAGGGTCCAGGAACCCGGCGCGGCGAAGAACCGGAACTGCCCGGCCGCCGACGTCACCACCTCGGCGGTGAACTCACCCGTCGAGTCGAGCAGACGCACGTACGCGCCCGGCACTACCTCACCGGACTCGGCCAGCACGCGGCCGGTGATGACGGTCTCCTTCTCCAGGTCCAGGCTGGCCGGGAGCGGAGCGGACTGGTCCGGCGCGGCGCAGCCGGCGGCAGCCGTCGAGGCTGCGGAGGCGGCGGTCATCAGGCCTCCCCCGGCTCGTCGCCGAGCGCCACCGGCACGCCGACGAGCGAGCCGTACTCGGTCCAGGAGCCGTCGTAGTTCTTCACGTTGCGGTGCCCGAGCAGCTCCTGGAGCACGAACCAGCTGTGCGAGGAGCGCTCGCCGATCCGGCAGTACGCGATCGTCTCCTTGCCGTCGTCCAGCCCGGCGTCGGCGTAGATCTTGCGCAGCTCGTCGTCGGACTTGAACGTGCCGTCCTCGTTCGCCGCCTTGGACCACGGGACGCTGATCGCGGTCGGGATGTGGCCGGCCCGCTGCGCCTGCTCCTGCGGCAGGTGGGCGGGGGCGAGCAGGCGGCCCGCGAACTCGTCGGGGCTGCGCACGTCGACCAGGTTCTTGGTGCCGATCGCGTCGACCACCTCGTCGCGGAACGCGCGGATCGAGGTGTCCGGCTCCTGCGCGACGTACTGCGTCTTCGGCCGCTCCACCGCGTCGGTGACGAGCGGACGGGCGTCCAGCTCCCACTTCTTGCGGCCGCCGTCGAGCAGCTTCACGTCGCGGTGGCCGTAGAGCTTGAAGTACCAGTACGCGTACGCGGCGAACCAGTTGTTGTTGCCGCCGTACAGGATCACGGTGTCGTCGTTGGCGATGCCCCGGTCGGACAGCAGCGCCTCGAACTGGGTCTTGTTGACGAAGTCCCGGCGGACCTGGTCCTGCAGGTCGGTACGCCAGTCGAGCTTGACGGCGCCGGCGATGTGCCCGGTGTCGTAGGCCAAGGTGTCCTCGTCGACCTCGACGAAGACGACGCCCGGGGCGCCGAGGTTCTTCTCGGCCCACTCGGCCGAGACGAGTGCGGTGTCGCGACTCATCAGATCACTCCCTGGTGAGGATGGTTTGGTGAGCCTGCGCGTGGGGATCGATCTCGGTGATTGTCGCACCACACGCGGACCCTGAGCTAGGAACGGATCACGGGTACGTGCGACGGCGCCGCTGCCGGGCGTTGAGGGGAGGTTCGTGGACCCTTGGGGCCGCCGTTCAGGCGGCCGGAGACAGCCCCGCCGTCAGATGACGGGGCGACACAGGCAGGTGGCCACGCGGCACAGGTCGACCGCGCGCCGTTTGGTGAGGAGGGTCCCCATGGGCAGGGAGATTACCAGCCCACGCCACGGACGCCACCAGGCCGACCAGCATCCGGGACGGCAGGCCCGGTCACCGGACCGGGCGCGGGCGGCTTGTCAGCCGGCGGAGTTGATGGCAGGCCGGCTTGTCAGCCGGCGGAGTTGATGGCAGGCCGGCTTGTCAGCCGGCGGAGTTGATGGCAGGCCGGCTTGTCAGCCGGCGGAGTTGATGGGCACGTTCGCCGCGTCCGCCGTAACCACCAGGCCCTCCGGCTTCGGCTCCACCTTGCGCAGGTTGAGCTGGAACGGCAGCTCCGGCAGCGGCACGTCGATCGAGATGCCCTGCGCGTACCGGGTCAGCGCGGCCCGGGCCAGCGGCAGGTTCGGCAGGCCATCGGCGGTGAGGTCGTTGAACCGCAGCGCCACCTTGTTGCCGGTCACCGTGACGTCGGCGGTGCCGTTGACGGTGAGCTTGATGCCCAGGACGTCGACCGGGGCGGTCACGGCGAGCTTGCCGTTGCGCTCGCCCAGCGTCAGCCCGGGCCGGTCCAGCAGCTTGGCCAGGCTCTCGTAGGTGACGGTGCCCCGCCCGTCCACGCTCTCGGCCACCACGTCGCCCCGGCCGGAGCGCAGCGTGTCCAGCGACGCGGTCACGTTGCGCGCGTCCACGTCCAGCTTCGGCACCTCCACCGCGTCACCCTGCACGTTCCCGCGCACGTCGGTGAGCTGGATCGAGATGCGTTCGTACCGGCCGTCGAGCACCTGGGTGAGGAACGGGAAACCGGCCACCTCGACCTGCGGCGCGGAGGACTGCGCGTCCTGCTTGGCGACCTCCTGCCGGACCTGGTCGGCGATGGCACGCTCGGCCACCCCGGCGGCGACCCGGTCGGCTACGACGAGCAGCCCGGCCAGCACCAGCAGCAGGACGAGGAAGCCGATCAGCACCTTCCGGCCCCGTCGCCGGGGTCGGCCCTCCGCCGGGTACGCCTCTGCCACGCCGCCTCCAGTCCTCGCCGCCGTCACCGCGCCTCGCGGCGCAACCGTACTTACCCGAGGCGAATCCTCCCCAACCGCGTCAGAGGAACAGCACGCACATGGCGTACGCGGCGGGCGCGGCCAGCGCGAACCCGCCCAGCGGCCCCTGCATGTGCCGGGCCACCCACATCGTCGGCGGCTCGCCGGCCATCAGCCGGCCCGCCTCGGCGTACCCCACGGCGAGGTCGGCCAGGACGGCGGTGGCCGCGCTGACCACCCCGACCAGGGCGGCGCTGGTCGGGGTGAAGCCGACCAGGTAGCTGCCGAGCACGGCGCTGGTGAGGGTGCCGATCATGGCGCCGGCGACCACACCGGCCGCGCCGCGCGGCACCTGCGGGGCGAGCCGGGGCCACGGCGCGACCGCGTCGGTGAGCCGGGCGACGAGCAGCGCCACCCCGGCGGCGGTGAGGCAGACGGTGATCGCCTGGGTGCCCTTGGGGATCCGGCTGAGCACGATGAGCGTGGCGAAGGCGACCACGCCCACCACGATGAACAGCGTGCCGCCGAGCGAGTCGGTCACCCGGACCCGGTCCACCCGCCGCACGAGCTGCCCCAGCACGCCGAGCAGGAAGCCGGCGGCCGCGGCGTAGCCGAGCGGGGCGAGGCCGGCGATGTCCGACCGCACGGCGGCGATGTCGGCGATCACGGCCGTGCCGGCGCTGACGAGCGCGACGACGAGCAGCGCGGGCGGTCGCATGGCCATCGTCCAGGCCAGCACGAACAGCAACTGGACGCCGAAGATGATCGCCGCGAACGGCAGCCGGTGCCCCGGGCCCGCGGTCTGCGCGCCGAGCACCAGGCCGACGCCGAGCAGCGCGGCGAAGCCCGCCACGGTGAGCGCCAGGGGCCGGCGGACGGGGACCGGCGGCACCTCCTCCTCGGGCTCCTCGTCGGACTCGTCGTCGGGACGCCGGCCGGGGCCGCCCTTACGCAGCCGGCGCGGGCCCTTGCGCTCCCGCCGGTCACCGTCCTCGTCGGCGGGGCCGGTACGCGGGGCGGGCGGGTAGCCACGGGCGGGGCCGGGCGGCCCGGCGGACGGGTCGCCGGCCCACGGTTCACGACCGGTGTCGCGCGAGGTGGAGGGAAACACGCCCCGATCGTGCCAGACCCGGGCGGCTCGGCGGAGGTCCCGGTTTCGGCGACGTTAAAACCTGCGGCGCGATCAAGGGCAGAAAGGGCAAACGGTAAATCGCGCGAAGGTGACGGCTGGCCCATCGGTTACGCTCAGGCCGTTACCCCGCCCGTCGACGACGCCGGGACCCACGCAAGTTCACAGTGCCGCCCCCACCCGGGCGTGTCGCTGGTCGCGCGCGGCCGAAAGGCCGCCGGGACGGAGGTGATCGTGGAGCTCCTGCTGCTCGTGACCGCACGGGCCGGTGAGCCGTCGGCGGTGTTGCCGGCACTCGACCTGCTACCGCACTCGGTTCGCACCGCACCCCGCGACGTCCGCACGCTGGTCTCCGGCCCGACGCCGGACGCCGTTCTGGTGGACGCCCGCTCCGAGCTGAGCGAGGCGCGGGCCACCTGCCGGATGTTGCACGCCACCGGGCTCGGCGTACCCCTGGTCGCGGTCGTCACCGAGGCGGGGCTGATCGCGCTGAACGCGGACTGGGGCGTCGACGACGTGATCCTGGCCGGCGCCGGGCCGGCCGAGGTGGAGGCCCGGCTGCGGCTGGCGGTCGGCCGCCTCAGTAACGCCACCGCCGGTGCCGGCGGCTCGATCCGGGCCGGCGAGCTGAACATCGACCCGGACACGTACGCCGCCAAGCTGAAGGGCCGGCCGCTCGACCTCACCTACAAGGAGTTCGAGCTGTTGAAGTTCCTGGCCCAGCACCCCGGGCGGGTGTTCACCCGGGACCAGTTGCTGCGCGAGGTCTGGGGCTACGACTACTTCGGCGGCACCCGCACTGTGGACGTGCACGTGCGGCGGCTGCGCGCCAAGCTCGGCTCGGAGTACGAGTCGATGATCGGCACCGTCCGCCAGGTGGGCTACAAGTTCGTCGTCCCGCCGTCGCGCTCGCTGCCGGAGTCGGAGCCCGCCCCGCTGCCGGTCTGACCGCCCACGCCCCACCCCGCTAGAGGGCACTTTTCTCGTATGCCCTTTTTGCCCGACAAGTCAGCCATATCCTGGCTGCCGGAATTGTCGGGCTAAGGGGGCGGCGGTGCGTGCGGTGAACACGGGGGCGACGAACGGCCGGTGCCGTTGATGCGGGGCTCAAGGCTGCGCGCCGCCGGGCTCGTGACCGTCGTGCTGGCGGGCCTGCTCGGCTCGGCGTTCGTGCTGGGTCGCAGCCTGGTGCCGGAGCCGCGCCGGTCCGACGCCGGGGTGGCCACCACGCTCAACGGCCCGCGTTACGGCGACCAACCACCCAGCACCGACCTCCCGAGCGGCACGGCAAGCGCCCGGCCGAGCCCCGACGCCGCGCCGGACACCGCCCCGGTCGAGCCCGGCGGCGACGGCCCGTACGGCGCCTTGATCGCCACCGGCTCGTCCCGCGTCGCGCTGACCTTCGACGACGGCCCCGACCCCCGCTGGACCCCGCAGGTGCTCTCGCTGCTGGCCCGGTACGGCGTGAAGGCGACATTCTGCGTCGTGGGCGAGAACGCCGAGGCCTACCCGGACCTGGTCCGGTCGATCGCGGCCGACGGACACACGCTGTGCAACCACTCCTGGAGCCACGACGTCAACCTGGGCAAGCGATCCCCGGCGACGATCCGGGCCGACCTGCTGCGGACCAGGGACGCGATAGTGGCCGCCGCGCCGGACGCGCGGATCGCGTACTACCGCCAGCCCGGCGGGGCCTGGACACCGTCTGTCATGTCGGCCTGCGCCGACCTGGGTCTCACCCCGCTGCACTGGAGCGTGGACCCGTCGGACTGGAGGGCGCCGGGCGCCACCACCATCGAGGCGAGTGTCCGCGCGCAGATGGGTCCCGGCGCGATAGTGCTCATGCACGACGCGGGCGGGGACCGGTCCGGCACCGTCAGCGCGCTGCAGGAACTCCTGCCCGAACTGCTGGCCCGGTTCGAGTTGGAGCCGCTGCCCGCCGGCAGGCCGTGACGAGCGCCACCGACCGCCGTCGTCGTCCACCGCGAGCCACGGCCCGCCGCCCGCTACCGTGACTCAGATGAGCAGCACCGAGCCGACGAGTGGTCCTGCGGCCGACCGGATCGCCTGGGGGGACCGGCTGACGCCGGACGGGATCGCCCGGACGGACCGGCTGACGCCGGACGAGGTCGCCGAGGTGCTGGCGCTGGCCCGCGCCGCCGGTGACGCCGACGGCGCCGACCCCCTCGACGAGCACGTGCTGCTGCGGATGCGCGATCCCGAGGCGCCGGCCGTGCACCTCACCGCCCGGACCTCCGACGGCACCCTCACCGGGTACGCGCACCTCGACACCACCGCACCGGCCGACGGCGTGGGCGTGGAGATGGTGGTGCACCCCGCGTACCGGCGGCGGGGCGCCGGGCGGGCGCTGGCCCGGGGCGTGGTGGACGCCGCGTCCGGGCCGCTGCGCGCCTGGGCGCACGGCGACCACCCTTCGGCCGCCGCGCTCGCCGTCGACCTGGGCTTCTCCCGGGCGCGGGTGCTCTGGCAGATGCGCCGCCCGCTCACCGCCGAGTTGCCGGCGCCGGTCGTGCCGGACGGCGTGACGCTGCGCGCGTTCCGCCCGGGCGAGGACGACGAGGCCTGGCTGGCGGTGAACAACGCCGCCTTCGCCCAGCACCCCGAGCAGGGCAAGTGGACGCTCGACGACCTGCGCGTCCGGATCGCCGAGCCGTGGTTCGACAGTGCCGGTTTCCTGCTCGCCGTCGACTCCGGCACCGGGCGGCTGCTCGGCTTCCACTGGACCAAGGTGCATGAGCAGCAGGGCTCGGCCCGCATCGGCGAGGTGTACGTGCTCGGCGTGGACCCGTCCGCGCACCGGGGCGGGCTCGGCCGGGTGCTGACCGCCGCCGGCCTGACGCACCTGCGCGACGAGCGCGGGCTCGACCGCGTGATGCTCTACGTGGACGAGAGCAACACCGCAGCTGTCGCGCTCTACCAGCGGCTGGGCTTCGCGCGCTGGTCCGCGCACGTCAACTACCAGCTGGGCTGAGCCTTCGCCCGCCCGGGAAAATCGTCACAAAGGCGATGCCGGGGCGCTAGTTCACGAAATGGACAACCCTTCCTCAGCGTACGGCCACCTCGTCGGCTGAACGTGTTCACCGCGCGTTCACTTGCGTCCGGCGAACCGTCCACCTGGCCCTCCTACCTTTCGTGTCAGCCGGTCAGCGCCGGCGCCCGGTACTCCGGGCGACCTGACCAAAGACGTGAAGGGAAACCCCTGAAGTGAAGCTCCAGCGGCACGGCGCCATCGCCTGTCTCGCTCTTACCGCGGTTCTCGGTCTCAGCGCCTGCGGCTCGGACAACAACGAGCCGGCCGGCGCCTCCGGCACCACCGCAGCGGCGGACTGCGCGACGGGCACGCTGAACGCGCAGGGCTCCTCCGCCCAGAAGAACGCCATGGCCGAGTGGATCAAGGCTTACCAGCAGAAGTGCGCCGGTACCACGATCAACTACGAGCCCAGCGGTTCGGGCGCCGGCATCCAGGCGTTCATCGCCGGCACCGCCGACTTCGCCGGCTCGGACTCCGCCCTCAAGCCGGAGGAGCAGCCGCAGGCCGACGCCAAGTGCGTCGGCGGCCAGGCGCTCAACCTGCCCATGGTCATCGGCCCGGTCGCTGTCGTCTACAACATCGACGGCGCGGACAACCTCCAGTTCAGCCCGGCCACCCTGGCGAAGATCTTCGCCGGCAAGGTGACCAAGTGGGACGACCCGGCGATCAAGGCCGACAACCCGGACGCCAAGCTGCCGTCGACCGCGATCCAGGCCGTGCACCGCTCCGACGAGTCGGGCACCACCGACAACTTCACCAAGTACCTCTCCAAGACCGCCGAGGCGGACTGGACGCTCGGCAACTCCAAGGCGTGGAAGGCCCCGGGCGGCGTCGGCGCGGCCAAGTCCGACGGTGTGGCCAGCAAGGTCAAGAGCACCGACGGCACCATCAGCTACGTCGAGTGGTCGTACGCCGAGAACTCCGACCTGAAGATGGCCAAGATCAAGAACGGTAACGGCGAGTTCGTCGAGCTGACCGGCGACTCGGCCGGCAAGACCATCGCCGGCGCCAAGTTCGAGGGTCAGGGCAACGACCTCAAGATGTCGATCGACTACAACACCAAGGAGGCCGGGGCGTACCCGATCGTCCTGGCGACCTACGAGATCGTCTGCAGCAAGGGGCTCGCCGCCGACAAGCTGCCGCTGGTCAAGGGCCTGCTCGGCCACGCCGCCAGCGCCGAGGGGCAGAAGGAGCTCGTCGAGCTGGGCTACGCGCCGCTGCCCGAGACCGTCCGCACCAAGGTCGAGGCCGCGGTCACGAGCCTCTCCTGACGCTCTGACCGACACCTCCTCAACACGAAGCGAGCGAGCAGATGGGTGACACCCCTCACCGCTCGGCCGACGCCGGCACCGGCGGGAACCCCGTGGCCACGAGCCACGAGCGACCCGCCGGTGCCTCGGCGCGTCTGGCCGAGCGCCCCGGTAACCCGGGCCGCCCCGACGGCGGCCTCGGCGGCGGCGGTGCCCTCCCCCGGGCCCGCGCCTTCGGCGCGGAACGGGCGTTCCGCGGCCTGACCCTGGCCGCCGGCACCACGGTCCTGGTGGTCATCGCGGCCATCGCGATCTTCCTCGTCGCCCGGGCCGTCCCGGCGCTGCGGGCCAACACCGAGTCGTTCTGGACATTCGAGGGCTGGTTCCCGAACGACAACCCGCCGCAGTTCGGCATCGGCGCGCTCGCCTTCGGCACCGTCCTGAGCTCGCTGCTGGCGCTGCTCATGGCGGTGCCGGTCGCGCTGGGCATCGCCCTGTACCTGTCGCACTACGCGCCCCGGCGGCTCGGCAACGCCCTGGGCTTCCTGATCGACCTGCTGGCCGCTGTGCCCAGTGTGGTCTTCGGCCTCTGGGGACGGGACTACTTCGCCCAGCCGGTCGCCGACCTGTCCGCGTGGCTGAACAGGTACTTCGGCTGGATCCCCATCTTCGGCGACGGCCCGTACGGCAACTCGATCCTGCTCGGCTCCGTGGTGCTCGCCATCATGGTGCTGCCGATCATCACCTCGCTGTCCCGCGAGGTGTTCCGGCAGACCCCGACCGCGAACGAGGAGGCCGCGCTCGCGCTCGGCGCCACCCGCTGGGAGATGATCCGCACCGCCGTCCTGCCGTACGGCCGGCCCGGCGTCATCGCCGCGGTGATGCTCGGCCTGGGCCGGGCGCTCGGCGAGACCATCGCGCTGGCGCTCACGCTCGGCTCCACGTACGCCATCTCGTTCAACATCCTTCAGAGCGGCGGGAACTCGATCGCCGCCAACATCGCCAACCGGTTCGCCGAGGCGAACGACACCGGCCGCGGCGCGCTCATCGCCTCCGGCCTGGTGCTGTTCGCGATCACGCTGATCGTCAACATCACCGCTCGGGCGATCATCTACCGGCGGCGCGAGTTCACGGAGTCGGCCGCATGACAACCACCCTTACCCCCCGCCGCCCGCGCCCGCCGGCCCAGCCGGCCACGCTGCGGGCGAGACGGCTTCCCGCGTACGCCGCTCCGGCCATCGCCGTCGCGGCGCTGCTGCTCGCGGCGGGCATCGTGTACGGCGCCGGCATCGGCGGCCCGGTCCTGGTCGTGGTGGTCGGCGCGCTGCTCTACCTGGCCGGTCTCTTCGCCGCGGCCAACGCGGTGGAGGGCCGCCGGTCGGCCCGCAACCGGACCTGGAGCGCGTTGATCCACTCCGCGTTCGTGCTGGCGGTGCTGCCGCTGGCGTCGGTGGTCTGGACGCTCGTCAGCAAGGGCTCCGAACGGCTGGACGCCGACTTCTTCGGCACCTCGATGAACAACATCGGGTCGCGGGACGCCAACGGCGGCGCGTACCACGCGATCGTCGGCACCTTGCAGCAGGTGGGCATCGCCACGCTGATCACGGTGCCGCTCGGCGTGCTCTGCGCGATCTACATCGTCGAGTACGGCCGGGGCCGGTTCGCGTTCACCATCCGCTTCTTCGTGGACGTGATGACCGGCATCCCGTCGATCGTCACCGGCCTGTTCGTGCTGGCCTTCTGGGTGTTGATCGTCTCGCCGTGGTTCAACGACGGGCGGCCGGGCTTCTCCGGCTTCGCCGCCGCGCTGGCGCTGAGCGTGCTGATGCTGCCCACTGTGGTCCGCTCCACCGAGGAGATGCTCCGCCTGGTGCCCGCGCCGCTGCGCGAGGGCGCGTACGCGCTGGGCGTACCGAAGTGGAAGACGATCCTGCGCGTCGTGCTGCCGACCGCGCTGCCCGGCATCGTCACCGGCATCATGCTCGCCATCGCGCGGGCCGCCGGTGAGACCGCGCCGGTGCTGCTCGTCGCCGGTGGCGGCGCGGCGATCAACTTCAACCCGTTCGAGAACAACCAGTCGTCGCTCGCCCTCTTCGTCTACCAGCAGGCCGGCGAGGCGTCGAGGTACTCGCCGGCACGGGCGTGGACCGCGGCGCTGACCCTGGTCGCCCTCGTCCTCGTCCTCACCGTGGCGGCGAAGCTGCTGTCCCGCCGCAACCGGCTCGGCCGATGAACCCCGGAGGTACCGCCACCATGGCCAAGCGCATCGAAGCCACGAACGTGACCGCCTACTACGGCGGGTTCAAGGCGATCGAGAGCATCAACCTGACCGTCGAGCCGAAGACCGTCACCGCTCTGATCGGGCCGTCCGGCTGCGGCAAGTCAACCTTCCTGCGGTCGATCAACCGGATGCACGAGGTGCTGCCCGGCGCCCGGGTCGAGGGCAGCCTCACCATCGACGACCAGGACATCTACGACCGGGACGTGGACGTCACGGCGGTCCGCCGGATGATCGGCATGGTCTTCCAGCGGCCGAACCCGTTCCCCACCATGAGCATCTTCGAGAACGTGGTGGCCGGGCTGCGCCTCAACGGCGTGCGGCGCAAGTCGATCCTGGAGGAGGCGGCCGAGAAGGCGCTCCGCTCGGCGAACCTGTGGGACGAGGTCAAGGACCGCCTCGCCAAGCCCGGCGCGGGACTGTCCGGCGGCCAGCAGCAGCGGCTCTGCATCGCCCGCACCATCGCCGTCGAGCCGCAGGTGGTGCTGATGGACGAGCCCTGCTCGGCGCTGGACCCGATCTCCACGCTGGCCATCGAGGACCTGATGTTCCAGCTCAAGGACAAGTTCACCATCATCATCGTCACGCACAACATGCAGCAGGCCGCCCGGGTGTCCGACCGGACCGCCTTCTTCTCGATCGAGAAGACCGGCGACCCGGGCCGCCTCATCGAGTACGACAACACCCAGAAGATCTTCAGCAACCCGGCCCAGAAGAAGACCGAGGACTACATCACCGGCCGCTTCGGCTGAGGGGTGAGGGTCAGCTCAGGCGGAAGCGGGGCTCGGCACCGTCCAGGCCGTCGATGTGGGGCAGGATCGGCGTACCCGGGTCTCGCTCTGCCGCCGCGCGGGCCACGCCAGCGAGGTCGCCCGCGGCGGCGACCTCGGCGAGCGTGACCATGGTGGGCGGCAGCATGGTCAGCTCGCCGGCCTGCGCGCGGGCCAGCGCGTCCGCCGGGCGCAGCCACAGCGTGTGGTCGGCCTCGCCGGAGACGTCCCGGGTCCGCTGCCCGTCGGGCAGAAGGGCGACGAAGAAGTACGTGTCGAAGCGGCGCGGCTCGAACTCCGGGGTGATCCACCTGCTCCACGGCAGCAGCAGGTCGGACCGGAGCGTGAGGCCCCGCCCGGCCAGCAGGTCGGCGAAGCCGACCCGCCGTCCCTCCAGATCCTGCCGGGCCGTCTCCCAGTCGTCGCCGCTCACGTCGCCGACCACAGTGTCCGGGTCCGGCCCGGCGAGCAGCACGCCCGCCTCCTCGAAGACCTCGCGCGCGGCGGCGCACACCACCGCCTGCGCGGCGGACGGGTCGAGCCCGAGCCGCTCCCCCCACGCCGCCGGATCCGGGCCGGCCCAGCCCAGGTGCGCCTCCGAGTCGGAGCGGTCCACCCCGCCGCCGGGGAAGGCGTACATGCCGCCGAACGTCATCGCCGCCACCCGGCGGATCATGTAGACCTCGAACCCGTCGCCCTCCGGACGGAGCAGCAGCACCGTGGCGGCGACCCGGGGCACGGCCGGCACGGCGCCCTCGGCCTGGAACCGGCGGGCGTGCTCCACCAGGGCGGGGGGTGCGGCGAAGCCGTCGATCGTCATGCACCGAGCCTAGTTCCCGCCGGGCCGGTCGGCCCGGGGGCGGCCGGGCGGGGCGGCCGGCGCGGCCGGGCGGGGCGCACGCCGCACTCCCCGAACGCGCCACCTTGTCACGATGCGTAGCTTTCGGCCCCGAGCAACAGACACCCCTCCGCCGCCTTTGCTCTGCAGCCAGATCCGCATCAGCGACCCTCCGTGAAGAGTGCGCATGGGGCTGCAAAGCAAAGGGGGCGGGAGGTATTCAGTCCGGCTCGCGAAAGCGCTGCCCTATGTCCGGTTAGCCGCCTTTAGGCGCCCGACTTCGGCGAGGAACTGGGCAGCACCCGTCACTTCGGGCAGTCTTCACGCTATGTGTTCGCCGGGAAGCGGCATCAGCTCGCCACGCCCGTCGTGATCGGCAGGGTGGAACCGACAGCCCACGCTGGCCACGCGGCGGGCGATGATCGAACGGGCCGCTCTGGCCGCCGCCGACGCCCGCGGCTGAGCGTCCCGACGGGTGGATCACCCTGCCGGCCGCCGAGCCGTAGGGGATAGCGTGCCGGGCATGACGCGTTGGGGAATCCTGGCCACCGGAAACATCGCCGCCCGCTTCGCCGAGGATCTGCGGCTGGTGCCGGACGCCGAACTGCTGGCGGTCGGCTCGCGTACCCGGGAGAGCGCCGAGCTGTTCGCGCAGCGGCACGACGTGCCGCGGGCGTACGCCTCGTGGGCGGAACTGGCCGCGGACCCGGACCTGGACGCGATCTACGTGGCCACCCCCCACGCCGCCCACCACGAGGCGGCGCTCGCCTGCCTGACCGGCGGCAAGGCCGTGTTGGTGGAGAAGCCGTGCACGCTGGACCTGCCGACCACCGTCGAGCTGGTGGAGACGGCCCGAGCCCGAGGTCTGTTCCTCATGGAGGCCATGTGGATGCGGACCAACCCGCTGATCCTGCGCGTGCTGGAGCTGATCCGGGACGGCGCGATCGGTGAGGTCACGCACGTACGGGCGGACTTCGGCGTGGCCGGGCCGTTCCCGCCGGAGCACCGGATGCGGGCCCGTACGCTCGGCGGCGGCGCGCTGCTCGACCTCGGCGTCTACCCGCTGAGCCTGGCCCACCTGGTGCTCGGCGTGCCACAGCACGTGCAGGCCTGGGCGAAGCTGACCCCGGAGGCGGTGGACGAGAACACCGGAATGGTCCTCGGCTGGGACTCCGGCGCGGTGGCGACGCTCAGCTGCGGCATGGTCGGCGCGACAGCGATCACCGCGTCGATCACCGGTACGACCGGCCGGATCGACCTGCCCGAGCTGTTCTTCCGGCCCGCGCACGCGGTGCTGCACCGGGCCGGCGCCGAACCGGAGACCGTTCCGGCGGACCTGACCGGCGGCGGCTACCAGTACGAGGCGATCGAGGTGCAGCGCTGCCTGGCGGCCGGGCTGACCGAGAGCCCGCTGGTGCCCCACTCCGCCACGCTTGAGGTGATGGGCCTGATCGACGACGTCAAGGCCCGGATCGGCGTCTCCTACGCGTGAGGGGTCCCCCGCCACGGCGGGGAACCCCTCGGCGTCAGGTCACTCAGAACAAGGGCCGGACCAGCAGGTACGCCAGGCAGGCGATCGCCGCGGCGGCCGGGAACGTGATGATCCAGGCGATGACGATGTTGCCGGCCACGTTCCAGCGCACCGCGGATAGCCGTTTCGTCGCGCCCACACCCATGATCGCCGAGGTAATCGTGTGGGTGGTGGAGATCGGCGCCTTGAGCACCAGCGCGTTGAAGTAGAGCACCGCGCTGGCCACGGTCTCGGCGGCGAAGCCCTCCGCCGGGCCGAGGTCGATGATCTTCCGGCCGAGCGTCCGGATGATCCGCCAGCCACCCGCGTACGTGCCGGCGGCCAGCATCGCGGCGGAGGTCCAGAAGACCCAGCCCGGGATGTGGGTCTTGCTCTCCTGGAAACCACCGGTGTAGAGCGCCAGCACGATGATGCCCATGGTCTTGGCGGCGTCCTGCATGCCGTGGCCGACCGACATGGCGGCGGCGGAGGCGGTCTGCGCCCACCGGAAGCCACGGCTGAGCTTGCCCGGCTGCCCCTTCCGGAACAGCCACATGATCGCCAGCATCATCAGGAAGCCCAGCACCAGGCCGACCACCGGCGAGAGCACCATCGGGATGAGGACCTTCTCGATGATGGTGGCCCACTGCACGATGCCGTCGGCGGCGAACAGGGTCGCGCCGACCAGGCCGCCGAAGAGCGCATGCGACGACGAGGACGGCAGGCCGAAGTACCAGGTGATCAGGTTCCAGATGATCGCACCGAGCACACCGGCGAAGACCACGCCGAGGCTCTCCACCCCGGTCGGCAACGTCACCAGCCCGTCGCCGACGGTCTTTGCCACCCCGGCGCCGAAGTGCGCGCCGACGAAGTTGCCGACGGCGGCCAGCGCGAGCGCGATCCGGGGGGTCAGCGCCCGGGTCGAGATGCTGGTGGCGATCGCGTTCGCCGCGTCATGGAAGCCGTTCGTGTAGTCGAACGCCATGGCGACCGCGATCACCGCCAGCACGGCGATGAGTTCGGGACTCACTGGCTCAGGACTCCTTGACCGCGATGGTCTCGACCGTGTTGGCCACGTGCTCGAAGGCGTCGCAGGCGGCCTCCAGCTCGTCGGCCACCTCCTTCATCTTCAGCACCGTGAGCGCGTCGTACTCGCCGGAGAAGAGACGTACGAGCAGCATCCGGTACGCCTGGTCGCCGTCGTTCTCGAGCCGGTTGCACTCGATCCAGTAGTCCTCGAGATCCTTCATCGACTTCAGCCGGGGCATCGCCTCGGCGGTGAGCTTGGCCTGCAGGTCGAGCACGTTGACCAGCTCGTGCAGCTCGCGTGGGAGCGACGGGAGCTTGGTCAGGCCGTACAGGTAGAGCAGGTTGCCGACCGCCTCCAGGTGGTCCATCACGTCGTCGAGCAGCGAGCCCAGCCGGTAGATGTCCTCGCGGTCGAACGGCGTGATGAACGTGGAGTTGATCTTCTTGTACAGCTCGTGCGTGATCTGGTCGCTGTCGTGCTCGATGTCGGTCAGCCGCTCGCTGATCGACTGCACGTCGGCGCCGGGCAGGCCCAGCTCGTTGAGCAGGTCGGTCCCCTTCACCAGGTTCTGCGCGGCCCTGGTGAAGAGCTCGTAGAAAGCGCCCTCGGTGGGACGGAAGGAAAACTTCACAGCACGGACCTCGTCGTGTCGGTGGAAGGGTGGCCGTCGCCCTCCGGGGCGTCTGCATTGCGCATGCTAGGGACCGCGTCCAGGCGGCTTTCGATCGGCCCACCCGTGGTCAAGCCCGATTCACCGCTCGTTCATCTTCCGTTCACCTGATCACCCGCCGAGTTGGTTCCGTAACCGGTCACGCTCCCGTTCAACGTCGAAATCGGCAGGCGGATACCCCAGATCCAACCCGTCGAACGTCTCACGCAGCAGGTGGGCGACCGCCCAGTCGCGATACCACTTGCGGTCCGCCGGCACCACGAACCAGGGCGCGGCGTCCGTGCCGCACCGCTCCATGGCCTCGGCGTACGCCGCCTGGTAGTCGTCCCAGCGGGCCCGGGTGTCCAGGTCACTCGGGTTGAACTTCCAGAACTTCGTCGGGTCGGTCAGCCGCTCCATCAGCCGCTCGCCCTGCTCGGCGTACGAGATGTGCAGCATGACCTTCACCACTGTGACCGCCTGCTCGGTCAGCTCCCGCTCGAAGTCGTTGATGACCTCGTACCGGGATCGCCAGGTCGCCTCGTCGACCAGCCCTTCGACCCGGGCGATGAGCACGTCCTCGTAGTGCGAGCGGTTGAACACGCCCACATATCCGGGTGGCGGCAGTGCCCGGCGCACCCGCCACAGGAAGTCGTGCCGCAACTCCTCCTCGGTCGGCGGCCCGAACGAGCGGATGTGCAGCCCGAGCGGGTTCATCGCGCCCGCCACCCGCTTGACGGTGCCGTCCTTGCCGCCGCAGTCCATCGCCTGGAGCACCAGCAGCACCCGGCGCGGCCGGTTCCCGTCCAGTCCGGCGTCCGCCTGAGCCGGCGCGCTGGTGGCGCTGCCCGGACCGGCGGCGCCCTGCGCCGAGGCGTACAACATCTCCTGCTGCCGCCCCAGTTCCCCGCCGACCAGTTCGACCTGGGCCCGCGCCCACTCCTTGCGCCCGGGCCCGCGCCCGGCCGCCGCCGGCAGACCCGGCGTGGACCGGGGATCGATCGCCGCCAGATCCACCGCCCCGGACCCCACCCGCAGCAACTCCCGCATCCGCCCGCCCTCGGGCCCCACCACCTCACTCATCCCCCGATCCTCACCCCCTCGGGCCATTCCCGCCCGCCCACCCCGTCGATCTTGCGGTTGCGGCCCCCGACACGCCCGGAAAGCGCCGTTTGTCGGGGCAGAAAGTGCAAGATCGACGGGGTGGGCGGGGCGGGGCG
>NZ_JBEZMS010000036.1:0-51625 GCF_040652815.1 Micromonospora sp. NPDC048169
ACCGACCCCGAGTACTCCACGACCGCGTTCCTGAAGGGTCTCAAGCAGGTCGACGGCTGGCGCGACATGCCGCTGACCAAGGCCGCCCAGACCGTCCAGGTGTCGGCCTACCCCGACCACTACGCCCAGTGGGAGCAGCAGGCCGCCGACCTCGTCGCCGAGCACTGGAACAAGTAAGACGAACAAACAGCGAAAGGCCGGCACCCCGAAACGAGGGGTGCCGGCCTTCACGCGTCCGCGACCAGCTCGACCTCGTACCCCTGCCCGTCGGCCAGATAGGCGGCGTAGCTGTCCGGGCCGCCCGCGTACGGGTGCCGGTCCGGGAACAGCAGCGTCCAGCCGTACTCGGAGGCGGCGGTGACCAGGCGCTCGACGGCGGCCGGCGGGCCGGCGTGGAAGGCCAGGTGGTTCAGGCCGGGCGCGCGCCTGTCGTGGGCGCGGCCGGTGAGCGCGGGTGACTCCTCCAGCACGATGTACGTCGCGCCGAGCCGCCAGGAGCGGCCGGCGGGCCAGTCCTGGTACGGCGTCCAGCCCAGCTCGCCGAGAAGCCAGCCCCAGGAACGACTGGCCGCCGCCAGGTCGGGTATCCACACCTCCACGTGATGGAGGCCGCCGATGGTCAGCGCTTCCCGCCCGGCACCCATAGCACGTCGCCGTCCGGATTCGCCGTTCTTGACAGGATAAAGAGCAAATCGGAGAGCCGGTTGAGATACTTTGCCGGGAGAGGGCTGGTCCGGTCGGGGTCCTGTGCGACCAGCGCCCATGCCGCACGCTCGGCGCGCCGGGCGGTCGTCCGTGCCACGTGCAGCAGTGCCGCGCCAGCGGTGCCGCCGGGGAGGATGAAGGAGTCGAGCTTGCTCAGGCGCGCGTTGTACTCGTCGCACCAGCCCTCAAGGCGCTCGACGTACTCCTCGGTCACCCGCAGCGGCGGGTACTTCGGGTCCGGCTCCACCGGCGTCGCCAGGTCGGCGCCGACGTCGAACATGTCGTTCTGCACGGATTCCAGCACGGCCCGCAGCTCGTCCGAGAGCTGCCCCAGGGCGAGCGCGACGCCGATCGAGGCGTTGCACTCGTCCACGTCCGCGTACGCGGCGATGCGCGGATCGGTCTTCGGCACCTGCTCGTTGTTGCTCAGCCTGGTCATGCCGGCGTCGCCGGCCTTGGTGTAGATGCGCGTGAGGTGGACGGCCATGACGCACAGCCTACGGATACCGGACCTGACGATCCCGGCCCGCCCGAGCCCGAGCCCGGTGGGGCCGGGGGACGCGGGAGATCCGGCGCTCAACGACGTCGACGTCATCCGGGTACGCGGTGACGCCCGGCTCGCCGGCACCGTGCACGTGGTGGGTGCGAAGAACTCCGCGTTGAAGCTGATGGCCGCCGCGCTGCTCGCACCCGGCCGCAGCGTGATCACCAACGTGCCCCGGATCACCGACATCGCGATCATGGGCGAGGTGCTGCGGCGGCTCGGCTGCGGCGTACGCTTCGGCCCGGACGACCCGGTCGACCCGATGGTGGCCCGCGGCGGTGTGGCGCGGTCCCGCTCGGTGATCATCGACGTGCCGGAGCGGCCGGGCACGGAGGCCGACTACGACCTGGTGCGGCGGCTGCGCGCGTCGATCTGCGTACTCGGCCCGCTGCTGGCCCGCCGGGGGTACGTCCGGGTGGCCCACCCCGGCGGCGACGCCATCGGCTCGCGTGGCCTGGACATGCACATCGCCGGGCTGGCCCGGATGGGCGCGGAGATCTCCGGTGAGCACGGCTTCGTCATCGCCGAGGCGCCGGACGGGCTGCACGGCGCCGACATCGTGCTGGACTTCCCGAGCGTGGGCGCGACCGAGAACCTGGTCATGGCGGCGGTGCTGGCCCGGGGCGCAACGACGATCGACAACGCGGCCCGGGAGCCGGAGATCGTCGACATCTGCACGATGCTGACCACCATGGGCGCCCGGATCGAAGGGGCCGGCACGTCCACGCTGCACATCGTCGGCGTACCCGAGCTACGCCCGGTCCGGCACGCCACGGTGGGGGACCGGATCGTGGCCGGGACCTGGGCGTTCGCCGCCGCGATGACCCGCGGCGACGTGACGGTGACCGGGCTGGACCCGGCGTACCTGGAGGTCGCGCTGGACAAGCTGGTCGCGGCCGGCGGCCTGGTCGAGACGCGGGGCGACGCCTTCCGGGTACGAATGGACGACCGCCCTCGGGCGGTCGACGTGGTCACGCTGCCCTACCCGGGCTTTGCCACCGATCTGCTGCCGATGGCGATCGGGCTGGCGGCGGTCAGCGACGGCGGCTCGCTCATCACCGAGAACATCTTCGACGGCCGGTTCATGTTCGCCAACGAGATGATGCGGCTGGGCGCGGAGATCCGTACCGACGGTCACCACGCCCTGGTGTGCGGCCGGGAACGGCTGTCCGGCGCTCCGGTACGCGCGACAGACATCCGGGCCGGCGCCGGCCTGATCATCGCCGGGCTCTGCGCCGACGGCCTCACCGAGGTCTCGCACGTGCACCACGTCGACCGGGGCTACCCGGACTTCGTGGCGGACCTGCGGGCGCTCGGCGTGGAGGTGGAACGCGGCACCGCGCCGGAGGAGCCGGACCTGGCCATCTGACGGCCGGGGCTTATCCCTCGTTAAGTAGGGTTCTGGCAGACGTTGCAGAACACGGCGAGGGAGAAGCAGATGGCGGGTCGACTCGCGGTCGTCGGTGCCGGGCTGATGGGCTCGGGCATCGCGCAGGTGGCGGCGCAGGCGGGCTGGCAGGTGACGCTGCGCGACATCGACGACGCGGCCACGAAGCGCGGCGTGGACGGTATCCGGAAGTCGCTGACGAAGTTCGCCGAGAAGGGCAAGATCGAGGCGTCCGACGTCGAGGCGACGCTGGGCCGGATCACGCCGACCACCGATCTGGAGGCCGCCGCCGACGCGGACATCGTGGTCGAGGCGGTCTTCGAGAAGATCGAGATCAAGCACGAGGTGTTCCGCGCGCTGGACAAGATCTGCAAGGCGGACGCGGTGCTCGCCACGAACACCTCCGCCATCCCGGTGACCCAGATCGCCACCGCTACCGAGCGCCCGGAGTCGGTCGTCGGCACGCACTTCTTCTCGCCGGTGCCGATGATGAAGCTCTGCGAGCTGGTACGCGGCTACAAGACCAGCGACGCGACGATGGACACGGTGAAGTCGTTCGCCGAGGGGATCGGCAAGACCGTGGTGGTGGTCAACCGGGACATCGCCGGTTTCGTCACCACCCGGCTGATCTGCGCGCTGGCGATGGAGGCGGTCAAGCTCGTCGAGTCCGGCGTGATCTCCGCCGAGGACCTGGACACCGCCTGCAAGCTGGGCTTCGGCCACGCCATGGGCCCGCTCGCCACTGTCGACCTGACCGGCGTGGACGTGCTGCTCAACGCCACCCGCAACATCTACACCGACACCGCAGACGAGAAGTTCTTCCCGCCGGAGCTGCTGCAGCGCATGGCCACCGCCGGCGACCTGGGCCGCAAGACCGGCCAGGGCTTCTACTCGTACTGACCGGCAGGTCCCGCCCCCGGCCCGCGCGGCCGGGGGCGGTTCACGTCCGGGGCCGGTTCACGGCCGGGGCGGGCTGAGCGCGGCGCCGATCAGCGCGAACGCGTCCGGGATGACCGTGCCCCAGTAGCCGAAGTTGTGCCGCCCGTCGGCCCAGGCGGCGCGGACCGGCTCCTCGGGCAGCACCCCGGCCAGCGCGCGTACGTCCTTGAGGAAGTTGTCCTGCCGCCCGCACCAGAGCCCGACGGGGGTGCCGCGCAGCTTTTCCGCTCCGGTGAAGACCGCGTCGCCGGGGCTCACCGCGGGGGAGAAGGCCGCCGCCATCCGCAGCCACTCCGGGTACGTCTCGGCCAGCAGCAGCGCGCCGAAGCCCCCCATCGACCAGCCCCACACGGCCAGCCGGCTGCTGTCGAACCCGCGCCGGGCGCACCAGGTGGGCACCTCCTCGCGCACCATCCGCTGCGGGTCGTCGTCGCCCGAGGCGCGCCAGGACAGCCGCCCTCCGGCGGCGCCCGCGAGCGCGAACGGCGGGGCGCCCCGGCGTACCGCGTCGGTGAGGAAGCGGGCCAGCCCGAACCGGCCGTAGTCGCGCGGGGTGGCCGACGCGCCGTGCAGCACCAGGCAGACGGGCAGGCCGCGGCCGTCGCCGTACCCGTCCGGCACGGCCGTCCAGAAGTCCACCTCGCGGCCGCGTGCGCCGGACGCGATGCGGATCAGCCGTTCGTCGCCGGCCGGGGCGTCCGGCAGAGCCGGTGCCGGTCCCGGGCGGGGGCCGGAGAGTTGCCGGGCGGCCAGGCCGCCGACCACCGCGGCGCCGGCCACGCCGGCGGCGGTGCCGAGCAGGGTACGCCGGGACAGCGTGGGTGCCATGCCGGCGAGTGTGCCACCGCCAGGCGTGCGTTAAGAAGGGGCCCTTTCTCTACCGGAGGCGTTAAGAGGGGGCCCTTCCTTACACCTCAGCCGTCGCGCTTGGTGGTCCAGCGGAACGTGGTCAGGCAGAGCACCAGGCCGATGACGCACCACGCACCGAGGACCAGCGCGACGGTGCCCAGCTCGAACGACCCGCCCGGCTCCCGGGCGCCGAAGCTGTCCGGCAGGAAGACCGAGCGCAGCCCCTGGCACATCCACTTGAGCGGGAAGATCGCCGCCACCTGCTGCATCCAGGTGGGCAGGCTGGTGAAGACGAAGAACACGCCGGAGATGAACTGGAGGACCAGCGCGACCGGGGTGACCACCGCCGAGCCGCTGCGGGCGGTGCGGGCCAGCGACGAGATGGCGATGCCGCAGAGCGTGCAGGCGGTGATGCCGAGGACGGAGACCCAGGCGAACGTCAGCCACTTGGTGGTGGTCTGCGGCAGGTCCAGGTCGAACATCGCCACCGAGACGGCGAGCAGCAGCACGGTCTCGGCGATGCCGATGACCACCACCATGATCACCTTGCCGGCGAACCAGACCCACTTCGGCATCGGCGTGCCCCGGTAGCGCTTGAGCACGCCCCGGTCCCGCTCGATCGGGATCCAGATGCCGAGGTTCTGGAAGCTCACCGTCATCAGGCCGGTCGCGATCATGCCGGTGATGAAGTACTGCGTGTAGCTGACCCCCGGCGCGATCTCGTCACTGAAGATCGCCGCGAAGATCAGGATCATGATGATCGGGAAGCCCATCGTGAACACGACGGACTCCCGGCTGCGCAGGAACTGGGTGATCTCCAGCCGCCCCTGACGCAGCGCCAGCGCGCCCGCCCCGGACCGCCGGGCGGAGGGGGCGGCGACCGGGGCCGCCTGCTTCGTCGTGGTGCTCATGAGTGTCCGATCATCCGCAGGTAGACGTCTTCCAGGGTCGGCCGGGTCACGGTGAGGCCGGGTACCTCGCCGCCGAAGCGCGCGGCCAGGTCGGCCACCAGCGCCGTCGGCGTCGCGGTCTCCGCCGAGGCCGACGTCCCGTCGGGGGTACGCCAGGAGACGGTCGCCAGTGACTCCTGCCGGTTGCCCAGCGCGTTCGGCGGCGCGACCTCGATCACCCGCCCGGCGGCGATGACGCCGACGCGGTCGGCGAGCGCCTCGGCCTCGTCCAGGTAGTGGGTGGTGAGCACGATCGTGGTGCCGGCGGCGGACAGGTCGCGGATCAGGTCCCAGAACTCGCGCCGGGCCTCCGGGTCGAAGCCGGTGGTCGGCTCGTCGAGGAAGAGCAGCTCGGGGCGGCCGATGATGCCCAGCGCGACGTCGAGGCGGCGCTTCTGCCCGCCGGAGAGGGTGTGCGTACGCGCCTTGGCCTTGGCGCCCAGCCCGACCCGCTCGACCACCTTGTCCGGGTCGTCGGCGCTCGCGTAGAAGCCGGAGAAGTGCCGGACCACCTCGATGACGCTGAGCTCGTCGAACTCGCCGGTGCCCTGGAGCACGATGCCGACCCGGGAGCGCCACCCGGCGTCGGGGTGGGCGGGGTCGGCGCCGAGCACGCGTACCTCGCCGGCGTCGCGCTGCCGGTAGCCCTCAAGGATCTCGACGGTTGTGGTCTTGCCGGCGCCGTTCGGGCCGAGCAGGGCGAACACCTCGCCCCGGTGGACGTCCAGGTCCACCCCGGCCACGGCGACGTTGTCGCCGTACGCCTTGCGCAGCCCTCGCACGGAAATCGCGAGCTCGTTCTCCATGCCGTCAAGTGTGCGTCGTGCGGTCGCCCGTTCGACTCCCGGGTCAGCTATATACGCGAGGTATACACTCGGTGTAGTCTCAGGTCATGACGGTTCCCCTGACCCTGCTCGGGCTGCTCGAACGCGAGCCGAGCCACGGCTACGACCTCAAGCGCGACTACGACGCCTTCTTCGGGCGCGGCAAGCCGCTGCCGTACGGGCAGGTCTACTCGACGCTGAGCCGGCTGGCCCGCGACGGCAAGGTGGTGGTCGGCGACGTCGCACCCGGCGCGGGGCCGGACCGCAAGCGCTACGTCATCACCGACCTGGGCGTCACCGAGGTGGAGCACTGGCTGACCGAGCCGGTCGAACCGGAACCGCACCTGCAGACCCTGCTGTTCACCAAGGTCGTGCTCGCGCTGATGCTCGACCGCCCGGCCGAGGAGTACCTGGACACCCAGCGCGCCGCCCACCTGCGCCGGATGCGCGAACTCACCGAGATCAAACGCAACGGCGAACTCGTCGACGTGATGCTCGCCGACCACGGCCTCTACCACCTGGAGGCGGACCTGCGGTGGATCGAGACGACAGGCGCCCGACTGGACGCCCTGAGAAAGAAGGTCCGACGATGAGCCCGATGATCGAGGCGCGGGACGTCACGTACGCGTTCGGCGAGACACCCGCCCTGCGCGGCGCGAGCCTCGCCGTGGCGGCCGGTGAGGTCGTCGCCGTGATGGGACCGAGCGGCTCCGGCAAGTCGACGTTGCTGCACTGCCTGGCCGGCATCCTGCGCCCCGACTCCGGCGAGGTCCGGTTCGACGGCGCCCGGATCGACACGCTCGGCGAGACCGACCGGAGCACGCTGCGCCGCGACAGCTTCGGCTTCGTCTTCCAGTTCGGCCAGCTCGTGCCGGAACTCACCGCGGCCGAGAACGTGGCGTTGCCGCTGCTGCTGCGCGGCGTCCGCCGCACCCCGGCGCTGCGCGCCGCGCGGGGCTGGTTCGAGCGGCTCGGCCTGGCCGGCCTGGAGCACCGCCGCTCGGGCGAGCTGTCCGGCGGGCAGGCCCAGCGGGTCGCGCTGGCTCGCGGCCTGGTCGCCGAGCCGCGTGTGCTGTTCGCCGACGAGCCCACCGGCGCGCTCGACTCGCTCACCGGCGAGGAGGTGATGACGCTGCTGATCGACGCCGCCCGCGAGCGCGGCACCACAGTCGTCCTGGTCACGCACGAGGCGCGCATCGCCGCGTACGCCGACCGGGAGGTCATGGTCCGCGACGGCCGGGTCAACGCGCCCGCCGGGGTCGTCTCGTGATCGGGCTGGCGCTCCGGCTCGCCGTCGCCGGTGGCCGGGAGGCGCTGCTCCGGCTGGTCGCCATCGCCGCCGCCGTCGCTGTCGGCTCCGGGCTGCTGCTCACCACGCTCGCCGGTGTGCACGCCGCCGACGCCCAGCTCACCCGGTACGCGTCGATGTACCCGCAGGAGACGGCCGACTCCTCCGCCGACCCGCTGCTGTGGTCCACCCGGACCGACTACTTCCGGGGCGATCAGATCATCCGCGTCGACGTCGCCGCGACCGGCCCCGACGCGCCGACGCCGGTCGGCGTTCCCCGCGTACCGGGGCCGGGGGAGTTCTACGCCTCCCCGGCGCTGCGGAAGCTGCTGGCGACCGCCCCCGCCGACCAGCTCGCCGACCGCTACCCGGGCCGCGACCTCGGCGAGGTCGGGCCGGCGGCGCTCACCTCGCCGGACACGCTGCTCGTCCTGGTCGGCGGCACCCCGGAGCAGGTGGGGAAGCTGGACCAGGTCCGGAAGGTCACCCGGCTCGACGGCAACAGCGCTCCGCTGCCGGGGGCGGCGGTCGACCTCATCCTCGGCGTGGTCGCGGGCGGCCTGCTGTTCCCCGTCCTCGTCTTCATCGGTACGGCGACGCGGCTCGGCGCGGCTCGCCGGGAGCAACGGTTCGCGGCCATGCGGCTGGTCGGGGCCACGCCCCGGCAGATCTCGGCGGTCGCGGCAGTCGAGGCCGCGCTCGCGGCGGCGGCCGGCGCGGCGGTGGGTTTCGCGTTGTTCTTCGCGTTCCGTGGGCAGCTCGCCGGCATCCCGTTCACCGGCATGCCGTTCTTCCCGGACGACATGGTCCTCGGCGCGCCGGAGGCCCTGGTGGTGGCCCTCGGCGTGCCGGCAGGCGCGGCGGCTGCGGCCTGGCTCGCGCTGCGCCGGGTCCGGATCTCCCCGCTCGGCGTCACCCGCCGGGTCACGCCCCGGCCGCCCCGGGCGTACCGGCTGATCCCGCTCGCGCTCGGCCTGGCCGGGCTCGGCTTCGCCCTGGTGTACCGGCCCCCCACCTCGGACGGTCAGACCGCGCTGTTCCTGCCCGCGCTGCTGCTGATCATGGTCGGCCTGGTCGCGGGCGGCCCGTGGCTGACCATGGTCGGCGCCCGGGCGATGGCCGCTCGCGCCAGCCGGCCCGCCGCGCTCATCGCCGCGCGCCGGCTCGCCGACAACCCGGCCGCCGGGTTCCGCGCGGTGGGCGGGGTGATGCTCGCGCTGTTCGTCACGACGGTGGCGGTCGGCGTGATGGGGACGATCACGTACGAGCGCGGTCCCGCGCCCCGGGGTTCCCTGGAGGCCGGCCGGCTGTCGATGGTGCTGACGGACGACGCCCCGGCGCCCGGCACGTTGCTGGCCGACCTCGCGGCGATCCCCGGGGTCCGCAATCCGGTGCTCGTCCGGGAGAACCCGGTCCGGGAGAACGGCCGCGACCCCGGCGTGATCGCCTGTGCGGACATCCCGCCCGCGTACGGGCGGTGCGCCGCCGGGGCGAGCGTCGCCGAGGTGCCGCCGGACCTGATCCCCTGGCGGGAGTCCGCCTCGGCCGACCGGATCTGGCCGGCGTCCCCGGTGGACCCGGTCGCGCTGCCCGGGCTGCCCGCCGCTTCGGTGGCGGTCGAGGCGGGGGACCCGGCCGCTGTCGAGCGGGCCCGGACGGTCCTCGAAGCCACCTTCCCCGCCTTCTTCGTGGCGCCGAACGTGCCCGGCGACTTCGAGGCCGACTTCGCCGACACGATGCGGGGCTGGCAGCGGCTGGCCGACATCGTCGTGGTGGCCGGTCTCGTGCTCGCCGGGTGCAGCCTGACCGTGGCCGTGGCGGCCGGCCTCAACGAACGGAAACGGCCGTTCAGTTTGCTCCGGCTCAGCGGCGCACCGGTACGGCTGCTGCGCCGGGTGGTGGCCCTGGAGAGCATGGTGCCGCTGCTGACAGTCGCCGTGGTGGCGGTCGGGATGGGGCTGGTCGCCGCGCACCTCTTCCTGCGCGCGCAGATGGACTACGACCTGCGCGTGCCGGGAGCCGGGTTCGCGGCGGTGGTGGCTCTCGGCGTACTGGGCTGCCTCGCGGTCGTCGCCGCCACCCTGCCGCTGCTGGAGCGGATCACCGGCCCGGAGACCGCCCGCAGCGAATGAGCCGCACGGTGGGCCGGTCGCACACCGGCCCACCGGCACGGGCGTCGGGTTGTGTGGTTTTCCACACTCTCTTTTACTGAACGGTAACTTAAACTCCGGCCATGGACGACGCGATGCCGGGACGGCTGCCCGAGCGGGACCGCCCGTGGGTGATGCGCACGTACGCCGGGCACTCCTCCGCCGCGGCCACCAACGCGCTCTTCCGCCGCAACCTGGCGAAGGGGCAGACCGGCCTGTCGGTCGCCTTCGACCTGCCCACCCAGACCGGGTACGACCCGGACCACGAGCTGGCCTCCGGTGAGGTGGGCCGGGTCGGCGTGCCGGTGGCGCACCTGGGCGACATGCGGGCCCTGTTCGAGGGCATCCCGCTCGCCGAGATGAACACCTCGATGACCATCAACGCCCCGGCGATGTGGCTGCTCGGCCTCTACGGCACCGTCGCCGCCGAGCAGGGCGCGGAGCTGAGCCGCTGCGCCGGCACCACGCAGAACGACATCATCAAGGAGTACCTGTCCCGGGGGACGTACATCTTCCCGCCGGCCGCCTCGCTGCGGCTGACCGCCGACGTGATCGCGTACACGCTGCGCGAGATGCCCCGGTGGAACCCGGTGAACATCTGCTCGTACCACCTCCAGGAGGCCGGCGCCACGCCGGTGCAGGAGGTCGGCTTCGCGCTGGCCACCGCCGTCGCCGTGCTGGACACCGTGCGCGACTCCGGCCAGGTGCCGCCCGAGCGGATGGGCGACGTGGTCCAGCGGATCTCGTTCTTCGTCAACGCCGGGGTGCGCTTCGTCGAGGAGATCGCCAAGATGCGCGCGTTCGGCGCGCTCTGGGACGAGATCACCCGCGACCGGTACGGCGTGGAGAACCCGAAGCAGCGCCGGTTCCGCTACGGCGTCCAGGTCAACTCGCTGGGCCTGACCGAGGCGCAGCCGGAGAACAACATCCAGCGCATCGTGCTGGAGATGCTCGGCGTCACGCTCTCCCGCGACGCCCGCGCCCGGGCCGTGCAGCTGCCCGCCTGGAACGAGGCGCTGGGCCTGCCCCGCCCATGGGACCAGCAGTGGTCGCTGCGCATGCAGCAGGTGCTGGCGTACGAGTCGGACCTGCTGGAGTACCCGGACCTGTTCGCCGGCTCGCACGTGATGACCGCGCTGGTCGACGACATCGTCTCCGGCGCCCGGGTCGAGCTGGAGAAGGTGCTGGAGATGGGCGGCGTGGTCACCGCCGTCGAGACCGGCTACCTCAAGAGCGCGCTGGTGGCCTCGCTCGCCGACCGGCGGCGGCGGATGGAGTCCGGCTCGGACGTGGTGGTCGGCGTCAACCGGTTCACCGAGACCGAGCCGTCCCCGCTCACCGCTGCGGGGGCCGAGGCGATCGAGCAGGTGGACCCGGCCGTCGAGGAGGCGGCCACCGCGGGCGTACGCGAATGGCGGGCCGGCCGGGACGCGGCGGCGGTGGAGGAGGCGCTGGCGAAGCTGCGCGCGGACGCCGCCACCACGGCGAACCTGATGCCGGCGACGCTCGACTGCGTGCGGGCCGGCGTCACCACCGGCGAGTGGGCGGGCGCGCTGCGCCAGGTGTACGGCGAGTACCGCGCGCCGACCGGGCTGGCCGGGGCGGTCGGCACGGCCGGTGACGCGACCCTCGCCGGGGTGCGGGAGCGGGTCGCCGCTACCGCCCGGGAACTGGGCAGCGTCCGGCTGCGGCTGCTCGTCGGCAAGCCGGGGCTGGACGGGCACTCCAACGGCGCGGAGCAGATCGCGGTACGCGCCCGCGACGCCGGCTTCGAGGTGGTCTACCAGGGCATCCGGCTGACCGCCGGGCAGATCGTGGCGGCCGCCGTGGAGGAGGACGTCGACCTGGTCGGCCTCTCCGTGCTCTCCGGCTCGCACCTGGCCGCCGTGCCGGCGGTGCTGGACGGGCTGCGTGCGGCCGGGCGGGGCGACCTGCCGGTGGTGGTGGGCGGGATCATCCCGGCCGCCGACGCCGAGACGCTGCGGTCCGCCGGGGTGGCCCGGGTGTTCACGCCGAAGGACTTCGCGCTCACCGGCATCATCGACGAGCTGGTGACAGTGATCCGCGAGGCCAACGCACTGGGGTGAAAGGAAGGGCCCCTTGTTAACGCCTCCGGTAGAGAAGGGGCCCCTTCTTGACACCCCCGCTGACGCGGCGCCCGCGTGCGGGCGCCGCGTCAGCGGGGGTGGGTCAGCGGCTCTCGTAGGTCATGCAGTCGGCCATGTCCATGTCGGGGCCGACCGTGATGGCCGGGGCGTGACACTCCAGGTCGGCGTTGTGCCGGCAGTCGTCGCGTGAGCACGCGCCGACCTGGGCGACCAACTGGTCGATGCCGCCGCGCACCGGCATCTCCACGAACGTGTGGCAGTGGGCGTGGTCGCTGCTGCCGATCGTGATGGCGAACGCGTGGCAGTCGTTCGTGTGGTTGTAGGCGCAGGACCGGACGGCGCACTCCTGGACCCGGGGCATCTCCAATGACGCGGTCATCTTCCCGTACCTCCTTGGGTGTCTTGCCCCGATTTTAGAGGTTTCGGGAGTCGTTACGGCTCAGACGCGGAAGCCGGCCGCGCGGGCCGCGGCGCGTTCCCGGCGCCGCTCCCGGCGACGGCGGAACAGCCAGGGTACGAAGATCACCAGAGCGACCAGGAACACCAGCACAAGCACCGGCAGCAGCAGCGCCACCACCGACATGATCACGCTCGTCGCGTCCTCGGCGGTGCTGGCCACCGGCGCGCCCACGCCGGCGGTGGTCGCGTTGATGACCGGCCGGGCGGCGGCCTTGAGCAGGTGCACGCCGAGCGCGATGGCCACGCCGACCACCACCGGCACCCACTGGTGGGTGGAGAAGAACGTGTCCGGGTCGCTCACGGTGACCGTCTCCGAGCCGGCGCCCGCGCCGAACGCCAGGCCACCGGCGGTCGGCCGGACCACCGTCTGCACCACGTCGTTGACGTGGTCGACCACTGGCACCTTGTCGGCCACCACCTCGACCGCGAGCAGGACGGCGAGGATCAGCACCACCCAGCCGTTGCCGAGCCACTGCCAGCCGCTCGGCAGCTCGACCAGGTCGGTGTAGCGGGACAGTAGCCCCATCAGCAACAGCGGAATGTATGCGTTCAGACCCGCCGAGGCGGCCAGGCCGGAACCGGTGAGGACTTCGAGCACGATCTCAATATGGCACCGCCGTGCCAGTGGCGCTCGTCGGCGTCCACCGGGGCCTCCGCTACCCTCGGCGGGTGCGGTTGGTCATTGCGAAGTGCTCGGTGGACTACGTCGGACGGCTCTCGGCCCACCTCCCCCCGGCGACCCGGTTGCTCATGGTGAAGGCGGACGGGTCGGTGTCGATCCACGCCGACGACCGGGCCTACAAGCCGTTGAACTGGATGAGCCCGCCGTGCCGGCTGGAGGAGGCGCCGGGCGTCTGGCGGGTGGTGAACAAGGCCGGCGAGGAACTGCGCATCACCCTGGAGGAGATCTTCCAGGACACCTCGTACGAGCTGGGCGTGGACCCGGGCCTGCGCAAGGACGGCGTCGAGGCGCACCTGCAGGAGCTGCTCGCCGCGAACCCGGAGACGCTGGGGGAGGGCTTCACGCTGGTCCGGCGCGAGTACATGACCGCGATCGGGCCGGTCGACCTGCTCTGCCGGGACGCGGTCGGCGGTGCGGTGGCGGTCGAGGTGAAGCGGCGCGGCGAGATCGACGGCGTGGAGCAGCTCACCCGCTACCTGGAGCTGATGAACCGCGATCCGCTGCTCGCGCCGGTGGCCGGCGTGTTCGCCGCGCAGGAGATCAAGCCGCAGGCGCGGGTGCTCGCCACGGATCGCGGCATCCGCTGCGTGGTGGTCGACTACGACAAGCTGCGCGGCATCGAGCGCGACGAGCTGACGCTGTTCTGAGGCGCAGCCTCAGCGGCCCCGGCCGTACATCAGCTTGGCGATCTTGACGATGCGGGCGATGTCGGCCGGGGTGCGCTCGAACGTCATCGCCGGCAGCAGCGACCGGGCCCGGCGGCGGGTGACCGACTTGGGCCGGCCGAACTCGCGCAGCCCCTCCTCGCCGTGGATGCGGCCGATGCCGGACTCGCCGATGCCGCCGAACGGCAGCGTCGACATGCCGGCGAAGGTCAGCGCCGAGTTGACCGAGGCCATCCCGGAGCGCAGGCGCCGCGCCACCGCCACCGCCCGCGCCCGGCCGAAGACCGAACCCCCGAGCCCGTACGGCAGCGCGTTGGCCCGCTCGACCGCCTCGTCCACGTCCCGGACGCGGTTGACCACCAGCGTCGGGCCGAACGTCTCCTCGCGTACGGCGGCCGAGTCCTCCGGCACGTCGACGAGCACCGTCGGGTGTACGTACGGCGGCTGGACCGCCTCCGGGCCGCCGAGCACCGCTCGGCCGCCCCGGCTGAGCGCGTCGTCGATGTGGCGGCGGATGATGTCGATCTGCGACGGCATGGTGATCGGGCCGAGGTCGGTCCCGTCGGCGCCCACCGTGAGCCGCCCGGCCTTGGCCACTACCTTCTCCACGAAGGTGTCGAAGACCTGGTCGACCGCGTAGACCCGCTCGATGCCGATGCACGTCTGGCCGGCGTTCGTCATCCCGCCCCACACGCAGGCGTCGGCGGCGGCGTCCAGGTCGGCGTCGCTGTCCACGATCATCGCGTCCTTGCCGCCGGCCTCCAGCAGCACCGGCGTGAGCGTCTCCGCGCAGGCGGCCATCACCCGCTTCGCGGTGGCGGTCGAGCCGGTGAAGGCGACCTTGCCGACCCCGGAGCGGCACAGCGCCGCGCCGACCGCGCCGAAGCCGTGCACCACCTGGAACACCGGCTGCTCCGGCACCACCTCGGCGAACCTGTCGACCAGCCACTGGCCGACCGCCGGCGTGTACTCGCTCGGCTTGAACACCACGGCGTTGCCGGCCGCGAGCGCGTACGCGGCGGAGCCGATCGGGGTGAAGACCGGGTAGTTCCACGGGCCGATGACACCGATCACGCCGAACGGCTGGTATTCCAGGTGACCGCTGAACTCGGCGAGGACCAGGCGGGAGCGGACGCGGCGCGGACCGAGCACCCGCTGGGCGTTGCGGGCCGCCCAGTCGATGTGCTCCAGCGCGGTGAGGATCTCCACCACGGCGTCACCGACCGGCTTGCCACCCTCGGTGTGCATCAGGTCGGCCAGTTCCTCGATCCGCCGGGCGAGCACGCCGCGCCAGCGCTGGAGGCGGTCCCGCCGGCCGGCGAAGCCGAGCCCGGCCCACCAGTCGCCGGCCGCCCGGGCGCGCTCGACGGCGGCGCGCACGTCCGCCTCGGTGGCCAGCGGGAAACTGCCTGCCTCGGCGCCAGTGGCCGGGCTGGTCGACACCAGCCGACCGTCGGAGATGAGCGGGGCGCCCGGCACATGCACAGCGGTCATGGCCGAAGTCTAGACCCGAGGATTACTCGCCGGTAGGTGTCGAACCGGCCGTACGCTGCGCCGATGATCAGCCCGTCGTATCGACGGAAGTGCCGTCCGAAACGGCGAACGGGAGATGACCGCCCGGGGTCGCGGGGGTGACCGCGCGGTGGTGCAAGCCACTACGGTGAGGTGGCAGGCTGACGCCGCGGGGCGATGTGGGGTGGAGGACTGTCCATGGAGGAGCATCCTGAGCTGATGCCGTTGCTGACGGTGTCCGGCGGGGCGATGCGCGGGCTCACGTTCCGGGTCGGCCAGGACGCGCAGGTGATCGGCCGGGCGCCGACCGCCGACATCGTGCTCGCCGATCCGCACCTGAGCCGGCGGCACGCCACCGTCCGGGCCACCCCGGAGGGGGTGATGCTCACCGATCTGGGCTCGACGAACGGCACCTGGCTCAACGACACCCGGGTGACCGGCAGTGTGGCGATCTCCGACGGCGACGTGGTCCGGCTGGGCCGCACCGACCTGCGTCTCTACGACCCGGGCGTGGCCCGGACCGACCCGGTCGGGATGAGCTTCGGCGCGATGCGCCGCGACCAGCGCCCCACTCTGCCGCTGCCCGTCCCCGGGCCGCGCCAGCCGATCGAGGCGCGCGAGGCACAGCCGGCCGACGTCAGCTAGACCGCCGGGCGTCCACTGGGCCCTCCGGACCGCTGAGGGCCCGCACTCGCTGCACCCCAAGGCTGCTGACCGTCGGCACCCGCCGGGCATCGAGGCCGTGCTCGGCCCCAAGGTCGCTGCTTCCGGCGCCCGCTGACCCCAGGCCCGCGCTGCCCGGCGTCGCCCGGCCCGCGCGCCGAGCCCGCGCGGCGAGCCCACCGCCGCCCTCCCCGGTCCGCCCTCGCGCGATTGATCAAGGAGTTTGGGTACGGAAATGACTCCCGCGCTGACGCAAACTCCTTGATCACCGCCAGGGAGGGGTCGGCGGGCGGTCGGCGGAGGGGCGGCGGAGGAGGGTGGGCTGGGCGGGTTGGCGCTCCCGGGGTGGGGGTGTGGGGTGGGCTGGCGCCCACGCCTTGGCGGGGTGGTGTGTCGGTGGGGCACATGGACCGGGGTCGGCCGTCCGTGCCAGCATGCGCGGATGCGCAGCGCACGGCTCACCGTCCAGGCCAACGGCATCACCCAGGCGGTCCGCGTGGCCGGTCCACCGGACGGCGTACCGGTGCTGCTGGTGCACGGCAACGTCTCCTCCTCCGCCTTCTGGGAACCGCTGCTGGCCCGGCTGCCGGAGACGCTGCGGGTGGTCGCCCCCGACCTGCGCGGCTACGGCGGGACAGACACCGCGCCGGTCGACGCCACCCGAGGGCTCGCCGACTTCGCCGACGACGTGGCCGCGCTGCTCGACGCCCCGGAGCTGTTCCGGCCCGGCGCCCGGCCGATGGTGGCCGGGCACTCGCTGGGCGGCGGTGTGGCGATGCGGCTGCTCGTCGACCGCCCGGAACGGATCGCCGGCCTGCTGCTGGAGGCGCCGGTGTCCCCGTACGGCTTCGGCGGCACCCGGGACCTCGACGGCACCCCCACCACGCCCGACTTCGCCGGCACCGGCGCCGGCGGCGCGAACCCGGACTTCGTGGCCCGGCTCGCCGCCGGTGACCGGAGCGCGGACGGCCCGACCAGCCCCCGCGCGGTGCTGCGCGCCGCGTACGTGGCCGACCCGGCCTCGCTCGGCGACGACGAGGACCTGCTGCTGGAGAGCATGCTGACCACCGCCACCGGGGACGACAACTACCCGGGCACGGCCGTCGCCTCGCCGCACTGGCCGGGGACCGCCGCCGGGCCGCGCGGCGTGCTCAACGCGCTGGCCCCGGCCCACTTCCGGCTCGCCGACGAGCTGGTCGCCGTGCCGGTCAAGCCCTCGGTGACCTGGGTACGCGGCGACGCCGACGTGATCGTCTCGGACACCTCGCTGTTCGACCTGGCGTACCTCGGTCAGCTCGGCGTGGTGCCCGGCTGGCCCGGTGAGGTGGCGTGCCCGCCGCAGCCGATGGTGGGGCAGACCCGCGCGGTGCTGGACCGGTACGCGGCGGCCGGCGGGACGTACCGGGAGGTGGTGCTGCCCGGCTGCGGGCACAGTCCGCACCTGGAGCGGCCGGCGGAGTTCGTCGCCGAACTGCTGGCACTGGCCGGGGAGAACGCCACCGCGTGAGGCACGGTGCGTGAAATATCCCACGGCGTCTCGACAACGCAGCGTCACGTGGCAGACTCCGGCGCATAACCTTAGCGGCCGTTCATGTCGCGGACGGCGGAGTCGAGCCAGGGGAGGCCGGTCGTGGCGCGGGAGTTCACCAGGGTGGGCGTGGTGGGTCTGGGCACCATGGGTGCCGGCATCGTGGAGGTGTTCGCCCGCAACGGCGTCGACGTGACAGCCGTCGAGATCTCCGACGGGGCGCTGGAGCGCGGCCGGGCCACGCTCACCGGCTCCACCGACCGGGCCGTGGCGAAGGGCAAGCTCGCCGAGGCCGAGCGGGACGCGCTGCTCGCGCGGGTCGACTTCCAGGTCGGGCTGGACGCGCTGCACGACGTGGACCTGGTGATCGAGGCGGTGCCCGAGCACCTCGACCTCAAGCAGCGGATCTTCGCCGAGCTGGACCGGGTCTGCAAGCCCGAGGCGATCCTGGCCACAAACACGTCCTCGCTGAGCGTCACCGAGATCTCCGTCGCCACCACCCGGCCCAACCAGGTCATCGGCATCCACTTCTTCAACCCGGCGCCGGTGATGAAGCTGGTCGAGGTGGTCCGCACGGTGGTCACCTCCGCCGACGTGGTCGCCGACGTGGAGGCGCTCTGCGAGCGGCTCGGCAAGGTCGACGTGACGATCAGCGACCGGGCCGGTTTCATCGCCAACGCGCTGCTGTTCGGCTACCTGAACCACGCGGTCGGCATGTTCGAGGCCCGGTACGCCACCCGCGAGGACATCGACGCCGCCATGAAGCTCGGCTGCGGCCTGCCGATGGGCCCGCTGGCGCTGATGGACCTGATCGGCCTGGACACCGCGTACGAGATCCTCGACACCATGTACCGGCGCGGCGGCCGGGACCGCCGGCACGCCCCGGCCCCGCTGCTCAAGCAGATGGTCACCGCCGGGCTGCTGGGCCGCAAGTCCGGTCGCGGCTTCTACACCTACGAGCGGCCGGGCTCGCCGAAGGTCGTACCCGACGAGTTCACGCCGCTTGCGGCGGACGCCGCGCTCGCCGACGGCGCCCGCGCCATCGCGAAGGTCGGCGTGGTCGGCTCCGGCACCATGGCCACCGGCATCATCGAGGTGTTCGCCAAGGCCGGGTACGAGATCATCTCGGTGACGCGGGGCGCGGAGAAGTCCGCGAAGGTCTGCGAGGCGGTAAAGACCTCGCTGAACAAGGGCGTGGTGCGGGGCAAGATCAGCGAGAGCGACCGGGACGACGCGCTCGGCCGGATCACCTGGTCCGCCACGCTTGAGCACCTGGCCGACGTCGACCTGGTGGTCGAGGCCGTGATCGAGGAGCTGAGCGTCAAGAAGGCGCTGTTCGCCAGCCTGGACGAGATCTGCAAGCCGGGCGTCGTGCTGGCCACCACCACCTCGTCGCTGCCGGTGATCGACGTGGCGATGGCGACCCAGCGCCCGGCCGACGTGATCGGCCTGCACTTCTTCAACCCGGCGCCGATCATGCCGCTGGTGGAGATCGTGCAGACCATCCGCACCTCCGCCGAGACGTCGGCCACCGCCCGCGCGGTCACCGCGAGGCTCGGCAAGACCGGCGTGGTCTGCGGCGACCGGTCCGGCTTCATCGTCAACGCGCTGCTGTTCCCGTACCTGAACGACGCGGTGAAGATGCTGGAGGCCAGCTACTCGACCGCTGACGACATCGACTACGCGATGAAGCTCGGCTGCGGCTACCCGATGGGCCCGTTCGAGCTGCTCGACGTGGTGGGCCTGGACGTCTCGCTGGCCATCCAGCAGGAGCTGTACCTGGAGCTGCGTGAGCCCGGCTTCGCCCCGGCGCCGCTGCTGGAGCACCTGGTCACGGCCGGCTACCTGGGCCGCAAGTCCGGCCGCGGGTTCCGCGACCACACCCGGCGCTGACCGCTGTCAACAGCCGGGCCCGGTGACGGCGTCTTCGAGGTGTGACCTTCGAGGAGTACGTCGGCAGCCGCGGCCCGGCTCTGTTGCGTCTGGCCCGGCTGCTGACCGGCGACGCGCACCGCGCCGAGGACCTGACGCAGGACGTGCTGGCGCGCGCGTACGTGCACTGGCGGAAGATCGCCCGGGCCGACCGGCCCGACGTGTACGTGCGCCGGATGCTCGTCAACGCGAACACGTCCTGGTGGCGGCGGCGGTCCAGCCGTGAGCTGGCGGTGGACACGTTCGCCGACCGGCCCGGACGCGGCGACCTGGGCGCCGAGGCGGCCGACCGGGACGAGATGTGGGGGCTGATCCGCGCCCTCCCGGACCGCCAGCGCGCCGTGCTGGTGCTGCGCTACTACGAGGACCTGGACGACGCCACGATCGCCCAGATCCTCGACTGCTCCCCGGTCACCGTCCGCACCCACGCGATGCGGGCGCTCGCCCACCTCCGGGAGCGCTGCGGCGTCCCGATGACGAAGGGGAGCCGGCCGTGACCGACCTCGACGAACGGATCGCCTCGGCGCTGCGGGAGCACGCCGAGGGTGCCGTGGACATCGACCGGCTGACCGCCGGGGCCGTGACGGGTGGCCGTCGTCGGCTACGCCGTCGGCGGGCCGTGCTCGGTGGAGGTCTCGCCCTGGTCGCGCTGCTCGGTGGCCTGGCCGTCGTCCCGGGCCTGCCGGGCGTGGACCGGCCGTTCACCGGCCCGGCGGGCCCGGCCGCGTCGGCCGGTGCAGCGCCACCGCTGATGCGGGCCGCGCCGGGAGCGGCGGCCGCGCCGGAGGTCGTCGGCACAGACGCCGGGGTGCTGCACTTCGGCGTCGACACCACCCGGGTCCGCTACCTGAGCTGGGAGGCGTCGCAGGGCCGGGAGACCGTCGGGCTGGACGTCGGCGACGGGCGTAAGGTCACCGTCGAGCTGGCGCGCTCGTCGCAGACGTTGCGGGATGCCAGCGCCGAGGGGGTGCCGTTCGAGGTCGCTGCGCTCGCCGAGGAGGCGGCGTTCGACGGCCGGACCAGCACGCTGACCGTCGACGGGATGCCGATCCAGGTCCGGCAGTGGCGACCGGTGCCCGGGTTGTACGCGCGGGCCAGCGTATCGGCGCAACAGGACACGGCGCTGACCGTCGCGGCCGAGGCGTTGCGGCTGACCGAGGCGCGCCGCTGTGGTGCTCCGGCCCGCGTCACGACCGTGCCGGACGGCGCCCGGGTCGCCAGCTGCCGGGTCAACGTGACCGGCTTCCCGCGGTTGGTGACCGCCCGGTTCGGCATCGCCCGTGCCGACAACCATCAGATGAGCGTCTCCTACCAGTACGCGGCCGAGATCTCGCCACAAACCGTGGACCGCAACATGACGATCGGCGGGCGTCCCGCCCACCTCTACTCCGCACAGGACCGGATCGAGCTGCTGGGCGTGCCGAAGTCGCGCCTGCTCGCCGATTACGGCTGGCCGGAGCAGGGGTTCGACAAACTCGACGCGGCGCTCGTGCTGGGCGGCGTCCGGGTTGCGCCGGACCCGACCCGCCCGGAGACCTGGGACTGAGCGCTCGTCCGTCGGCCGGCCGCCCGACTCGGGCCGGTCCGGCCGGCGGACCGTACGCTTGGTGACCGTGAGCCCCCGTCGCAACCGCCCTCGCCGGGAAGAAGGCCCCGGCCTGGACGCCGAGCGTGCCCGCCACGGCGTGCCGACAGTGCAGCAGTGGCGCGACGGCGACTGGCAGATACGCGCGATCAGCGGCGGGGCGTCGGTGAAGACGTACCGCTGTCCCGGCTGCGACCAGGAGATCCGCCCCGGCGTGGCGCACCTGGTGGCCTGGCCGGCCGACGACCGGGGCGACCTGACCGACCGCCGGCACTGGCACTCCGGCTGCTGGCGGGCCCGGGACCGGCGTGGGCCGAACCTCCAGCGCGGCCGGGGCGCCCCGCGCTACGGCTGAGCGATCTGGATCACCAGGTTCCCGTCCCGGTGGGCGGCGGAGCCGCCGACACGGGAGACTGGCAGGCGTGAGCACTCCGATTCGCGCGTCGTCGATCCTGCCCGGCCGCCGGGAGGACATCGAGCTGCACACCGCCGACGGGCTGACGCTCGTCGGCGAACTGGCCCGGCCGCTGGACCGCGAACCGGCCGCCACGCTGGTCTGCCTGCACCCGCTGCCCACCCACGGCGGGATGATGGACAGCCACGTGTTCCGCAAGGCCGCCTGGCGGCTGCCCGCACTGGCCGGCCTGGCCGTGCTCCGGTTCAACACCCGGGGCACCAGCAGCGTCCGCGGCACCAGCGAGGGCGCCTTCGACGGCGCCGTCGGCGAGAAGTTCGACGTGGCCGCCGCGATCGAGTACGCCGAGTTCCACGAGCTGCCGAACATCTGGCTGGTCGGGTGGTCGTTCGGCACCGACCTGGCGCTGAAGTACGGCTGCGACCCGGCGGTGGCCGGCGCGATCCTGCTCTCCCCGCCGCTGCGCTTCTCCGCCCCGGAGGACCTGGCGGTCTGGGCCGATTCCGGCAAGCCGCTCACCGCGCTGGTCCCCGAGTTCGACGACTACCTGCGCCCGGAGGAGGCCCGGCAGCGGTTCGCCGCCGTGCCGCAGGCCGAGGTGGTGGGCGTGGACGGCGCCAAGCACCTCTGGGTCGGCGACGCGGAGAAGGTGCTGGACGAGATCGTCCGGCGGGTCGCCCCCGGCGTGCCGCTGCCGCTGCCGACCACCTGGGACGGCCCGATGGAGACCGGCGACGTCAGCGCGTACGCCGACCGTACGGTAGCCGCGTTCGCCGACACCCCGGTGCCCGGCCCGGCCCAGCGACGCGCCGAGTAACGGGTCAGCGCGCGTCCTGGCGGGGCAGCACCACCTCGCGCAGGATCAACTGCAACGCGGCGACCGTGGGTATCGCGATGAGCGCGCCCACCACGCCCAGCAGTGCCACCCCGAGCAGCGCGGCGAGCAACGCCGCCACCTCGTTCACCGACACCGCCCGGCGCATGATCTTCGGATAGAGCAGGTAGTTCTCCACCTGCTGGTAGAGGATGAAGAACACCAGGCACGCGATGCCCACCGGCAGGTCGGTGGCGAGCCCGACGAGCGTCACCACCACCGCGCCCAGCGTCGCGCCGATCTGCGGGATCAGGTCGGTCACCGCGACCACCACCGCCAGCGCGAACGGGTACGGCAGCCCGACCACCAGCGCGAACACGAACGTGGTCACGCCGGCCAGCACCGCGATGGCGAGCGCGCCGACCATGTACGCGCCGACCCGGGTCAGGATCTCGTCGCCGATCAGCCGGACCCGCTCCCGGCGCGAGCGCGGTGCCAGCGCGTACCCGAGTTCGCGCAGCTTGTCGAAGTACGCCAGGAAGTAGATCGTCAGCACCAGCACGGTGAGCAGGCGGAAGATCGTCCCGAAGATCAGTTGCGCCCCGCCGAGCACGCCGCCGAGCGCCCGCCCGATCGTGTCCGCGTTCGCCGCCGCCTGGACCCGCTCCATCACGTCGTACCGGATCACCAGGTCGTTCACTGTGGGATTGCGGCGCAGTTCCTCGACGTAGCCGGGTAGCTGCTGCACGAACTGGCCGGACTGGGTCACCACCGGCGGCACCAGCGCCAGCAGGCCGGCGACGATCAGCGCGAGCAGGGTGAGCGTCACCACCGCCACCGCCAGCCCGCGCGGCACGCCCCACCTGCGCAGCCGGACCACCGCCGGGTGCAGGCCGACCGCGAGGAATAGCGCGATCACCACGAGCACCAGGATGCCGGCGGCGTTGCGCAGGCCCAGGAACAGCGCGTACGCCAGCAGCACGCCGAGCGCGCCGGTGAAGCCGATCAGGAAGGCGCTGCGCCGCAGTGGCCGCCCCGGCACACCGAAGCGCCCGCTCGGCTCGAACTCACCCGGCTCGACGTCGGCGGGCCGCTCGCTGCTCGCCTCGATGCCGGTTCGCGGGCTCCTCGCGGCACCCGTGGTGTCGCTCGCGGCGGCGCGTGTGGTCTCGCTCGCGGGCTTCACCGGGCCGGCGATGTGCACGTCCGCGGCCTCGTCCTCGTGGGCGGCGGAGCCCTCCTGCGACACCCGTGCCTCCCGGCTCTCCCCGCTCCCCGGCGGCCCGCCGGTGACGTCCCCGGCCGACGCGCGACCCTCTGCCCGCAGGGTAGTCGCCGCCACCCCGCGCCGGCCATCCCACCACCACCGCTGCCGCCGCGCTCGCCGGCCGGCGGTTCAGGGAAGTCGCGTGATCCGGGCGGGCCGGATGCCGCCACTTCGGCCGAAGTAGCGGCATCCGAGGCGGTCGGATCAGTCCTTGTCGACGGTGACGGCGCTGGGCTTGGCGCTGCGCTCGTCGGTGGTCGGCTTGGTGGGGCGCTTGCCGTTCTCGCCGGTGCTGGTGATCTTCGTCGGGGTGGCGCCCCGGCCACCCTCGCCCGGCACGGCGGCGACAGTCGGTTCGCCGTCGACGCCCGCCCCGGCGGGGGAGTCCATGGTGGTCACCGGCTCACCGACCGGCTTGGCCTTGCCCGCCTCGGCCGGCTCGCCGTCGCCCTTGGCCGGCGTGGTGCCCTTCGTGTCGGCCTTCGTGTCGGCCTTCGCGGCCACCGGCGCACCGCCACCGACCGGGACATCAGCCGGGGCGTCGCCGCCCGCCGGCTCGCCGTCGCCGGTCGAGCGGCCGGCGGACGCGGCAGTGGCGAGCTCGTCCGGGTCGACCGGAGTGGCCGCGATCCCGGCCGAGTCGGCGTCGCGCCGCAGGTCGCCGAGGCGGCGTTGCAGGTCGTCGGACTCCTGCCGCGACTTCCAGGTCTCGGTACGCAGGTCGGCCAGCTCCTGCTGCGCCTTGGCGATCTCCAGCATCACCCCGGCGAGCTGCTGCCGGCCGGCGGCCACCTCCTGCTGGGTGGCGGCCAGGTGCTGCTGGGTGGTGGCCAGGTGCTGCTGGGTCGTGGCCGCGTACTCCTCGAACTGGCGCCGCGAGGCCGCGACGTGCTCGTCGGCCTTGCGGCGCTGCGCGCCGGCGTCCGCCTCGGCACGGCGCAGCAGCTCGGCGGCCTCCAGCTCGGCCTGCTGCCGCATGCTGAGCGCGTCCGCCTCGGCGGCCTGCCGGACGTCGGCGGCGGTGCGCTCGATCTCGTCGCGCCGCGTGGTGTACGCCTGCTCCAGCTCCTCCTGCCGCTTGGCGTGCTGCTTGTCCAGCTCGTCCCGGCGCTTGGCGAACTCCTGCTCGGCGGCGGCCCGGCGCTGGGCCAGCTCCTTCTCCGCGCTGTCCCGCCGCTCGGTGACCTCCTTCTCCACCCCGGCCCGCCACGCGCCCAGCTCCTGCTGGGTCTGGGCGCGGGACTGCTGCACGTACGCCTCGGTCTCGGTGCGCATGCGCTGCACGTACGCCTCGACCTCGGCGCGGTTGCGCTTGCCGGCCTCGGTGGCCTCGGTGGTGAGCCGGCTGGCCTCGGCGCGGGCCCGGCCGCGGGTGGCCTTGGCCGCCTCCTCCGCGTCGTCCACGATCTTCTTGGCCTCGGCCAGCGCCTTGGCGTGCGTGGCCCGGCCGGCCTCGGCGGCGGCGTCGGTGAGCCGCTTGGCCTCCTGCTGCCCCTTGGCGTGCACCTCCTTGGCCGCCTCGCGGAGCTGGTTCGCCTCCTGCTGGGCCTTGGCCAGCACCTCCTTGGCCGCCTCGCGCAGCCGGGCGGCCTCCTGCTGGGCCCGGGAGTGGATCTCCTTGGCGGTGTCGCGGAGCTGGGTGGCCTCCTGCTGGGCCTTCGCCAGCGCGTCCTGGGCGGTGCGGCGCAGCTTCTCGGCCTCGTCCTGCGCGGCCGTACGCAGCTTCGCCGACTCGTCCTGCGCGGCCTTGCGCAGCTGCGCCGACTCTTCCTTGGCGGTCTTGAGCGTGGCCTCGGCCTCGGCCTTGCGGGCGGCGGTGTGCCGCTCCTCCTCGGCCCGGCGGGCGGCCAGCGCGATCTCGAAGTCCTTCAGCGCCTGGGCGGCCTGCTCCCGCGCCTCCTCGACGATGTGCTCGGCGGCGGCGCGGCGGGCCTCGATCTCCTCGTTGGCGGCGCTCAGGATCTCGTCGGCCTGTTCCTCCGCCATGGTGAGGATCTGCTCGACGCGCGGACCCAGGTGCCGGAACGAGGCCCGGTCCACCACCCCCACCTGCTTGCGCACCTGGGCCAGGTCGCGCTGCAGCACCTCGACCTGACCGGCCAGCTTGTGGATCTGGGTGTACGCCTGTTCCCGCTCGGTGGTCAACGCCGCGATCTCGTGCTCCGCGCGAGCGACGTAGCGGTCGACCTGCCGTTTCTCGTACCCCCGAAGGGCGGACTCGAAGCTGGGCTCCGTCGTCACGTCCCCGCCGAGCGCGAACAGTTCCTCGCCGTGCGACATGCCCCCATCCTCACACGCAACCGGCTCTGCTGGGGCGATACGGACGCCCCTTCTGGGAGCTACTTCACCCTCCTGGCGAAACGGTCCGCACAAGCATGACGGCGCGGGGCGACACCGGTCACCCGGTGTCACCCCGCGCCGTGGCTCATGCCCCCGACAGCGGGTGTTCGGTCAGCCGGCCGACTCGGCCGTCACCTTCTGCGCGGAGGCGTCGGCCTTCGGCGTCTCGGTCTTGCCGCCGGCCGGCACGCCCGGCACGATGCCGGCCAGGCCGGAGAGCATCTGCCCGAGCTGCGAGGTGACGGCGTCCTTCTGCCGGGTGAGGTCCTCGACCTCGCGGCGGGCCGCCTGGGTGGTCAGCTCGGCCTCGGTGCGGGCCTCGTTGAGCACCCGCTGCGCCTCGGCGCGCGCCTCGTTGAGCGTCTTGTCGGCGAGCGCCTTGGCCTTGTCGACTGTCTCGTTGGCGGTGCGCTCGGACTCGACCCGCCGGGACTCGGCCCGCTGCTCGATCTCCTTGGCCCGCTCCTGCGCGGCGCGTGCCCGCTGCTCGGCCTCGTTCACCAGCTTCTGGGTCTGCGCGACCTGGGCGGCGTGCCGCTCCGACTCCTCGCGCTCGGCCTTCTCCCGCCGCTCGGCGAGCTGGAGCTCCAGGGCCTGGAGGTCCTTGTCGCGCTTGTCGCGCGCGTCGGTGAGCAGCTTGGTCGCCTCGGCCCGCTTCTCCTCGGCCTCCCGGGCGGCCTTGGCCCGCTGCTGGGTGATCTCCCGCTCGGCGGTGGCGCGCAGCGTGGCGACCTCGCGCTCGACAGTCGACTTCAGCTCGGCGACCTCGTGCGCGGTGACCGTACGGAGCTGCTTGGTCTCCCGGTCGGCGTCGGCGCGCAGCGTGTCGGCCTCGCGGCGGGCCTGCACGCGAACCTCGGCGGCCTCCCGCTCGGCCGCGGTACGGACGCTGCCGGCCTCGCGCTCGGCGGTCGCCTTCATGGCGGCGGCCTCGGCGCGCGCCTTGTCGGTGATCTCACGCGCCTCGAGGCGGGCGGCGGAGAGGATGCCCTCCGACTCGCGCTTGGCCTCGTTGCGGTGGTCGTTGGCCTGCTCCTCGGCCAGCCGCAGGATCTGCTCGACGCGGGTGCCCAGGCCGGACAGGGTCGGCCGGCTGTTCTCCTCGAGCTGCTTGTTGGTCTCGGTGAGCTTCTGCTCCAGGGCGTTCTGGCGCTGCTCGGCCTGCCGCAGGCGGCGCTGCGCGTCGTTCATCCGCTGCTCGGCCTCGGCCCGGGCCTGCTCGGACTGGCTCAGGGCGGCGGTGAGGCGGCCGATGAAGTCGTCGACCTGGTTGGTGTTGTAACCACGCAGGCCAACGGTGAAATCGGGCTGTGAGTTCGCGTTATCGAAGAACGCGAGAGGGGAGGACTGCTGCTGGGGCATTGGGACATACTGGCAGACGCCCCAGGGTGGTTCGCAAGAGCGGTCGGCACCTTTCGCGTCCTGTTTACATGGTCAACTCGGTCGGCCGGTGACAACGGACCAACTGGCGATCTTGGCAGCTCCCGGGCGGGTGGGGCGGGTCGGGCTTCTGCGCGGAAGGCGGCGCGAAAAGGGCCGCGGGTCGGTACCCGCGGCCCTTTGTGCGTACGCCGGTCGAATGGTGCCCCGGTCGGCCGGAAAGGCAATCCCTGACGACCGTACGGTCAGTGACCGCGGAACCGGTTGATGGCGCTTTCGTGGCGCGAACGCATCTCGGTGTCGCGGACGCCGAGCCCGTCGGTGGGGGCGAGGCACCGGACGCCGACCTTGCCCTGGTGCGCGTTGCGGTGCACCTCGTACGCGGCCTGGCCGGTCTGCTCCAGCGCGTAGGTCTTCGACACGGTCGGGTGCACCTTGCCGAGCGCGACCAGCCGGTTGGCCTGCCACGCCTCGTGGTAGTTGGCGAAGTGGCTGCCGACGATGCGCTTGAGGTGCATCCACAGGTAGCGGTTGTCGTACTGGTGGTTGTAGCCGCTGGTGGAGGCGCAGGTGACGATCGTGCCGCCCTTCTTGGCGACGTAGACGCTGGCGCCGAACGTCTCCCGGCCCGGGTGCTCGAAGACGATGTCCGGGTCCTCGCCGCCGGTCAGCTCGCGGATGCGCTCACCGAAGCGCCGCCACTCGTCCTGGTCCTGGGTCTCCTCGTCCTTCCAGAACTTGAAGCCCTCGGCGGTCCGGTCGATGACCAGCTCGGCGCCCATCTTGCGGCACAGCTCGGCCTTCTCCGGCGAGGAGACCACGCAGACCGGGATCGCGCCGCCGTTGAGGGCCATCTGGGTGGCGTACCCGCCGAGGCCGCCGGAGGCGCCCCAGATCAGCACCACGTCGCCCTGCTTCATGTTCGCGCCGTGGTGCGAGACGAGCTGCCGGTACGCGGTGGAGTTGACCAGCCCGGGGCTGGCCGCCTCCTCCCAGGTCAGGTGGCGCGGCTTCGGCATGAGCTGGTTGGCCTTGACGATCGCCAGCTCGGCCAGGCCGCCGAAGTTGGTCTCGAAGCCCCAGATCCGCTGCTGCGGGTCGAGCATCGTGTCGTCGTGACCGGCGGAGTCCTCCAGCTCGACCGACAGGCAGTGCGCGACCACCTCGTCGCCGGCCTTCCACTTGGTCACGCCCGGCCCGGTACGCAGCACCACGCCCGCGGCGTCCGACCCGACCACGTGGTACGGCAGGTCGTGGCGGCGGGTCAGCTCGGAGAGCCGGCCGTAGCGCTGGAGGAACTTGAACGTGGGCAGCGGCTCGAAGATGCTCGTCCACACCGTGTTGTAGTTGATCGCGCTGGCCATCACCGCGACCAGCGCCTCACCCGGGCCCAGCTCCGGGACCGGCACCTCCTGCACGTGCAGGGCCTTGCGCGGGTCCTTGTCACGGGTGGCCATGCCCTCGAACATGCGGGTGTCCTCGGCACGCACCACCACGCCCCGGTAGCTCTCCGGCACGGGCAGGCCGGCGAGGCCGGCGAGCTCCCGCTCCGGCTGCGACGAACCCTCCGCCGCCATGATCGCTTCGAGGATGTCCTGCACGGTGACCTCCCGTTAGTCCGCACCCGCACAACGCGGGCAGGGGTGCTGCCATCGTCGGCGCCGGTGCGACGGGACCGCCATGTCGGCAATCGACACATTCCGGCACCGGTCGCGCTCCTGTCCGGCGGACGTTACTGAACGGTAGCTAAAGCGGGAAGCCCTCTGTGAAAAACTGCATCCACCGATGAGTGGAGCTGTCCGTGGGAACGCGCAAGCGCGCACGGCCGCGCGCGTTCCCACTTGTTAGGAAGGGCCCCTTCTTAACAGACGTCTGTTAAGAAGGGGCCCTTCCTTGCGGCTCAGGCGGGCTGGACCAGCTCGATCAGCACGCCGCCGGCGTCCTTCGGGTGCACGAAGTTGACCCGGGAGTCCGAGGTGCCGCGCCGGGGCGTGTCGTAGAGCAGCCGTACGCCGCGCTCGCGCAGCGCCGCGCACGCCACGTCGATGTCCGCCACCGTGTACGCGACCTGCTGGATGCCCGGCCCGCGCTTGTCCAGGAACTTGCCGATCGTGGTGTCCGGGGAGAGCGGGGCGAGCAGCTGCACCATGCCGCCGGAGGCGTCCGGCCCGACCGCGAGCATCGCCTCGCGTACGCCCTGCTCGTCGTTGGTCTCGGTGTGCACGCAGCGCATCCCGAAGGTGCGCTGGTAGAAGTCGATCGCGGCGTCCAGGTCGGCCACGGCGATCCCGACGTGGTCGATGCGGCGCAGGCCGATGTCTGTGACAAACTCGGCAGCGGGCTCGACGGGGGAGTTCTCAGCCATGACGCTAGTCTGACCGAACAATCGTTAAGGCGTACAGGTCGGCACCCCCTCGGAGGCAGGCAATGGCTTCGGTGATCGTCAGCGGCGCGCGGACCCCGATGGGGCGCCTGCTGGGCAACCTCAAGGACCTCCCCGCGACCCGGCTCGGTGGCATCGCGATCAAGGCGGCCCTGGAGCGCGCCGGCGTCGCGCCCGAGCAGGTCCAATACGTGATCATGGGCCAGGTGCTCCAGGCCGGCGCCGGGCAGATCCCGGCCCGGCAGGCGGCCGTCGAGGCCGGCATCCCGATGTCCACCCCGGCGCTGACCATCAACAAGGTCTGCCTCTCCGGGCTGGACGCGATCGCGCTCGCCGACCAGCTCATCCGGGCCGGTGAGTTCGACGTCGTGGTGGCCGGCGGCATGGAGTCCATGACGAACGCCCCGCACCTGCTGCTCGGGCAGCGCTCCGGCTACAAGTACGGCGACGTGACGGTCAAGGACCACATGGCCCTCGACGGCCTCACCGACGCCTGGGACTGCTGCTCGATGGGCGAGTCCACCGAGCGGCACGGCGCGAAGCACGGCATCACCCGCGAGGAGCAGGACGCGTTCTCCGCGGCCAGCCACCAGCGCGCCGCCGCCGCGCAGAAGAACGGCCACTTCGGCGAGGAGATCACCCCGGTGATCATCCCGCAGCGCAAGGGCGACCCGCTGGTGATCAGCGAGGACGAGGGCATCCGCCCGGACACCACCGCCGAGTCGCTGGGCCGGCTGCGTCCCGCCTTCACCAAGGACGGCACCATCACCGCCGGCAGCTCCTCGCCGATCTCCGACGGCGCCGCCGCAGTGGTCGTGATGAGCAAGGCCAAGGCCAAGGAGCTGGGCCTGACCTGGCTGGCCGAGATCGGCGCGCACGGCAACGTGGCCGGCCCGGACAACTCCCTGCACTCGCAGCCGTCGAACGCGATCAACCACGCCCTGAAGAAGGGTGGTCTGAGCATCGAGGACCTCGACCTCATCGAGATCAACGAGGCGTTCGCGGCGGTGGGCATCCAGTCCACCCGTGACCTCGGGATCAGCCCCGACAAGGTCAACGTCAACGGTGGCGCGATCGCGCTCGGCCACCCGATCGGCATGTCCGGCGCCCGTCTCGTGCTCACGCTCGCGATGGAGCTGAAGCGGCGCGGCGGCGGCACCGGCGCGGCGGCGCTCTGCGGCGGTGGCGGGCAGGGCGACGCGTTGATCATCCACGTCCCGAACGGCGCCGAGAGCTGATTATCTGTGAGTGCGAGGAGTGAGCCGGGTTTGCGAGCCCCGCAGTCGCGAACGAAGGCGGCACTGTGAACGACGCAAGTAACGCCCCGGCGGCGGCCACCGGCCCGGTGCGCCGCAGCCGGGACGTACCCATGCTGGTGGAACGGGCCCGCGCGGGCGACCCCCGCGCGGTGGCCCGGCTGATCACCCTGGTCGAGTCCGGCGACGAGGTGCTGCCGCAGGTCGCGGCGGCGCTCGCGCCGTACTCCGGGCACGCCCAGGTGGTCGGCCTGACCGGTTCGCCGGGGGTGGGCAAGTCGACCACCACGAACGAGCTGGTACGGGCGCTGCGAGCGCGCGGCCACCGGGTCGGCGTGCTGGCCATCGACCCGTCCAGCCCGTTCACCGGCGGCGCCATCCTCGGTGACCGGGTCCGGATGCAGGACCACGCGACCGACCCGGGCGTCTACATCCGCTCGATGTCCAGCCGGGGTCACCTGGGCGGGCTCTCCGCCGCGACGCCGCAGGCGGTGCGGGTGCTGGAGGGCGCGGGCTGCGACGTGGTGCTCGTCGAGACCGTCGGCGTCGGGCAGGCCGAGGTGGAGGTGGCGTCGCTTGCCGACACCACGCTCGTGCTGCTCGCGCCGGGAATGGGCGACGCGATCCAGGCGGTCAAGGCCGGCATCCTGGAGATCGCCGACGTCTTCGTGGTCAACAAGGCCGACCGGGACGGCGCGGACGCGACGGTCCGCGACATCCAGGGCATGATCGCGCTCGGCGAGCGCGGGCCGGGGGAGTGGCGTCCGCAGGTGGTGCGCGCGATCGCCGCGCGCGCCGAGGGCATCGACGACATCGCCGCCGCCATCGACAAGCACCGCGAGTGGCTGGAGCGCCACGGCGAGCTGCGCCGCCGCCGGGAGGCGCGGGCCGCCGCCGAGATCGAGGCCATCGCGCTGGGCGTGCTGCGCGCCCGGATCGGCTCACTGCGCGACGGTACGCAGCTCCCGACGCTCGCGGCCAAGGTGGCCGAGGGCGCCCTCGACCCGTACGCGGCGGCCGACGAGCTGCTGGCCCAGCTCGGTTCCTGAAGGCGCGGCCGCCGGGTTCGGCCGGCCCGCCTCCGGGCTCAGAGTTCCGCGTCGGTGAGCGGGTTGGCGGCTCCGGGCCGGCTGACCGGAGCCGCCAGCATGCCGGCGATGGCGTCGGCGAGGAAGTCGCCGACGTCCAGCCAGCGCGGGTCCTGCCCCTCCTGCTCGGCCCGGGCCTCGACCTCGGCGGTGGCGGTCATGACGATGCGGGCGATCAGCGCCGACCGGCCGGCCACCACTCCCCGGTCGAGGTGCGCCAGGCGCGACGCCAGCGACGCGCGGGCCGGCAGGTCGACGAAGGCCGACTCGAACGCCTCGCGCATCAGCACCCGCAGCGTCGGGTCGTGCAGGGCCTGGGCGAGGAAGCGGGCCCGCCAACTCGGCCGGGGCAGGCTCGCGAGCACCGCCATGGACGGCTGTACGAGACTGCGCACGTCGCCGAGGACCGAGTCGGGCTGCTCGGGCATCGCCCGGCGAGGTCCGGCGAGGGCGTCCATGTGCCGGGCGACCAGTGCCCGGAGCAGGCCCTCCCGGCCGCCGAAGTAGTAGCGCACCGCCGAGTGGTTGGTGTTGCCGGCCACCTCGGCCACCCGGCGGTCGGAGACCTGGGCGATCCCCTCCTCGGCGAACAGGCGTTCGGCCGCGTCGAGCAGCGCGACGCGGGCTGCCTCCGACCGTGCCATGACCGCACCCCTCCTCGTGGACCGCGCGACTGTGGCGCAGGCCAAACCTAGTCGTTTCTTGGTCCGGTGCCGGCGTCACCTACACTACGTAAGTCAGGTGACTTACATTCTGGCCCGACGCGGCCGCGAACCCAGTCCGGAGCATGCCTGTGCCGTCCACCACCGACCCGGCGACCGCCGAGCCGAACGCCGCCGACCGCAAGGAACGGATCATCCGCTCGGTCGCCCTCTTCGTCATGCCGTTCCTCATGGTCACGATGATGTTCGCGACCTACGTGGCGACGATGCACTCCCCACACCCCCGGCAGATGCCGGTGGCGGTGGTCGGCAGCGGCGCCCAGGCGCAGGGCGTCGTCGACGCGCTCAACGCCACCCCCGGCGAGCCGGTCGAGGCCCGCCTGGTGACGTCCCGGGACGCCGCGGTCGAGCTGCTGCGGGACCGGCAGATCAGCGGCGCGCTGCAACTCCCGGCCGCCGGGTCGGACCAGGCGACGATCTTCACGGCCTCGGCGGCCGGGGCCTCCGCCTCCGCCACCGCCCAGCAGCTTCTCGCCCCGGTCGCGGTGCAGCAGCAGTGGACGTCAACGGTCGAGGAGGTCGCGGCGCTGCCCGACGAGGACCGGGCCGGCATCGCCGTGCTGTTCGCCGCGATGGGCATGATGCTCGCCGGGTACGTGCCGCTGAGCCTGCTCCTGATGGCCACCCCCCACCTGCTGCGCCTGCGGCGGTTCGTCCCGCTGGTCGCCGGCTGGTCCGCGCTGACCAGCACGATCGTCTGGCTGATCCTCGGCCCGGTCGTCGGCGCGGTGGACGGCCACTACCTCACGTTCCTCGGCGTCGGCATGCTCGCCACCGCCGCCGTCGGTCTCGCCCAGCTTCTGTTCACCAAGCTGATGGGGCCGCTGGCGGTCCTGCTCGGGATGCTGCTCTTCGTCGTGTTCGGCATGCCCGCGTCGAACCTGGCGCTGCCGGTCCACACGATGCCCGGGTTCTTCCAGTTCCTGCACGGCGTACTGCCCCTGCCGGCGGCCGGCGAGGCGCTGCGGTCGGCGCTCTACTTCGACGGCCGGGGCATCGGCGTCCACCTGCTGACGCTCGCCGCGTGGATCGTCGCCGCCGTGGCGCTCTGCCTGCTCAAGGAGCGCGGTGGGGCACCCATCCCGCAGGCACCGCAGGTCGACGGCCCGGACACGCCGCTGCCCGCGCTGGCCGGCGGGCCGCCGCGGTCCAAGCGATTCCGGTACGCGACGGTCGCGGCGTTCCCGCTGAGCATCCTTGTCGTCGTGGTGGGCCTGATGAGCTTCTCCATGCACAAGCCGGAGCCCCACGACATCCCGGTCGCGGTGGTCGCCGCCGTCCCGGAGCAGGCCGAGCGGGCCGCCGCCGGGCTGCGGGCGGGCCTGAACGGCGTCGTCGACATCTCCGTGGCCGCATCGGTGGACGAGGCCCGCGAGCGCATCCTCGCGCGTGACCTGGTCGCCGCGTACGTGCTGCCGTCCACGCCCGGTGGCGAGGCCACGCTGTACTCGTCCTCGGCCGCCGGGTCCAGCCAGCACACCATGGTCCAGACCATGTTCCAGCAGGTCGCGGCCGGGCAGCAGATGCCACTGGCGGTCACCGACGTGTCGCCGCTGAGCGAGACCGACACGATGGGCAGCAACAGCCTGTACGTCGGCATGTCCTGGATCATGTCCGGCTTCCTGATGCTCGCGGTGCTCCGGGGCGGGGCACCGCACATCCGGCGGCTGCGGCAGTTCCTGCCGATCCTCGGTGGCTGGGCGATCGGCATGTCCGCCTGGCTGTGGCTGCTGTTCGACGTGATCATCGGCGCGGTCAACGGGCACGCCCTGGAGATGATCGGCTTCGGCGCGCTCACCATCTTCGCCGTGTCGCTGGTGACCGCCGTGTTCACCCGTACCTTCGGCCTCGCCGCGATCATCCCGATGATGGTGGTCCTGATGATGGCCGGCGTGCCCGCGTCCGGGGGCGGCCTGTCGGTCTACATGGTGCCGGAGTTCTTCCGGACGCTCCAGGGCGTCCTGCCGCTGCCCGCAGCGGTGGACACGGCCCGGTCGCTCGTCTACTTCGGCGGGGTCGGCGTCGGACGGAACCTGGCCGTCGTGGCGGTCTGGGCGGCGGTCGGCCTGCTGCTCAACCTCGGTGTCGACCGCTGGCTCCGGCGTCGCGAGCAGGCAGCGGGCGGCGCCGGGCCGCACCCGGTGCCGGGCACCTCCGGCGGGCTGGACGGGATCGGCGAGCCGGCGCCGGCCGGGGCACGCTGAACCGGGCGGCCGTCCACTGCGGACCGCCTCCGCCTAGTACGCTCGCACCGCCCCACGCCGTCGGCGCGGGGCGGTGCGACGGGTGGGAGAGCATGGCTGACGAGGCGACCCAGGAACTTCAGGTGACGCCGGACGCGGTGGCGGCCGGGACCACGCACGTCTCCGACGAGGTGGTGGAGAAGATCGCGGTGGCCGCCGCCCGGGGGGTGCCCGGCGTGGCCGAGCTGGGCGGTGACGTGGCCCGGTTCTTCAACGCGGTGCTCGACCGGGTCGGGCTCGACCAGGTCGGCGACGCCCGGCGGGGCTGCACGGCCCACGTCACCGACGGCGCGGCCGTGATCAACCTGGTCCTCGTGATCGAGGCGGGCCACCCGGTTCCGCAGGTGACTGACGAGGTGCGGATCGCTGTCGCGTCCGCCGTCGAGGCGTACGGCCTGCGGGTCGACGAGATCAACATCAAGGTCGACGACGTGGCGATGGGTACGCCCACCGCCTGACGCGCGCCGCCCGGCTCAGTCGTGTGCCGGGCGGGTCAGCTCGACCTCGTCACCCGGCAGCAACTCCACGTCGCCCTCCGGGCCGTGGATCTCGAGCACCGGCACGCCCTCGTCCAGCAGCATGTTCCGGCGCTCGGCGCCGGTAGGCATCCGCGCGACGACTCTCGCGCCCGCGGCCAGCTCCACCTGCCTGCGTTGCGGCGTCTCCCGGACCCGCGTGCCGAGCGGACGGCTTGTGGTGACGAGCCCTTCCGACCGCAGCAGCGAAATCGCCATCCGGACCGCGTCGCGGCCGATCTGATGCTCCTGGCTGAGCCGCGACTCGCTGCCGACGCTCGCCCCGGGCGGCAGCGCGCCCGATTCGATCTGCTCTCGGATCAGGTCGGCGAGCTGGACGTAGACCGGCGTGTGCGAGCGCGGATCGATGGTCATGACGTAAGCCTTGTGCCCCGGTAGATCTGATCCATCAAGGCTTTATGGCAATGATGGATTGTAGCCATGTTGGATTCTTGCTCTGGTCGGAGCGTGTTCGCGCGGTAACCGGCGGACATGACTCCTTCGAGTGCGCTCGAGCCGGTCGCGGCACCACCCAGCCGGGCTGCTACCGGGCAGCCAACTACACGCCGTTGCGTCCCTGGCAGGTACGGGAACGGCGGTTCCGGACGACGCGGCTGGGCCGGCGCGGGCTCGACCCGGCCGAGGTGCAGGAGTTCCTCGACCGGGTGGCGCTCGACCTGGCCGACGTCTACCGGGCGTTCGGCGTCAGCCGGGAGGAGACCGCGCGGGTCCGGGACGCGCTGCGGCGCTGGCAGTCCGAGCAGGCGCAGAAGCGGATGAACACGGGAGTGTAGGGCCGATGAGCGAACGGTTCGTCATCCACCTGCCGGTGGTCGCCGGTGACCTGGCCGGCGCCGTACGCCTGGCCCGGGTCGTGGCCCGCTGGTCGGGCGTGCTCGCCCAGGCAGACCCGGGCGAGACCACCGTCTCGGCCGAGGACGAGCAGGGCGTACGCCATCGGGTCTTCTGCGATCTGCGGATGGTCGGCGGCCGGCGCTGCCTGCTGCGGGCCGACCACGACGGCCCGTGCGACCGCCGCCTCCTCCGGTGACCTGCCGCCCGGCCTGCGCACTCGTCGTGGCGGGCGGGGGCTGACCACCGGGCGGGTCGATGCACCGTACCGTTGTTCGCAGCGGCGCGAGGCCGCCGTGCGTCGGGAGGTTTCGCCATGCCGAAGGCTGTCTCGTTCGCTCCAGTGCGGACCGTGCGGGCGTACGAGGGGATCGTCCGGCAGGTCGAGGAGCGGATCGCCGCCGGGGATCTGCGGCCGGGGGACCGGCTGCCGAGCGAGCGCGAGCTGACGACGCAGTTCGACGTCAGCAGGTCCACTGTGCGCGAGGCGCTGCGTGTGCTGGAGAGCAGCGGCCTGGTCCGCTCGCGCCCCGGGGACCCCCTGGGGCCGCAGGTGATCGCCTCGACCGCCTCGGCGATGCGCAAGCTGTTCGCCCGGGTCGTGGACAGCCGGCGGCTCGGCGTGGCGGAGCTGCTCCAGTTCCGGATGATCATCGAGTCGGCGGCCGGATCGGTCGCTGCCCGGATGGCGTCACCGTCCGAGTTGGACGAGCTGGAGCAGGCGCTGGCGGGCATGCGGGACGCGGTGGCCGATGGCTACGAGGCGTTCAGCGCGGCGGACGTCCGCTTCCACGAGCACGTCGCGCGGCTGTCGGGGAACGAGTTGCTCGTGCTCTGCCTCGACGCGGTCCGGAGCATGGTGCTGGACCTCATCTCGACCAAGCTGGCGCAGGCGCCGGACCCGCAGGCCCTGATGGAGCGCACCCTGGCCCACCATCGCCGGGTCATCGACGCGATGCGGGCGGGCGAGGCGGACGAGGTGGCCCGGCTGACCCGCCAGGAGCTGCACCACTACTACGCCGAGTACGTGCCGGAGGAGCGGCGTTCGATGGTGGACGTATTGCTCTGATACCGCCTGATGTGGCCTGACCTGGGATTACCCGAGTGGGCCATTAGCTGGGCCAGGTCTTCCCTTCAACTGGTCTGACCAGTAGCCTCCCCCACATCGCTCGTCGTGTACCACGGGGGACCACCAGTTGACCAATGCATCGACCGCCCCGAATCGGGGTGGCGGTCGCACCGCTTCGCATAGGAGAAGCTGCATGAAGTCGTCCAGATTCGCTGCGATCGCCGCGGCAGCCCTGGTCGTCCCGGGACTCGCGCTCGTCGCGTCGCCCGCGTCGGCCAACCCCGCCGCCGGCGCCCCGGGCGCCCACAACGCCATCACCGACGTTCCCGGCATCCAGGTCGGCCAGGTGCAGTCCGACACCGCTCCGTACCTGACCGGCACCTCGGTCGTCTACATGCCGCAGATGTCGGTGGCCAGTGTGGACCAGCGCGGTGGCGCCCCCGCCACCAAGGAGACCGACCTGCTCAGCCCGCTCAACTCGAACCCGGGCGTCAACGCGATCCAGCTCGGCGGCAGCAGCATGTACGGGCTGTCGGCCACCAACGGCATCATCCGCTGGCTGGAGGACCGGGGCGAGGGCGTACGCGTCGGCGCCGGCGGCGTGGCCCCGATCGTGCCGGCCGCGGACATCTTCGACCTCGGCCGCGGCGGTGACCCGAAGGCGCGCACCTCCGCCGAGTGGGGTTACCTCGCGGCGCAGGCCACCTCGGACGGTCCGGTCCGCCAGGGCGGCGTCGGTGGCGGCACCGGTGCCCGCGGTGGCGGCCTGCGTGGCGGCGTCGGCACCGCCAGTGTCCACCTCGGCGACGGCATCTACGTCGGCGCGATGGTGATCGTCAACCCGGCCGGCTCCCCGGTCGACCCGGCGGACTGCACCCTGTACGGCGTCAAGTTCGGCATCGGCAACGAGTTCGCCGGGTACAAGGCGCCCAAGAAGCAGGAGTGCAACCCGCCGAGCACCGCCGCCCAGCAGCCGGCCAACACCACGATCGCCGTGGTCGCCACGAACGCTCCGCTGGAGAAGGCCGCCGCGCAGCGCATGTCCGGCAACGCGCACGACGGCATGGCCCGCGCGATCAGCCCGATCCACACCCTGGGCGACGGTGACACCGTCTTCGCCGTCTCCACCGGCAAGGGCGAGGCGCTGCAGATCAACGACCCGGCCGACACCCGTCAGCTGAACGCCATCTTCAACGCCGGTGCCAGCACGCTGGCCCGCGCCATTGCCAAGGCCGTCCTCTCGTCCGAGAGCATCGGCAACACCACCAGCTACTGTGACCGCTACCCCTCGGCCTGCAAGGGCATGAAGCAGCTCAAGCAGTGGCGTACGCAGGGCAACGCCCCCGACGTGACGCCGGAGACCTTCGCTCAGGCCACCCAGGCGCTGCAGCAGACGCCGGTCCCCGCGCCGGCCGCTGCCGACAACGGCAAGGACAAGCCCAAGCCGAAGCCGAAGGCCGCTCCGGCGGGCAACACCACGGAGCAGGAGTCGCAGAACGGCATGGTTCTCGCCTCCGGCAACACCGGTGGCCCCACGCTCTCCACGGGTGTGACCACGGGCCTGCTGGCCGCGGGCATCCTCGGCGTCGGCCTGCTGGGCATGCACCTGCGGGGTCGCCGACGGGCAACCACCGCCCGGCTGAGCTGACACACGCTGTCCCACCCGGCGCCGCGACTGTAGGCGCCTGACGATCGAGGCGGGCTTCGTCCACACGGACGGGGCCCGCCTCGCGTCGTTCCCGGCGCGCCCGCCCGACGGAGACGTCGTCCCCGATTGCGGGTGCGCCTCGTCGACCTTGGAGTTGTGGCACCTCACATACCTCGCTCACGGGGCACTCCGGGCGTCACAACTCCATGATCGACGACGGTGGGGCGCGCTCGGGCGCATAGGGAGCGGCGGCGGGAGTGGGTGCGGGACACCTCGGCCGGCAGGTGGCAGCGCTTCGAGGCCGACGGGCATCGGGACCGCGTCCACCGTTCAGCCGCGGCTTCCCCGCCTGGCGGCGAGTCCCCGGCCCCGTCCTGAGCCGAGGCGGCCGTGTCTGTCCGCGATCTCGGGCGGGCCTCGCGCCGACAGCGGGCTCGCCCGTACGACGGGCTCTGTGCACAGTCATTGGTGCGCGTCGCCTCATTCCAGGCGTGCCTGCCCGACCGCGAATCGCGGGCCTTACTGATTCCGCAGGACGCATCTGCGCGCGATCTCGGGCGAGCTTCGTCGACCTTGGAGTTGTGGCACCTCGTATATCTCGCTTACGGGACACTCCAGGCGCCACAACTCCATGATCGACGGACGCGCGTCAGAGCACGGGTGCGCCGGGGCGTGGGTCACCGGACGAAGTCGTCGATCTTGCACTTTGTGCCCCGGCAAAAGGGGTGAACCTCGCGCGCCGAGGGCCGAAACTGCAAGATCGCCGAGGGCGGAGGGCGGAGGGCGGAGGGCGGAGGGCGGAGGGCGGAGGGCGGAGGGCGGAGGGCGGGGCGGGTGGGGTGGGAATGCGAGAAGGACCTGGTGGGCTGGGGAGCCCTACCAGGTCCTTCTGTGGGTGGAGCAGGTTACTTCTTCGACACCTTGGTGACGTCGAACGACTGGGTCACCGCGTCCTTCGGGTAACCCTCGACGCCGTCCCGGATCACCGCGAGGTTCGGCAGCAGGAACAGCCAGTCGCTGGCGGCCTCCTGCGAGATGACCTTCGCGGCCTCGGCGAACTTCTTGTCCCGGGTCGCCGCGTCCAGGGCCGTGTCGGCCTCCTGCATGAGCTGGGTGACGGCCGGGTTCTTGTAGCGGTGGTAGTAGCCCGGCTCGCCGTAGCGGACCAGGTCACGCGGCTCGACGTGGGCGATGATCGACAGGTCGTAGTTGGCCTTGCCGAACACCTTGTCGAGCCACTGCGGCATCTCGACGTTGTTCTGGGTCACCTTGATGCCGACCTCGTTCAGCTGCGAGGCGACGAACTGCGCCGACGCGCGGGCGTAACCCGGCGGCGGGACGTCCATGGTCAGGGTGAGCCCGTTCGCGTGGCCGGCCTCGGCCAGCAGCTGCTTGGCCTTGGCGGGGTCGTGCGGGAAGTCGCCGGTGCGGTCCTCGTACCACGGGTCGCTCGGCGGCACCATGCTGCCGATCTTCGTGCCGTACCCGGACCAGACGGTCTTGATGAGCGCGTCGTGGTCGATCGCGTGGCGGATGGCCTGGCGGACGCGGGCGTCGGCCAGCGGGCCCTTGCCGTTGTTCATGGCCAGGACGACCTCACCTGTCGTCTTGCCCTCGACCACCTCGAACTGCTTGTTGCCCTTGAACACCTCGAGCAGCTGCGGCGCCTGGATGTTCGCCACGATGTCGAGCTGACCGGAGAGCATCGCGTTGTTCAGCGCGTTGGCGTCGGTGATGTAGCGGAAGACGGCGGAGGCGACCTTCGCCTTCTCGCCCCAGTAGCCGTCGTGGCGGGCCAGCGTGATGCTGTCGCCGCGGTTCCACTTGTCGAACTTGAACGGGCCGGTGCCGTTCGGCTTCGTGCCGAGGTCGGTGGCGTTCTCCTTGAGCACCACGCCGACGCGGCCGGCGACGTCGAACAGCCAGCTCTGGCTCGGGCGGGACAGCGTGACGTCCACGGTGGTGGCGTCCGGCGCCTCGACGGTCTTCACGACGGTCATCTGCGACTTGAACGGGTTCGTCGAGCCTTCCGCGGTCACCCGCTTGAAGCTCCACACCACGTCCTGCGCGGTGAGCTTCTGACCGTCGTGGAAGGTGACGTTGTCGCGGAGCTTGAACGAGTACTTGGTGCCGTCGTCGGACACCTTCCACTCGCTGGCCAGCAGCGGCTCCACCTCACCGGTGTCCGCGTTCTGGCGCACCAGGCCCTCGTACACGTTGTAGAGCAGGACCTGCGGGATCGCGGCGCCGGCCTCGGCGGTCAGGTCGAGGCTCACCGGCTCCAGGTAGGCGCCGAGGGTGACGGTGCCGTTGCCGGAGCCACCCCCGGTGGTGGTCTCCGAGTCGTCGCCATCGCTACTGCACGCGGTCAGAGCCAGCGCCGTGGCGAGCAGCACGGCGGGCAGCGTTATCTTCAGCCGATTCATTCGTGTGTCCCATCGCGAAGAACGCCAAGGGCGCTCGTAGCCTGTGAGCCGGGACACTAGGAGCGTGGTACCCGATGCAAAAGGGCCAGTTCAGCGGGGTGGGCAGGTACCAATCGCCGCCCGGGGAGCCAGCGGTGGCCCGGTTTCGGGCGGCCGGGCGGCAACGCGCGCGGGAACACGCGGTGACACCGCCACGAACGGCTCTCAGCAGGTGAGATGCGGTTTTCGGCGGGCACGCCAGGTCCGTCCGTGAGGTCCCCGAACGTTGCCCGCGACGTCGTACGGGAGGTGGCCGTTCGGCGCTGCCCACGTCCCCGTACGCCCGACCCCGTCCAGCCGGGGTGCCAGGCGAAAAAGGTGGCGGCGGGGTCCACCCCGCCGCCACCTCGATCAGCCGATGACGCGCTACGCCGGCAGCGCCTCCGCCTGGTACGCGCCCTCGGCGATGGCGGCGGCGACGGCGTCGCCGAAGTCCTCGGTCGACATGCCCATCTCCGGCCCGCGCATGGCGCCCAGGCGCGGCAGGACCGCCTTCACGCCGTCCTCCAGGCTGCGCGCGGCGTCCGGGTGGCCCAGGTGCTCCAGCATGAGCGCGGCGCTGAGGATCGAGCCGGCGGGATTGGCCCAGCCCCGGCCGGCGATGTCCGGCGCGGAGCCGTGCACCGGCTCGAACATGCTCGGCGCCGACCCGGTCGGGTTGAGGTTGCCGCTGGCCGCCAGGCCGAGACCGCCCTGCACGGCCGCGCCCAGGTCGGTGATGATGTCGCCGAACAGGTTGTCGGTGACCACCACGTCGAACCGCTCCGGCTGGGTGACCAGGTAGAGGCACATCGCGTCGACGTGCACGTAGTCCACCTCGATGTCCGGGTACTCCGCGGCGACCTCCTCGAAGGTCCGCTGCCACAGGTCGCCGGCGTACGTCAGGATGTTCGCCTTGTGCACCAGCGTGACGTGCTTCCGGCGGCCCAGGGCCTGCCGGAAACCGTGCCGGATGAGGCGTTCGACACCCTTGCGGGTGTTCACCGACTCCTGGGTGGCGATCTCGTCCGGCCCGCCCCGGTGGATGAAGCCGCCGGCGCCGACGTAGGCGCCCTCGGTGTTCTCCCGCAGGATCACCAGGTCGCACTGCTCGGGACGCAGCCCGCCGATGGGCGAGGGCACGCCTGGCAGCAGCTTCACCGGCCGCAGGTTGACGTACTGGTCGAATGCGGTCCGCAGGTGGATGACCAGGCCGCGTTCGAGCACGCCGGGTGGCACCGATGGGTCGCCGACGGCGCCGAAGAGAATGGCGTCCGCCTTGGCCAGTTCCTGTTCCACGTCCGGCGGCACGACCTGGCCGGTTATCCGCCAGTAGTCCGCGCCGAGTTCGTAGTCTTCCCACACCAGGTCGAGCCCGAACCGTCGGGCGGCGGCGTCGCACGCCTTGACCGCCTGCGCGGTGACCTCCGGTCCGATGCCGTCGCCGGGCACCAGCGCGATTCGCTGGGCGCTCATTAGTCCACCCCTGTCCGCGTGCAGGAGACCGTCACCTGCCATCGCCCGGCCAAGCGTGGCGGGAACGGGCCCTCCGCAACAGGTCCAGGTCTCCGGCTAGGCTAGTACCAGCGGGACGCGGATGGCGTGTGCGAGGCGTGCGACGACGGGACTGGGCGAGACCCCCGCGGGAGTGGGAGGTCGAGGTGGCGGACTTCCTGCTGCCGGTCAACCCGCAGAGCACGGTTCCGCTCTACGAGCAGATCATCACCGGGCTCGAGGACGCGATCCTCGCCGGGCAGTACGACGACGGCCCGCTGCCGAGCACGCGCCGCCTGGCCGAGTCGCTCGGCGTCTCCCGGAACACGGTGCTGACCGCGTACGACCGGCTCATGGAGCAGGGCCTCATCGTGACGGTCCCGCGGCGCGGTCTCTACGTCTCCTCCGACGCGGTGGTGCGGATGCGGGCCGCGCGGCGGACCGCCCGCTCGCCGATGCGGCCGATCGACTGGGAGTCGCGGCTGCCGGAACCGCCCCCCACGCCTGTGCACCGGGATCCGGCCTGGGCGCGGGCGCCGTTCCCGTTCGTGGTCGGCCAGCCCGACCCCAGCATGTTCCCGATCGGCGCGTGGGAACGGGCGCAGCGTGAGGCGCTGCGGCAGGACGGGCTGTCCCGGGTCATCGGGGACGCCGGCCAGGCCGACGACCCGGAGCTGGTGCGTCAGCTCTGCGAGCACGTGCTGCCCGCGCGCGGCATCTCCGCGCACCCCGACCAGGTGATGATCACGCTGGGTTCGACGCACGCGCTGCACCTGCTGGCGAGCGTCCTGGTCCGGCCGGGCAGCGTGGTGCTGGTCGAGGACCCGGGCTACCCCGACGCGCGGACGATCATGCAGATGGCCGGCGCCGACGTGGTGCCCGGCCGGGTCGACGAGGACGGCCTGGTCGTCGAGGACCTGCCGGCCGACCTGCACGGCGCCCAGCTGGTGTACGTCACGCCGAGCCACCAGTATCCGACCGGCGCGACCATGTCGGCGTCCCGGCGGGAGGAGCTGCTGCGCCGGGCCGGCGCGGCGGACGCGGTGGTGATCGAGGACGACTACGACCCGGAGATGACGTTCCGGGGGATGCCCGCGGTGGCGGTGCGGGCGCTGGACGACGAGGACCGCGTCGTCTACCTCGGCAGCTTCAGCAAGCTGCTGGCGCCCGGGCTGCGGCTCGGCTACGTGGTGGCGTCCCCGGCGCTGGTGGACGCCATGCGGGCCCGCTCCCGCTACGTGCTGCGGCACCCGCCCGGCCCGATGCAACGGGCCCTCGCGCAGATGATCGCCAGCCGGGACCTGGCCCGTCACGTACGCCGCGTCCGCGCGCACTATCAGGGCCTGTACGAGGAGATGGTGCGGGCGGTCGAGCGGCACGTGCGCTGGGGCCCGCAGCCGGTGCCGCGTGGCGGGCTGGCCCGGTGGCTGACCGGCCCGCCCGGGCTGGACGCCGGGGAACTCGCCCGCGAGCTGCGCCGGCAGGGTGTCCTGCTCGACCCCGGGGCGCCGTACTGGGCCGCCCGGCCCGCGCCGCGTCACCACCTGCGGCTGGGGTACCAGGTGATGCCGCTGGACCGCATCGACGAGGGGGTGCGGCGGGTCGCCGCGGCCGTAGAAGACCAGGTCCGGCCAGGGCTGGTACCCCCACCGGCCCGGAAACTGGACGTTCCCCTTCGGGGTCGGAGTTCGTAACCTCCGACGCCATGACGTCGGACACCCATGCCTCACTCCGCGCCGGCCATCTCGTCGACGAGCAAGCCGTCGTGTCGCTCACCCAGGACCTGGTCCGCATCCCCTCGACCTGGGACGCGGAGCGCGGGCGCAGTGAGCAGCCCGTGGCGGAACTCGTCGCGGAGGTCATGCGGGGCTTCGGGTGGCGGCCGGAGGTCACCGAGGTCGTTCCCGGGCGCCCCAACGTCGTCGCGGTGGTGGACGGTGGTCTGCCCGGCCCGACGCTGATGTTCGAGGGGCACACCGACGTCGTCACCGAGGGCTCTGTCGAGGAATGGACGGTCGACCCGTTCGGCGGCGACATCGTCGACGGGCGGCTGTACGGTCGCGGCTCCGCCGACATGAAGGCCGGTGTCGCCGCGATGATCCACGCGACCCGGGCCGTCGAGCTGGCCGGGCCGTTCCCGGGCCGGATCGTGGTGGCGGCCCTGGTGGACGAGGAGGGCCAGATGCTCGGCGCGAAGCACTTCACCACGACCGCGCTGGCCCGCGAGGTGGACGCCGCGATCATCTGTGAGCCGGAGGCGGAGGAGATCTGCGCGGTCGCCAAGGGCGCGGTCCGGCTGCTCGTCACCTGTACCGGCAAGATGGCGCACGGCGCGATGCCGCAGCACGGCCGCAACCCCGTGCCCGCGGTCGCCGAGCTGGTCGCCGCGCTCGGCCGGTTCCAGCAGGAGCTGCAGGCGGACCCGGGTGAGCACGAGCACCTCGGCCCGACGTACCTGACCCCCACGGTCCTGGACGCCGGTTCCGCCGACCAGCTCAACGTCATCCCCGGCCGCGCCGTGCTCGGCGTGGACTGCCGGACCGTACCCGGTGTCGACCACGCCGCCCTGGCCGCGCGCGTCCGCTCCGACGCCGACGCCATCGGCGCCCGGCACGGCGTCACCTTCGCCGTCGAGGTCGTCGACGACAGGCCGTGCGCGGTCACCCCGGAGGACCACCCGATCTCGCTCGCCGTGGCCGGCGCGCACCGCGCCGTCACCGGCGCCGAGCCGGTCTTCGGCGGCGTGCCCGGCGCGACCGACGGCACGATCCTGTGGCGTGACAGCGGCATCCCGAACGTGGTGTACGGCCCGGGTCCGAAGTGGATCGCCCACCAGCCCGACGAGTACGTCGAGGTCGACGACATCGTCCGCAAGACGAAGGTGTACGCCGACGCGGCGCTCGCCTTCCTCACCGGCACCACCGGCGCCCGGGCGGGAGCGGCGTCGTGACCGCGCGGGAGCTGCTGACCGCGCTGCCCGCCGGGCTGCCGATCGGCGCGGACTGGACCACCACCGCGCAGACCGCCCCGGTGCGGTTCCCGTACGACGGCAGCACTGTGATCCAGGCGCCCTGGGGTGACCCCACCGACGCGGAGAAGGCGGTCGAGGCGGCGCTCGGGGTCGCCGCGGAGATGGCCGCCCTGCCCGGCCACCGGCGGCGCGCGATCCTGACGACAGTCGCCGCCGAGGTGCGCGCCCGCGCCGACGACCTCGCCGAGCTGCTGGTCCTGGAGACCGGCAAGCCGCTTGTCGACTGCCGGGTCGAGGTGGCCCGCACGCTCGTCACGCTGGAGACGGCCGCCGAGGAGGTCGGGCACCTGACCGGCGAGACGGTGGCGCTGGACATGCAGCCGTCCGGCGAGGGCATGCTCGGCTTCTGGGTACGCCGCCCGGTCGGTGTCGTCGTCGGCATCACCGGGTTCAACTACCCGCTGCTGCTGGCCGCCCACAAGGTCGCCCCGTCGGTGGCGGCGGGCTGTCCGGTGATCGTCAAGCCGGCGCCGAACACGCCGCTGGCCACCCTGGTGCTCGTCGACCTGTTCCGCCGGGCCGGCTGCCCGGCCGCCGGGGTCCAGCTCGTCACCGGTGGCGTCGAGGTCGGCAAGCTCCTGACCACGCACCCCGGCGTCGCCGCCGTGTCGTTCACCGGCTCGGCGCACGTCGGCCACCAGATCGCCCGCGCCGCGGCCCCGCGCAAGGTGCTGCTGGAACTCGGGTCCAACGCGGCGCTCGTCGTCGGCCGCGACGCCGACCTCGACCGGGCCGCCGAGGCCGTCGTACGCGGCGGGTTCTACGCCTCCGGCCAGGCGTGCATCAGCGTGCAGCGGGTGATCGTCGAGGAGCCGGTCCGCGAGGCGCTGCTGGAACGCCTCCGGCCGCTGCTGGCCACTGTCACCACCGGCGACCCCCGGTCCGCCGACACCCGGGTGTCCGCGCTGGTGGACGAGGCGTCCACCGAGCGGGTCCACTCGTGGGTGGACCGCGCGGTCGCCGCCGGGGCGCGCTGCCTGTCCGGCGGTACGGCGCAGGGCCGGGTGCTGCAACCGACAGTGCTCGTCGACGTCCCCGAGGACGCCGAGTGCTGGGCGGAGGAGATCTTCGGCCCGGTGGTCTGCGTCCGGTCGGTGCCGGACATGGACGCGGCGGTCGAGCTGGTCAACAGGTCGCGTTACGGGCTCCAGGCCGCTGTCTTCACCCGTGACCTGGCGGTCGCCCTCGACGTCGTGCGCCGCCTCGACGTGGGCGGGGTGCTGGTGAACGAGGTGCCCGGCTTCCGCGCCGACAACATGCCGTACGGCGGCGTCAAGGACTCCGGCATCGGCCGGGAGGGACCGCGCTTCGCCATGGAGGAGCTGACCGTGACCAAGATGGTGATGATCAGGCCATGACTCGGAGTGGGAGCACACACGCATGGTGATCTACTTCGTCCGGCGGCTGGCCATCCTCGCGGTCTCGCTGTTCGCCGCGTCCGTCCTCGTCTTCACGATGCTGGCGCTGCTGCCGGGCGACCAGGCGCAGGCGATGCTCGGCGTGAACGCCACGCCGGAGGCGCTGGAGGCGCTGCGGGAGCAGTTCGGGACGAACCGGCCGTTCACCGAGCGGTACCTCGACTGGGCCGGCGGCCTGATCCGCGGTGACTTCGGCGTCTCGCCGCTCAGCGGCGTGTCGGTGGGCTCGGAGATCGCCGACAAGCTCGGCGTCACCGTGCCGCTCATCCTCGCCGGGATGACGCTGGCGCTGCTCATCGCAGTGCCGCTGGGCATCCTGGCGGCGGTGAAGAGCCGCACCGCCATCGGTACGGCGTTGTCGGCGTTCAGCCAGGTCGGCATCGCGGTCCCCTCGTTCTGGCTGGGCATCCTGCTCATCACCGTGTTCGCGGTGAAACTCCAGTGGCTGCCGGCCGGCGGGTTCACCGGCTGGGACGATGTCGGCGACGCCGTCCAGGCCCTGCTGATGCCGGCCCTGGCCCTCGGCGTGGCCCAGGGCGCGATCCTGATGCGCTACGTCCGCTCCGCGGTGGTCGAGGTCATGCAGGAGGACTTCATCCAGACCGCGCGGGCCAAGGGACTCAGCCGCTCGCAGGCGCTGACCCGGCACGCGCTGCGCAACGCCGCCATCCCGGTCATCACCGTCCTCGGCCTGCAACTCGCGACGTTGCTCATCGGCACCGTCGTGATCGAGAACGTCTTCGGCCTGCCCGGCCTCGGCCGGATGCTGTTGCAGGACGTCGGCAACCGCGACCTGCTGAAGGTGCAGGGCACGGTCATGGTGCTCACGGCGGCGGTGCTTCTGATCAACTTCCTGGTCGACGTGGTGTACCACGCGGTCGACCCCAGGCTGAGGAGCAAGGCATGACATCAGTCGCCGACGCCCCACCGGACGCCACCGCCGACGTCGTCGCGTCCGGCCCCGGCAAGCCGCGCCGTCGCTGGAACCTCACGCTGGTGATCGGCGCCGCCCTGGTGGGACTGGTCGTCCTCACCGCGCTGGTGTCGTTCGTCTGGACGCCGTACGACCCGACCCGGGTCGACCCGGCCAACACCCTGCTGGCCCCGGGCGGCGACTACTGGCTCGGCACCGACCACTTCGGGCGGGACATCGTCAGCCAGCTGCTCGTCGGCGCGCGGACCACCCTGTTCGTCGGTGTCGTCGCCGTCGCGATCGCCGCGGCGATCGGCGTACCGCTGGGTCTGCTCGCCGCCGGCGGTGGGCGCTGGCTCAGCGAACCGGTGATGCGGGGGCTGGACATCGTCTTCGCCTTCCCGGCCATCCTGCTGGCGATCATCCTGGCGGCCGGCTTCGGCGCCTCCACGCTCACCGGCATGATCGCCATCGGCGTCGCCAACGTCCCGGTGTTCGGCCGCCTCACCCGGGCCGGCGCGATGCAGGTGCTGCAGAGCGACTTCGTGCTGGCGGCGCGCAGCTACGGCCGCCGGGGCGTGGTGCTCATGGTGCGGTACGTGCTGCCGAACATCGCGGCCCTGCTCATCGTGCAGGCGTCGGTGTCGTTCGCGCACGCGGTGCTCGCCGAGGCGGCGCTGTCCTACCTCGGGTACGGCACCCCGCCGCCGACCCCCACCTGGGGCCGGATGCTCCAGGAGGCGCAGAACTACTTCGTCGTACAGCCGATGCTCGCGGTCTGGCCCGGTCTGGCCATCGCCCTGTCGGTGCTCGGTTTCAACCTCATGGGCGACGGGCTGCGCGACGCCCTCGACCCGCGGCTGAGAGGACGGTGACCGGGATGAGCGGGCTCGTGGTGGAGGACCTCGTCGTCAGTGTCCACGACATCCAGGCCGTCAAGGGTGTCTCGTTCGAGATCGGGCGGGGCCGCCGGATGGGGCTCATCGGCGAGTCCGGCTGCGGCAAGTCGCTGACCGCGCTCGCGCTGATGGGCCTGCTGCCGCACGGCGTGACGGCGTCCGGGCGGGTGCTGCTGAACGGCCGTAACCTGCTCGACCTGTCCGACAAGCAGATGTGCGCGGTCCGTGGCAACGACATCGCCATGGTGTTCCAGGAGCCGATGACGGCGCTGAACCCGCTGATGCGGGTCGGCAACCAGGTCGCCGAGTCGCTGCGGCTGCACAAGGGGATGAGCCGCGGGGCGGCCGCCGCCCGCGCCGTCGAGCTGCTCGACCGGGTCCAGCTGCCCGAACCGGACCGCACCGCGCGCAAGTACCCCCACCAGCTCTCCGGCGGTCAGCGCCAGCGCGTCGTCCTGGCGATCGCGCTGGCCTGCGACCCCGCCGTGCTGATCGCTGACGAGCCCACCACCGCGCTGGACGTCACCGTGCAGGCGGAGATGCTGCGGCTGATGGACACGCTGGTGCGAGAGGAGGGCGCGTCGCTGCTGCTCATCACGCACGACCTGCCCGTCGTCGCCAGCATCTGCCAGGAACTGCTCGTCATGTACGGCGGCTCGATCGTCGAGCACGGCGACGTGGCCACCGTGTTCGACTCGCCCCGGCACCCGTACACGGCGGGCCTGCGGGCGTCGACGGTGCTGGAGAGCACCGACGGCAGCGGCCGGCTGTCGACCATCCCGGGCCGGGTTCCGTCGCTCGGGTCGTTCCCCACCGGGTGCGTGTACCGCAACCGCTGCCCGCGCGCCGACGACGTCTGCCGGACCGTGCCGCTGCTGACCGCGCCGCCCGGCAGCACCCAGCGGGCGGCCTGCCACCACCCGATCGAGAGCGACCAGCCCCTAGGAAGCGGGAAGGCCAGCGCATGACCACCACCCCGTTGCTGGAAGCCGTCGACGTGGTACGCGAGTACCGCGCCCCGCGGCGGTCGCTGCGTACGCCGGGACAGCCAATCCGCGCGCTCGACGGCGTGAGCGTGCAGGTCCACGAGGGCGAGGCGTTCGGCATCGTGGGGGAGAGCGGCTCCGGCAAGTCCACCCTGTCGCGCATCCTCATGGCCCTCGACCAGCCGACCTCCGGCGCCGCGTTCTACCAGGGGCAGCGGATCAGCGGCCTGCCGGAGCGGCGGCTCGGGTTCCTGCGCCGCGACGTGCAGATGGTGTTGCAGGACCCGATGTCGTCGCTGAACCCGCGCATGCGCGTCGCGGACATCGTCGCGGAGCCGATGCGCGCGTTGCGCCTGCCCGGTGACCACCGGGCCCGCGTGGCCGAGCTGATGCACTCGGTGGGCCTGCCCGAGGAGGCGGTGACCCGCTACCCGCACCAGTTCTCCGGCGGCCAGCGCCAGCGCATCGCGATCGCCCGCGCCCTCGCGGCCGGGCCGAAGGTCATCGTGGGTGACGAGCCGGTCAGCGCGCTCGACGTGTCGGTGCGCGCGCAGATCCTCAACCTGCTCACCGACCTGGCCGAGCAGTTCAAGCTGACCCTGATCCTGGTCTCCCACGACCTGTCCGTCGTCCGGTACCTGTGCGACCGGATCGCGGTGATGAACCAGGGCCGGATCGTCGAGACGGGTGACACCGAATCGATCTACTCCGACCCTCAGCACCCCTACACCCAGAGGCTGCTGTCCGCGGTGCCCACCCTGAGCGGCGACCTCCTGGACCGATTCAACAGGAGCAGCACATGAGGTTGGTTGACCGCGTCGCCGTCGTCACCGGAGGCGCCAGCGGCATCGGACTGGCCACAGTCGGCCGGCTCGTCGAGGAGGGCGCGCGCGTCGTCATCGCCGACCTCGACGGCGACCGCGCCGCGAAGGCGGCCGCCGAGTTCGGCTCCGCCGTGACCGGCGTGGCCTGCGACGTCACCCGCGCCGAGGACTGCCGCGCCGCCGTGGAGACCGCCGTCGAGCGGTTCGGCCGGCTCGACCTCATGCACGCCAACGCCGGTACGCCGTTCACCGGCCCGGTCGACGAGGTCGACCAGGCGACGCTGGACCGCGTCATCGACGTCAACCTCAAGGGGGCGTTCTGGACCGCGCAGGCCGCCGTGCCCGCGCTGATCGCCGCCGGTGGCGGCGCGATCGTGTTCACCGCGTCCCTCCAGGCCGTCATCGCCCGTCCCCGGTACGCGCCGTACACCGCAGCCAAGCACGGCGTCATCGGCCTGATGAAGGCACTGGCGCTGGAACTCGCGCCGCATGGCATCCGGGTCAACGCGATCGCCCCGGCGGCGACCGAGACGCCGATGCTCTCGGCGTTCCTCGGGGGCATGGGCGACGTGCCGGACAGCGCCCGGGAGAACTTCCGCGCGTCGATCCCGCTGGGCCGCATGGCGACGCCGCGCGACTCCGCCGACGCGGTGGTGTTCCTCGCCAGCGACGAGGCGCGGATGGTCACCGGCCACACGCTCGTCCTCGACGGCGGCACCACGGCCGGCTGACGCGTACGCGGCCGCTCGTACGACGACGGCGCGTGGACGGACATGCTTGTATATTCGGCTCATGGGATCAGCTTCGCGTCCCGCGCTACGGGAACCGTCTTACTTCGTCCTTGCTGCTCTGCT
>NZ_JBEZMS010000037.1:0-48035 GCF_040652815.1 Micromonospora sp. NPDC048169
GACATGGCGCGGGGGCCGGAGTCCACAACAACCCGGCGCCCGCCAATACCACAACGAGAGACGAGTTTACCTGATGAAGACCATCCATTCCCCCGCGTGCGACAAGCTGATGCGCCAGTGGTTCGGCGAGCCGCACGATTCCGTCGAATACCGCCTGGCTGGATACATATTCGACCACACCGACATTGAGATCCGCGACGAGCTGATCACGATCTTCGATGAGGACCCGCCGGAATGCGCCGCCGTGGCGGCGGCCCGGAAGCTGTGGCCGCTGCTGCTGCTCAGTGATCCGTTGCATGAGCCGGCCGATCTGCTCGACGAGCTGGACGAGCTGGCCCGCGAAACCGACAGCCTCCGGATGCGGATCGAGGCGCTGTCCGCGAAATACCGGTCCCTGGAGCCTTGGTCGGAAAGCTGGAACCGGTTCCCGCACGAGAAGCCGGAGTTCGGCGAACACAACCTCTTCTATGCGGGGCTGGAGTTCAAGTCCGCTGCCACGTTCGCGGAGCACGTGGCCAAGGAGTTGCAGGACGCCCGGGAGTACGCCGCGAAGATCCGCGACTACAGCCCGGAGCTGCTCACCCCGGAGGTGAAGCAGTGAGCACCAAATACCCGTACGAGGAGTCCTACCGCCGCTTCCTGCCCTACGTCGAGAAGCACGAGATGAACGTGCTGCACGACGACGGCCTGTACCGGCACATCCAGTTCGGTGTCCGGGGTGCGGTCGGCTGGTTCGAGCTGGCCACCTGGCCGGGGCGCCTGGCCATCACCGGCGATATCGGCGGCTGGGTGTTCGGCCGCGTCGGAGATGACCTGTTCGACTTCTTCGCCCGCCAGGACGGAGCCATCAACCCGCATTATTGGGCGGAGAAGATCGTCGCCGGCGGACCGACCGAAGAGTTCTCCGCGGACCTGTTCATCAGCAATGCCGTGGAGTACTTCTGGTCTCGGCGCGACCAGTACCAGGGCGAGATGCGGGACCTGTTCCGGGAGATCCGCTTGGACGTCCTGGATTACGACGAGGACGAGGCCGCCGCTCGCAACGGCCTGGAGACGTTCCGCTACACCCCGAAGAACGGGGGGCGCGACTTCATCTTCCGTGACAGCTGGGAGTGGAACCTCACCGACCTGTCGGTCCACTACCTGCGCGCTTGTCACGCGATCGTCTGGGGGATCAACCGCTACCGGCAGGCGGTGAAGTCATGACCCGCCTGCATCTCTCTCGCCCGCACATCGCGGAAGCCTTCGCCGCGGCCTGCCTCGATGGCTGGTGCGCCCGGCTGACCACCGATGACCTGACCACCCCCGCTGCCCAGGAGTCGTGGGCTCAGTGGGATCCCGACCGATGGATGGCCGAGCACGGCCGCAAGGAGGAAACCCGGTGACCAACAAGATCCGTCGAGACGCCGGCGCCCGCGTCACCGTCGACCTGCTGGCGGCGCTCATCGACAACGACATGGACCGCGTAGTCGACGTGGTGAACGCCGACGAAGACCTGGGCACGACCGTCCTCGCCCTGGCGTCGGCGTGGCTGGCTTTGGCGCAGTACGCGGAGTTGAACCCGCGAGAGCTGCTGGCGTCCATGCAGGCCCAGGTATCGGGCGGTGCGCGATGAGCCTGGAGTCACGACGTGAGCGGGCCGAGCTGGCGATCCTCGACGCCGCGAAAGTAATGCCGCTGCCAATGCACAAGCTGATCATGCGGCACAACGCTGGCCTCGCCGCTGTCCGTGCCCTGTGGATCTCGCGGCGGAAGTGGCGGGTGGTCGCCGAGCAGCAAGCCGTCCGAATCGCCGAGCTGGAGACCCAGCTGAACGGCGGTTCCCGGTGAGCCTCCATATCGAGTTCGTAGACAACCTGCCGATCCAACGTCCGCGTCGCAACATTGACGCCGGGCAGCTGCACATGGCCTTCGCTGAGGCACTCAAGCGCCGCCCCGGGGTGTGGGCGAAGCTGCCCGTGGATCTCGGCGGCGAGAAAGCAACCGTGGCGTGCGCAATCCGGAAGGGATACGGCAATCGCGCGTACCGGGGCGGGCAGTTCGATGCTTTGCACATCAACGGGCAGGTCTACATCCGCTATGTCGGTGGTGTCCAGTGAGCACCCTCTACGGCTACCGCTACAAGCCCGCCGGCGCGGTGCTCCCGCTTCACGGGCTCGGTTTCACCGATGCGGTCGACAAGGTGAAAGAACGTCGCCACCAACAGGGCCGCAACGGAGCAGCGGCCACGGCTGAGCTCGTCGAGCGTGATGGTGACGGCTGGCGGTTCGTGCCTATGCCGGACGGGGGTGCCCTGTGACCGGATCGGCGTACCGCACTCCCTACATCTTCCCGTTCACCGACCAGGGCCCGTACCCGGTCTACTCCGCACCGCAGGTGTACGTGCTGGAACCGGCGTGGATCAACACGGCCGGCGTCACGGACCTGGTGATCGTCGACGCTCACAAGTCGGGGGAGACCCGCATCTACGCGTGCGATGAGACCGGTCTGCAGTTGGGTTGGGAGCCGCTCGAAACCTTCCCGGCCTGCGATTACGAGGCTGCCCTGCGGTGGGCGGGTTACCGGATCGCGCCCGGGTGGGGCCCGACAGAGCTGGATCTCCTTCGGGCCCAGCAGCGCATCCAGGGGGTGACCGATGGCGCGTAACTGGTGGCTGCCCTATGAGGAAGCCGATTCGCGCGGCGCTCGATACACCGGGCCTGAGGACCCAGGGCAGCGCCTCTATGACGCGCTGTTCATGGACCTTCCGCCGCATCCGGATCTTCTCGTACCCCTGATCGGAAAGGAGCAGTGATGCTGCTGGATATCGGCGCCCGCATTTTCGTCATCGCGGGCCTGCTGTGGCTGCTGTACGTGGCCGCGTCGATCGCATGGCAGTGGTGGACCGGTCGAGATGCTGAAGCCCTGGCTGTTGCCCAGGTTGTGGAGCCGATCGAGCTGGACCTGGAGCGTGCGGCATGAGCGGACCGCACTACCTCCTCACCGAGATCGAGAACACCGAGAACACCGATGAACAGCGCCGCGCCGCCTCGTTGGCGATAGCCCGGTACGCCTCCACCCAGGACTATCCCGCCGGCGTGGCGGGGGAGCTGCTGGACATGCTCGGGCTGCGGGGTGACGCCTGATGGCCGCGATCTATTGGCGTAACGCCGCTACATGTCAGCGGTTCGACGGTGAGATGTGGTTCCCAGCAGGGAGCGACGTCGACACCAGCTTCGCGCGGCAGCTGTGCCTGGGCTGCCCGGTCCGCTGGGATTGCGGAACCGTCGCCTTGGAAGCCGGAGAGTCCGAGGGCATCTGGGCCGGGTATTGGCTGAAACACAAGCGTGAGCGTGAAGCGCTGGAACGTGCTTTGCCTGGTGTAGTGGCTCGCGCCCCGCATGGTGTGTGCAGTGAATGCGGACGGGATTACGTACCGAACGCCTCCGACACCGGCAGGTGTAGGCCATGTGTGCGGGGTTTGGTGCCCGCGGCCCCGGTCCGGGACTACGTAGGTCAGCTGCACGAGTGGCTGCCCTGGCGGCAGATCGCTGCCATGTCTGGGCTGTCACTGAACACGGTGCAGTCGTTGATGAACCATCCCCGCGAGTACATGTCCCGGGAAACCGCCGACGCTCTCATGTCGATTCCGCCGCTGGCGGTGATGCCGTGAAAGAGATCGTGATGGTGACGTTGCGCCGGTCGGTGAAGACCGATGTCGGTGAGATCGCGGCCGGCACAACGGTCCCCGCGACTCGGTCTCTGGATGACGGTTACACGCTGGAGATGTCGCTGTCGGGCGCCCCCTCGCACCCGTTCGATGTACCCGCCTCCGCTGTGGAGCGGGGTAAGGCGACGCTGTCGGAGTTGTGGGCGTGGGACGAGTACTACTTCGCCCGGGAGGTTCTGGACTACTGCCATATCCAGGCGTGTGCGTGGGTGATGGCTCAGGCGCCGGCGTCGGAGCGGCAGATGCTGCGGTGGGGATTCCGGAATGTCCGGACGGAGGTTGCGTCGTGACCGACTTCCTCCTCTTCGCCGACGGCTTCGCGCACACGAAGTTCATTCCGATCTTCGACGGCTTCACCGGCCGCCCGCGGCTGGCTGTCCAGGGATTCCAGGGCGCCACCCCCGCTGAGCACGAGTTCATCCACCAAACCACCCATGGACGCGAACACATCGAGCAGCTGAACGAGCTGACTTCGATGCTGCTCTCCCGGGAAGGAATCCGATGAGTGACATCATCGAGGCTTACACAGACGCCGACCTGGCGTACCGGATCGTGCTGTTGAAGACGCTGTGCGACCTGGTGATCGACGAGTTCAAGGCCGCCAAGCAGATCGCCGGCGACCAGTTCCCGAAAGGCGCGGCCATCCCGGCGCGCACCGGCGACGACGTGAAGCTGGGCAAGGTCTCCAAGTCCGACCCGAAACCCGTCGCGGAGGTCGTGGACCGGGCCGCGGTGGAGGACTACATCCGCACGGAGTACGCGGACAAGCTGGAGTCCCGCGTCGAGCTGGGGGATATCGCGCAGATCATCCCGATCCTGCTGGACGCCGACCGCGCCGATCTGTTCACCGAGGTCGAGGTGATCCCGGACTACCTGTACGGGCTGGCGAGAGCCGCGGCCGTGAAGGGCATGGCCGTTCCGGGTGTCGAGGTGAAGTCCCCGCCGGGTGTGGTGTCCGCCCGCTCCGAGGTCGCCGCGCAGCAGGAGGTTCGCCGCCTGCTTTCCGGTGCCCGGGTTCCCCTGCTCCGTGAATTGGAGGCATAGGCATGGATTTCGAAGAGGCAACGAAGGAAGCCGCCAAGGCTCGCATCGCCCTCACTGGACCAGCGGGCAGCGGCAAGACGTACACCGCGCTGATGCTGGCGTTCGGGCTCGGCGAGAACGTCGCGGTCATCGACACCGAACGAGGTAAGGCGGGCCTGTACGTCGGCCGCAACGGGTGGCGGTTCAAGACGATCAAGCCCACCTCCTATGCCCCGCTGTCGCTAGTCGACCACCTCGCGAAGGCCGAGGGTGCTGGCTTCGATGTCGTCGTCATCGACTCCCTATCGCATTACTGGGAGGGCAAGGACGGGATGTTGGAGCAGGTCGACAAACGATCGGGCGCCAACAAATTCACCTCCGGCTGGAAGGTCGTCCGCCCAGAGGAGCAGCGGATGATCGACGCGATCCTCGCCTATGCCGGTCACGTGATCATCACCCTCCGCACGAAGCAGGAATACGTGCTGGAGAAGAACGACCGCGGCAAGCAGGAACCCACCCGAGTCGGAACGAAACCGATCCAGCGCGAGGGCATCGAGTACGAGTTCGACCTCATCGGCGACCTGGATCTGACCAACACCCTCACGGTGTCGAAGTCCCGTATCGAAGGCGTGCAGACCGGAATCACCTACAAGAAGCCGGGAATGGAACTCGCGGCCGAGGTCGCGGCTTTCCTGGCCGACGGCAAGCAGCTCCCGACGCTGGCCGAGTACCGGCAGCAGGCCGCGGAGTTGTCCACCCGGGAAGAGCTGCTGGCGCTGTACAAGGAGGTCTGCGAGCACCAGATCGACGGTGCGCCGATGCTCGACGACGAGGGCCGCCCGACGATCCTGGGCGACTACATCAAGGCCCGCGGCCGTGAGGTCACGGCGGGCGGTGAGTCATGAGTGGTCAGCTGACTCCGAACCAGGTAGTGAGCCACCTGGCAGCGCTGTCCCTGCGGCTGGACGAGGTCACCGAGGAGCTGAACCGCGCGGACGAGGAAGCCACCGAACTCCGCGGCTACGCCACCGTGGCGAACTCGGAGGCATTCCTGCGCGCGGAAGGCGCGATGGATCTGCGTAAGCACAAGGCGATCGTCGAGACACATGAACTGAGGTTCGCTGCGGAGCTGGCGGAGCAGAAGGTCCGCGGGCTGACGCGTTCGCAGAAGACGCTGATGGCTCGGATCGAGGTCGGCCGCTCGACGGGCGCCGCAGTGCGTTCGGACATCTCCCTGGCCGGATCGGGGGTGCATGGCGCGTGAGCATCCAGGAACGCCGGGTGCACCCGAAGACCCAGCCCCGCCGGCCCCGCCCGAAGAACCCCGGCGAAGCCAAGACCCGCAAGCTCGTCTCCGCCCGCTCCGGTGGCTGGTGCGAAGTCTGCGGGGTGGCCCGGGCGGAGTCGGTGCATCACCGGCGGAAGCGTTCCCAGGGTGGTCCGTGGTCTGCATCGAACTGCGTCGACGCCTGTGGGGATGGAACCGGCGGCTGCCATGGGTGGGCGGAGGGCTCGCCGAATGCCGCCGCGGCGGAGGGCTTCCACCTCCGCCCGGGGCAGGTCCCTTCGGAGACGCTGATCGTGTCCGGGCTGCACGGGCACGTGCTACTGACGGATACCGGTTCGATCCGGCCAGCCGGGGATCGTGCGGCATGAGGCTGCAGCTTCTCAGTCTGGGCGCGGGTGTGCAGTCGACGACACTCGCGCTGATGGCCTGCCGCGGAGAACTGGGCCACCTCGACGGAGCGATCTTTGCGGACACGGGATGGGAGCCAGCGCACGTTTATCGACATCTTGACCGGCTCGCCGTCGAGTTCGAGCACGCCGATTTCCCGCTATATCGAGTGAGTAAGGGGAACCTGCGAGCCGACACCTTGGATCCTGCTGCACGGTTTGTGTCGGTGCCGTATTTCACCCGCAATACCGACGGCAGCGACGGGATGGGCCGTAGGCAGTGCACGAGCGAGTACAAGCTCGGTCCGATTAACCGCAAGGTGCGGGAGCTGCTGGGCGCGAAGCCCCCCGAATTCCGATCGGTTCCTCGGGGCCGCGTCGCGGTGCAGTGGATCGGGTTCTCCACCGACGAGATCCACCGCGTCACCGACCACCAGGAAAACCTCTACACCGCCAAACGGTATCCGCTACTGGAGCTGGGCATGTCCCGCAAGGATTGCGAGCGCTGGCTCACCGCGGCCGGCTGGGGGGATACCGCGAAGTCGGCATGCATCGGCTGCCCGTTCCACGGCAACCTGCAGTGGCGGGAGATGCGCGACCATCGCCCCGACGAATGGGCCGACGCCTTGGACTTCGACCGCCAGATCCGCAAGGGCGGTGCACGGGCCAGCGCCGGCCAACTCGACGGGGAGGCGTTCCTCCATCGGTCACGAGTACCTCTGGATATCGCCCCGATCGACCGAGTGACGGCGGCCGAGTGGGCGGACCGGCAGATCGACATCTTCGACGAGCTGGCCGAGCACGGTGACCCTGACGGCTGCTCGCCGTATGGATGCCGCTCCGGCGCTCCGGTGATCGAAGGGGGTGCGGCATGACCTGGACTCAGCCCCTCTGCCAGCCCTGCCGCACCCGCGACGAGCGCGGCGTCTTCCGTCGCATACCCAACGACCACTCCCGCATCTGCTGCTCCTGCGGCGAAGCCACCTCCGCGGGGATCTACATCCGTATCGATCCGGCCTCTGTGCCGTACCCGAGCGAGGACTGATGACCAAGTACACGGCCTTGATACTTCCGGGCACCGGATTCCCTGAAGGCGGAGACGGGATCTGCGAGCGCTTCCTGGCCAACCTCGATGAGCGGTTCTTCCCGCAGATCGTCCGCTATCCGGCGGCCGGTTTCGGTACCGGTGGTATCAGCTGGGCGCAGTCTCGTACCGCTGGGAAGCAGGCTCTCCTCGACGCCACGCGCGCGACTCCGTATCCGGCAGTCTGGTGCGGGTTTTCGCAGGGTGCCGGCATAGCAGGGGATGCTGCCGCGGAGTACGGCGCCGGGAAGTACCGCGATCTCGAGGTGGTCGGGTGCGCATTGATCGCCGACCCGGGCCGCCCGGCCGGCGGAACAATGCCCAGTGTCCCTGCAGCATCGGGATACGGGATCGTCAAGTCCCGCCCCATCACCGGCATCACAGCCTGGTGGGCCGCGGTGGAGGGCGACCCGATCACCAGCCTTCCGGCCGGCTCCCCGCTACGCACTATCGCCGACACCGCAGACTACTTCTCCCTGTCCTCTCCGCAGGACGCGCTCCGCTGGGGTTTGGACCTCTACACCCGCGCACTGAACCGGAACTACCAGCGCTGGTGGTCGATCGAGCACTGGCGCACCTGGGGCGGCGCGGCGCAAGCGGCGCGGAACTACTTGCCCCGGCCTGCGGGTGCGGGTCTGCACGCCCTCGCCTACGTAGAGCAGGGACTCCTGGTCCGTCTGGCCGACGCCGTGAATCGGGGTGTGCGGTGAGGCCTCCGTTCCCGTACTACGGCGGGAAGATGTCGACTGCGACGGAGATCGTGGATCTACTGCCTGAGCACCGGCACTACGTCGAGCCGTTCGCGGGATCGCTGTCGGTGCTGCTCGCGAAACCTGCCGTGGCGTTCGAGACCGTGAATGATCTGTACTCCGAGCTGGTGACCTTCCGGCGGGCGCTGCGCGATCGTCCCATTGAGCTCGCCCGGGTGTGCGCACTCACTCCGCATTCACGAGCTGAGTATGCGACTGCTCACGATCTCGACGGTGATGAACTCGAGGTGGCCCGCCGGGTATGGGTGCGGCTGTCGCAGTCTCGTAGTGGGCTGCTCGGCCGACGAACGGGGTGGCGGCAGTACATCGACCCCGCGGGCTCGTCCTCGTCGATGCCGGACTACCTCGCCGGGTATGTGAATCGCCTCGGCACCGCAGCGGAACGGCTGCACTCGGTGAGCCTGGAGTGTCGGCCCGCCGCCGAGGTGATCGAGGCATACGGCAAGTCGCCCGAGGTGTGCCTGTACGTGGACCCGCCCTACCTCGGATCGGTGCGCTCTGGGTCCAGCTACGTCCACGAGATGCGTTCCGACACCGACCATGCCGCCCTGTTGGAGCAGCTGCTCCGGTGTAAGGCGTCGGTGGTGCTGTCCGGGTATGCATCCGAGCTGTACGACACAGCGCTGGCGGGGTGGTCGCGGGTGGAGATCGCGGCGTTCAACGGCAACGGCCGCGAGGGGGCGCGCACGGAAGTCGTGTGGTCGAACCGGGAGATCGGTCACCCGACGCTGAATTTCGGGGAGGTGTCGTGACGGTTCAGGAGGAGGCGCGGGCCGACCGCGCAATCCAGACGAAGCAGATCCCGATCACCTGCTACCCACCGGCCACCGCCCACGAGATCGAGCAGCGGTATCGGTGCATCGACGCCCGGCATGAGGGCCGCACCTACAACCCCGTCCAGGACAAGACGTGGTGCCTGTGCGGGCGGGTGATCCGGCCGGGAGATGTGTCCCGCTGGAACTCGGCGTATGAGAGCGCTGAGTTCTCGGCTGGGCGTCCGGATGCGGTGGGGCGGGAGGCGCGGGCCTACCTGGATGCGGTGCATGGGCGGGGGAATGAGCCGGAGCCGCTGGCCGTACCGACGGAGTGCGGGGACCAGTACGTGATCGAGATGGAGGAGGTGCCGTCATGGCAGTGAGCAAACGTGTCCGCTTCGAAGTGCTGCGGCGCGACAACCATCAGTGCCGGTACTGCGGTGCCGCGGCGCCCGACGCGCCGCTGACCATCGATCACGTCGTACCGGTTGCACTCGGTGGCAGCGACGATCCGTCCAATCTCGTCACCGCCTGCAAGGACTGCAACTCAGGCAAGACGTCGACCGCGCCGGATTCTCGGATAGTCGAGGAGGTATCGGCCGACGCACTTCGGTGGGCCGATGCTCTCAAGCAGGCTGCCGCAGAGCGTGAGAGCAAGTACGCGGGGAAGCGTGCCCGAGTGCATGAGTTCCGGGAGCTCTGGGAAGCATGGACGGTCGGCGGCCGGACGGTCGATCTCCCTGGCGACTACGGGGTGTCAGTTCACCAGCTATTGGCCGCCGGCCTGACGGTGGTCGATTTTGAGGAACTCATCGAGGTTGCCATGACCGCGAGTCAGGTTCGTGGTGCGGCGGCGAAGTGGAAGTACTTCTGCGGCTGCTGCTGGACCCGCGCCCGGCAGGCCAACGACCGAGCTGCGGAGATCGTCGGTCTCGACGACGAAGAGCCCGAGGAGGACCGCAACAGCGAGGCGTACGTGATGAATCAACGTGCGTCCGTCGAGATGCAGTGGCAGAAGCACTACGGCGTCGACCTCGCATGGTGCCTGTGCAGCTACGTAAGTGGTCGGCACCAGTACTGCGGTTCTCCTGCGTGCATGAGAGAGGTTGTCACGCTCGCGCACGGTGTCCTGATGGGGCCGGAATACGTATTTCGGATTGTGTCAGCTCCGGTTTCCGAGGTTGAGGAATCCGAAGAGGGTGAAGAGGTCTCGGAGTGAGCTTGAAAGCCATGACTTGGGTTCTCGAAGATGCACCGGTCTCCGATCCGGTGAAGCTGCTCATCCTGTTCGCTCTGTCCGATCGCGCGGACAGCAAGGGGCGCTCCGCGTACCCGTCACAGGTGTGGATTGCGGAGCGCGCGCGCTGCTCTCAGCGCACTGTGGCCCGGCATCTGAAGGAGATGGAGCAGTCCGGATTGATTCGCCGCGGCGACCAGAGTCTGGTGTCGCACTTCCCGGCGAACCGGCGACCGGTGGTGTGGGACATCGACTTCGATTACCGACCCGCTGAAACCGTTTGGCATGACACAGGTGTCTGCCCAGACAATTTGTCTGCCCAGACAGATTCGGGAGTTTGGGATGTCACGCCAGGTAATTCTGGGGTGACAGCTGTGGCAGACAAACCGTCCTTCTCCCTTACGGGAGAAACCGTCCGTAAACCGTCCTCTGCGCGAAACACATCCCGAGGCACGCGGCTTCCCGAGGACTGGTGGCCGGATCCGGATCTCGTCGAAGAAATGCGCGTCGAGCGCCCGGATGTCGACCCCATCTTCGAGACGAAGAAGTTCGTCGATCACTGGTGTGGCAAAGCGGCCGGCGCGACGAAGAAGGACTGGCGCCGCACCTGGCGGAACTGGATCCGCAATGCTCGCCCGACTCCGGGCCGTCCCGTCAACGGCATCTCACGCACAGACCAGAAGGTCGCGAACTACCTCAGCTACGGCCAGCCGCAGGGGCAGCGACAGATGGAACTCGGATGATCACCGACGACGATCGCCAGACCGCGGCCCTGGTCCTGGCCAAGTGCGCCGCGAACGATCCCTGGTTCCCGTCCGGCGGTGAGTCCACCGTCCTGGCGTGGGCGGAGGTGTTCTACGAGTCGCACCTGTCCCGTGAGGATCTGCTCGCCGGCGTGGCCCGTGCCTACCGGATCTCGGAGGAAGGCTTCCGCCCGCTGGCTGGGTCGATCGTGAAGCACGCCCGCGCCGCCTACTTCGAGCAGCTGAACGCTCTGCCCGACGAGCAGCGGGAGGAGTTGGAGGCGACGGTGGAGATCCTCCAGGACATCGGGGTCCCGCCGCCTGATGCGCATCGTGCTGCTCGCCGGGTGGCGTTGGGTCGGCGCCCGCACTTCCGGTTGACCGATGCCCAGCATGCGGAGTTCCAGCGGCGGATGCAGCAGCGCAAGGAGATTCCGAAGCTGACCCGGCGGGAGCTGGACATCTCCCATGTCGCCCGCCCAGTGGACGAGGTGACGTGATCCCCGGCCCGATCAACCAGCAGTTTCGAGCGGTCCCGTGTGTGGTCCGCATTCACGGAAGCGAGAACCGTCGATGAGCCAGAGTTCCCCCAGACGTATTGGGATAGCCCGGATACCCCAGACGGCCCCCGTTCGCCCGCCCACGGGGCCCACAGGACCCACTACGCCCCGTCCAGGTTTCACCGGCTGCCCCCGCTGCGGAGTCCTGATGGCAGATCGGCCGGGACATGAGCGGTGGCATGCCGAGCAGGACGCCCAGATGCAGAAGGTGGCCGCGGATTTGGCGGCGGTGCGTCGTTGGGCGGAGGGGGTGGTGGCGGACCTGTCCAAGCTGACGTCGTTCCCCATCGCCGGGAGTGACGCCACGAGTGGGGATATCACCAACGACGGGAAAGAGGCAGGTCATGAGTGACCAGACACCACGCGAACAGCTCGCCACCGCTCTGCGCCTCCGTCGAGGTATCGACACGGCGAAGGTGATCGACGCTGTGATCACTGCGGGCTGGCGTCCACCCGCCCGCGTCATCACCGACCCCACCGAACTGGACGCGTTGGGCGGCGGATCGATCGTGGTCGCTGGCACGAAGCGGGACCGCAACGGGCGGGCGTGGCAGTGCAACAGCGGCCGCCGGTGGTTCCGGACCGGCGACCCTGCCGGGCATAGCAGTACCGAACTGCTCACCACGTACGGGTCCGTCACTGTCCTGCACACACCCGAGAACGGAGAAACCCCGTGACCGACCTGACTCACGAAGAGTTGCTGCGCGCCGCCCTCGATGACGAGAAGGCCGGTCGCCGCGTGGCAGGGGAAGCCGCCGACCGATTCCGGGATGTGGTGACCGAAATCCTCGGCCTGGACGACAACCCCGGCGACGACGAACTGATCAGCCAACTCCGCGCCCTGCATGGCAAGACCGGACCGGAGCCTCGGCGGTGGCGGGACTTCATCACCGGTGCTGTGGCTCATGTCGAACGGAACGGGCGCCGATGGCTCTCCGATGCCGCACTGAACGAAGGAGGCAACCGATGACCGACATCAGTGAACTGATCGCCAAGGGCCGCGCTCTGCTTCCCGCTCCGGGCGAGTATCTGACCAGCGGTCAGGCGTTCGATCTCGCGGAGTGGGCGGGGCTCAACCTGCCTGCCATGTTGGATGCGTTGGAGGCGGCGCAGCGTCCCCCACTCGGGTATGTCGTCCTCGCCAAGCGTGAGAGCCGAACCGATCCTGCGGTGTTCGAGTACGCGGCAGCCGGAGCGATCTGGCCCGAGCGGGATCCCGTCGAGAACCACCAAGCGTATTGCCAAATGACGTTCGTTGAGGATCCGAAAAAGCGCCAGCAGTCGAGGCCTGCGGAGTATGTCATCGCCGAGCTGCGGGAGGTGCAGTCGTGACCCGGCCCGAGATCGTCACCCTGTGCGGTTCTCTGCGGATCTTCCCCCTGATCCTGCAAGTCGCCGCAGACGAGACAGCGGCCGGCCGGATGGTCCTGTCACCGTTCAAGACCGGCGTCACGGACAGCGAAGCCTTGAAGCGGTTGGATGAACTGCACCGCCGCAAGATCGACATGGCCGACCGGGTCATCGTCGTGACCGACCGGTCCGGGCGCATCGGGGAGTCGACGCGAGGCGAGATCGAATACGCCACCCGGGTCGGTAAGCCGGTTGTAACGGTGATGGTCGAGCAGGTGCAGCCGTGAGTGAAAACATCGTCAATCTCGACGAGCGCCGGTCCCGCGTCCCGTTGGATGCCGTCCTACAGGCCAGATGCATCTTCGTCCCCGGCGTCCCTGCGCCTCAGGGATCGAAACGCCATGTCGGTCGCGGTCGGATGATCGAATCCTCCACTGTGGTGGGCCTATGGCGGGAACGGGTAGCCCTCGCCGTCCATGCCGAACGCTGGCCGTTGCTCACCGGCCCGGTGGCGGTGGACCTGTCGTTCGTGATGCCACGCCCGAAGTCCACCCCGAAACGCCGTACACCCCCGGCGATCAAACGCCCCGATCTGGACAAGCTGGAGCGCGCGATTTTGGACGCGCTCACAGGGATCGCGTTCGTGGATGACGCTCAGGTGGTGGAGTTGTCAGCGAATAAACGACTGGCCTCACCGTCGGGCCAGCCGGGAGTCTGGATAGCTGTATACGACATTACCGAGGAGCCCGCATGACCATCGAAACCGTGTTCGCGAACCCGCACGCCCGCCCCGAGTTCGAGGCCATCGCCGACGAGAACACCATCCTCCGTGGGCAGGTCGGCTCCGGTCTCCACGGTGTCACCACCGGCGATGATGACCGCGACGAGATGGGTGTGTGCATCGAGCCGCCCGCCTACGTGATCGGCAACTCTCGGTTCGAGCAGTATCTGTACCGCACTCAGCCCGAGGGCGTCCGCTCCGGCGCGGGGGATCTGGATCTGGTGGTGTACTCGCTCCGGAAGTGGGCGCGTCTCGCCGCGGCGGGCAATCCGACGATCCTGCTGCTGATGTTCATCCCTGACCATGAGCTGGTGTTGAACACCGACATCGGCCGGGATCTGCAAGCTCACCCGGAGCGGTTCCTGTCCCGGCAGGTGGCCCAGCGGTTCGCCGGCTACCTCGTGTCGCAGCGAGACCAGATGCTCGGGGTGACGTCGAAGAAGCACACCAACCGCCCGGAGCTGGTGGAGGTGTACGGGTTCGATACGAAGTTCGCCTACCACATGGTGCGGCTGGGATTGCAGGGCGTGGAGCTCCTGACCACGGGTCGGATCACGCTGCCGATGCCGCAGGAGGACCGCACCTGGTTGCAGGAGTTGCGTCGTGGTGAGCACACCCGGGAGGAGTCGTTGGATCGGGCGGAGGATTTGCTCGCGCAGCTGGATCGGCTGGCGGTGTCGGCAGATCTGCCGGAGCGCCCGGACCGGGGCGTGGTCGACCAGTGGTTGACCGATACCTATCAGGGTTGGTGGGAGCAGCGCGGCCTGTCCGTCGCACGCTGAAATATGTTCTGACCTGGTAAAATTGATGGTGGCCGGGGGTTGCACACTACCCGGCCATCGACCGAATCGTGAAGGGATTCAATCGTGCATCTCTCGGTGTGATCGGTGTCAGTGCGCGCTGGGTGTGACGGCCGTGACTGCCCGGAGTCCCGTGGATCAACGGCCACGGCTGCATAGCGAAACGAATAATATTCGACGCCTGGGTTTTTCATCGTAAATTAGCCGTAGTTCGGGTCTATCACATGCGCCGACACGTATGGGGTGGAAGATTATTTCGCATGTCAGGTGTGGAGACAGCAGTCGTGGGCGGGGTGGGTAAGGCATTGGTCCAACCGTCTATGTCGTTGTGGCGCTGGTGGAGGCCACCCACGGACAGGGCATCGGTCGCGGCGTGGGCCGATGAATTGGCTGTGGAAGTGCGTAACAGGGAACGACGGTTGGGTGAGGATCTACGGGTCGGCAGGGGGAACTACATGCGCGTCAGTTTCACCACCACCTCGCCATCACAGCCTGATGAAGTGATCCAGTCGGCTGATGTCTCCGACATCACGGCCTATTACGAGCTGCTCGATCGACCGCTCCCACGTCTGGTCGTACTCGGTGAGCCCGGTAGCGGCAAAACCGTCGCCGCGATCCACCTGGTGCTGGGACTTCTGGACACACGCCGGGGCTTGGCCGACGCGGTGCGCGCTGAGCACCCGGTCCCGGTGCGAGTCAATGCCTCGGGGTGGGATGGCACACAGGATTTCTCGGGCTGGTTGACGACCCGGCTCGGCTACGACTACCCCCAGTTGCGGCCGGTACTGGCACGAAAGTTGGTCGAGGACGGGTTGATCCTGCCTATCATCGACGGCCTCGACGAAATGGACACTCCCGAAAGTCGAGGAGCGCGGGGCCGCGCGTTGCTGGACCAGCTCAACACTGCCTGGCGCAACGAACCCGTTGTCGTCGTGTGCCGTACCACCGAATTTCAGGAACTGGCAGACCTCCGTAAAGACAACGGTCTGCACGGCGCCGAAACCGTCACCCTGCAACCACTGTCCACCGACCGGATCAACGGCTACCTCACCAACTATCGGAAGGGTATCGGCCCAACCAGTGAAGACTGGTCCGAGGTCACCACCCACATCACCTCCGAGCCGGACGGAGCCCTGGCAACTGCGCTACACAGCCCTTGGCTGCTCAGCCTCGCCATCAACGCCCTGCACCCTGCCCCTGGCATCACTCCTGCGCCCGGCATCGCTGACCAGCTCACCAGTTGCGCCACCGTAGACGCCGTCGAGGACCTCCTGTTCGCCGCCCAGATCCCTGCAGCGGTCAAAGGTCTCAAACAGAAAAAGCGATATCGCAAGTACACTCGCGACAATGTCCACGCCTGGATGCAGTCACTAGCTCAGCTCCTCGAAGACCGCCGTAACACCGGGCGCGACGGTACCGCCGTCCGGCTCGACGAGATCTGGGAAGTCGCAGGGAGTACCCGATGCCGCATCCTGCACGGACTCACCGTCGGCATCATCGTCACGATCACGTTCGGGCTCGGCTTCGCTCCGATCTGGCCCAGAACCGCGGCCGGGCTCACTGTCGGGGGCGTGGTCGGAGGCGTGGTCGTACTCTTGGTCGGAGGCGGGGCGGGCCTCACCGAACCTACGGCAAAGCGAGTGGCGTGGCGGGCGACCGAACAGTCGAGATGGCGCAAAGCGCTCTCGGTCGGGCTCGTGATTTTGCTTGTGGCCGGAGGCGGTACCGAGCTCGGGATCAAGTTAATTGCCGAGGACGAGATAGGGGGACGGGACATGGACTTGTTGGCTGAGCTCGTGGCCGGGGGCTACCTTGGAGGCTTGGTCGGTGTCTTGTTCGGGGCCATGTTCGGGGTTGCCGAATCCATGCGAGCGGTGTGGCGGGCGCCCGGATGGTCGCGATGGCGCAGAGGGCTCACGTTCGGGGTCCTGCTCGGGTGCACGCTCGTCCTCGACCTCGGAGTCGTGCTCCGTGGCGGCTCAGCCCCCTGGTCGTGGTCGTACTTGGCCGCGAACGTGGTGATAGTTGTGGTCGCGGTTGGGCTCGTCGAACCTACGGCGAAGCGAGTAGCGGCGTGGCGGGCGCCGCAGCTGTCAGGATGGCGCAGAGGGCTCGTGCTCGTGGTCGTGCTCATGGTCGTGCTCGTGGTCGCATTCGTGGTCGTGCTCGTGGTCGCATTCGTGGTCGCATTCGTGGCCATGATAGAGCTTGAGGGCGGGATGTCGATGTCTGGCAGGATCGGGGTCGTAGTCGTGCTCGCGGTCATGGCCGTGCTCGTGGTCGCGGTCGGCGTTGACGCCAAGGACCAGTTACGCAACGTGGTCGATGAAAGGCAACTGATTCGGGGCGATATCCAATTCGCAGTCCTTACCGGCGGGGTGACCTTCCTCGCGTTTGGGCTTACAATTCCATCTATACATATATTCATGTTTGCTGTCGACCGAACTATGTTTATGCTTGAGCTTCTGTCGGCATTCGGGTTCGTGCTCGCGGTCGTGTTCATGTCCGGCCGTGCGACTGGACGATTCTTCACTGCGACGCTTATCTTCCGGTTCACCAAGGTGTTTCCGAATCGGCCCACAGTGTTCCTGGACTGGGCTCGCCGCAATGGATTGCTACGTGTGAACGGCACTGCCTACCAGTTCCGGCACGAAACCTACCGGCAATGGCTACTACAGCAACCTTCACTCGAGTAGCTGGTATGGGATGAGCAGTGGCCGGGTGGTGTGCAGTTGGAAACCCAGTATCGGCTGGTCGCACAGTGTGCTTTCACGGCTGCCAATGGACACGACGTCGCCGAGAAGCGTGGAGTACAGCGTGGTGTTCACGCTGCACTCCAGGTGACTTGGGGTAGCATCAACACCGCACCCTCCTACAGTGCAACCAACCTCGTCGCACACGCTGCGGCAGACCCTACGGCCCCTCACATCCCCTTCGTGAGGGGCCGTAGATGTGTCCGGAAGCAGGGGAAGTTCGGATGGCGGCACCCCTCGAACAGGCCGGGCAAGCAGGGTGCACTGCATCCACTGAAAACGGCCAGGAGCACGGCGCCGTAGGTCAAGCTAAGATCACGCGCAGAAGTATCAGACCGGCGACCACCGTCGGGATAACCCATCCTGGAATCGAAATCACACCCGTGACAGTCAGATATAAGAACCCCATTATCGCTGCGAACACGAACCCACCGGCGACATAGACTTTCACCCAGTCCAGCACTGTGGGCTGGTTGGGATCGGCTTCGGATTCCGCGTCAGAAGTGTTGTCTTGACTGCTTTCCTGACTGTGGTGGTCCATGGCACCAGTTTGCAGTGCGGGCCACCCTCTGTCAGCAGGATGAGCCTCAAACCCCAAAGATCGAGCGAAACACCCGCGGCCGACGTCGGGAAGAGCGTGTCTTCGGCGATCAGGTGTGGATCATCAACGAGTCCAATCCGTACCTCGCCGTCGTCCACGGCTGTGAGATTGCTGAAACCCCGTCGTTCCCACGCCCTCGCCAAAGAGCGACGCATCCGGGAATTACTCAGCACAGGACCGCGCGGCACGCAGAAGTCGCTTGTCGACAACGGCATCTACTCCCGACCCCACCTCGACCGCATCCGCCGAGGCAAGACCAGCGGCTGACCCCATTCGGGCATGGCCGATATCACCTCTGACCGCCCTGTATGGTGGCTCGAGATTGCGAGTCCGTCGGCGTAGGCTGCGGCTACATGGGTCGTAAGCACAGACCGCACCCGGACGACTTTTCTGGACATCAGTGCAGCTGGTTCATGTGCACCGCGATGATCAGCAATCGGTTCCACCGGGCCGGCATCATGATCTGCCAGGAACACGCTCTCCAGACTTGGGCGACCGTCGAGCAGATGAACGCCTCCGGGCCTCCGATCAGGGAAGAGCCGAAACCGAAGCCGGTACCGAACTGGGACAACTTCGAGGGCTACGTCTACTACATCCGGATCGCCGATCTCGTGAAAATCGGGCACACGAAGAACCTGGACCGCCGCTTGGCGACCTACCCGCCCGGTATGGAGATCCTGAAGATCCGGTACGGCAGCCGTGCTCTCGAACATCAGGAGCACATCCGGTTCAGCGAACACCTCAACCACGGCCGCGAATGGTTCCAAGCCAACGAGCGTGTGCTGCAACTGGTCTCCGAGGTCAATGGATTGGACATCGAGGACCATCTCGAACCGGAGGACTACCAGCGCCGCCAGCACACCCCGCAGATTGTCCGTCACCGTCGAGTCAACAGCGAGAGGGCAGGCCATGGGCATTAGTCCCTGCAAATACCCGGGCTGCCGCGACAGCAACGGCGAGCCCTACCTCACCAGCCTCGGCATGTGCGAACCCTGCCAGCGCCGATTCACACGCCTCCTCGGCTGGCTGGTCATGGACTGGGTGAACATCGCCACCGAGATGCCCACCCCGGCCCGGCGGGCAAGGGAGATCCTCGCGGACCCGACCCGCGTGTACGGGCATCCGGCGGAGTGGGCTTCCGATACCGCGGCCGAGATTGCCACGGTCCTGAACGGAACTCACGACACGCTCGCGGATCTGCTCGGCGACACCCCGCCACCACATCCTGGTATCGCAGAGCGGCTGCGCGTCCGGGCCGCCTGGTACTACCTCGAATGCCGTATCCCACAGCTGGCTGCCGCCGACTTCGGTGGGGACATGGCCGTCGAGATGAAAGACTTGCACGGCAAGATCCGGTCCTCTCTGGGCCTCACCCGCCCGCGGAAGCTCCTGCCGACCCCGTGCCCGTCCTGCGAACTCCGCACGCTGTTCCGGACGTTGGACGCGCATTCGGACAGCATCGACTGCGGTAACTGCGGGCATGTGATCCGGGAGGAGCACTACCCGTTCTACACGCGGGTGGTGCTGGACACACTCCTGGAACAGGGTGTGGCGGCATGACAACGAGCAGCCGATCATGTAGATTTCACACCTGAGCGGCTGTTTCGTCGTGCCCAGAAACTCCCTGACACCCAGTGTTGAGGGGGTTTCGTCGTCTCCAGGGAGGTGCCTGGATTGATCGTCACCGACGGCTTAGAGCAGAAAATGACCGCGGTCGAAGCCTCCTCCGTTTTCAATGTGACATCGGATCTGATCCGGAAGTGGGCTTCGCTCGGCAAGATCCACGCAGTGGGTATCGATCCCCGAGGCAGGAAGCTGTATCGGCTGATCGACCTGGCCCGCTATGAGAAGGAGACCCGGCGCGCCGCCGGCCGATCCTGACCCCCCAATCTCCGCAGTGTCGTCACCATCGTTTCGATGGCTGCCAGCGCAGGCACTGCGGCCCCTCGTCCCTCGTAGTCCAGCGGCCTAAGACGGCGTGTTCCGTTCGGTGCGAGTCCGGTCCGTCCATGGGTTGGGGCGGGCGAATAGCCCCGGCACGCAAACGCGGGTTCAAATCCCGCCGAGGGCAACTCAACAGTCCGGGATTTCCGGATGGTTCAAGCGGAGTTGAGTCCGCGGCGCCCGGATCAAGTCTGGTGCCTCAACCTTGATTCGGAGTCCCGTTGTCCGCTGTAGATCGCATCCTGGCGCCCCTGTACCCGGATATCGCGCTCGCCTACCGGCACAGCAAGGAGTCCTGATGCCCTGTCTGGCCGCCATTCTGCACTCCCTGTACCACCCCACTCCGAAGCCTCTGGTGTACACGGAGCCCACCATCCTGTGGTCGGTGCAGTGGTGAGCGCCCGCGCCTGGATCGGCAAGCGCCTGCGCTTCCTGGCCGACCGCATCGACTACAAGGGCGCACCGCGGTATCTGGGCTACTCGGTCACCATCGAGACCGACGAAAGCGTTCCGCGGATCCGTGAGGATGGCCGCGGCTGCAAACTCTGGTACCTCGGTAACGCCGAGTACGAGAAGGCGCACACCGAAGCCGACAGCGCCGAGGAAGACGCCCGCCGTGAAAAAGGCCGCCAGCTGATCCTGACCGCCATGACCGATCCCGACCCGGTGAAGGCCGGCCAGGCGAACGCCGAGTGGTGGCAGCTGATCCAGCAGGACCGATGAATGACTTCCGCCGCTGGGCTGCTGGCTGGATCTCCATCTGGTGGCCTCGTGTGGCGGATCTGTTGTGGCCGCGCTACTCCGAGCGTCGCCGCCGAGGCTGGGGAGACTGATGGCCAGCCGGGCTGACGACCTGAATGCCGCTTTCACGGCCGATCGATGGCTCGTCCAGGACTTGAATCAGGTGTGGGATCAACTGGGCGCCTTGCTCGGCATCCCGGCGATTGAAGCCGATTGGCTGGTTGACTGGTCCGCCTTCGATGGGCTGGGCCTTGACTACGTCCTGGCTCGGGCGGCGCACGAGATGAGCTCGCTGTGACGGCCCTACTCGACTCCCTGCATCTGTGGGCTGTCCGCGTACTGCTGCGGATCGCCGGCACACACCTCTGACCGACAGGAGAACAACGTGGGATCCGTGAGTCTCGACCTTCTGCTCACCCTCGCGAAGATCGCCGTCCTCGTCCTCCCGCTGCTGGTTTAGGACGACCGCATGAAGATCGTTTCCAAGGCCGAGCTCCGCAAGATGCCACCCGGCACCCTGTACGCCGAGTACGTCGAAGGCCGGGCCTGGCCGCAGGGGCCGACCGACATCTTCCTCCGCGACATCGACTACATCAGCGATTTCAACTGCACAGGCATCGGCAGCCCTGAAGCATCCGGCACGGTCGAGATGTTCGACCGTGAGCTGGAGATGGACGAGCACGGCGCCGAGTACCCAGTTGATCTCTGTCCGGGTCGCGAAGGGCTGTACGACGACAGTCTCCGCTACCTCGTGTGGGACGAAGCTGACGTGGCGGCCATCGTCTCGCTGTCTGCCTGGTTCCATGCCAAGCAGGGGCAGTGGAACGCCACCGGCCGCTACCGCATCCGCCGGCCTGACGGCGCGTGCTACGAGGCTGATGCCGAGGACGTCCACGAGATCGCCCGCCCCGACGATGCGGTGGAGCGGATGTACGAGCAGCATCAGGCTGAGTGGCGTCAGGTCTGATGGCCCGAACCAAGCTCCGTATCTGCTCCGAACCTGGTTGCCCCAACGCCCAGCCTGAGTCCCGATGCGATGAGCACAGGGCAGAGCACGAGCGGTGCAGGCGAGCCACCACACCCACCAAGGCCACACGCACCCATGCCGAGCGACAACGCAGAGCAGCAGCCGTGAGAGCTCACCGAGCCACCCACGGTGACTGGTGCCCCGGCTGGCAGTGCCCACCACACACAGCCTCCGACCTCACCGCAGACCACAGCCAAGCCATCGCAGCTGGGGGAGCCCCCGACGGACCCCTCCAGGTGATGTGCCGGGCATGCAACGGGGCCAAGGGCGCCCGCCAAGGCGCCTGACCGCCCCTACCCCAGGGGGGATGCCCCTGACCCCCCGACCGCCTCCGCCCCGACAGAGGGCGCAAAACCGTGCGAAGGGTTCAAACGGTCTCGGAGTCCCCTTTGCGAGGGGTGATTGTCCCTGGTCGGCGCGATGCCTTCCGGGGTTTCCGTCCAGGGCGGCGCGATGCCGTCAGGAGGTGATTCGAATGCCGCGTGGTGGTGCACGGAATCGTTCCGGCCCTCAGGTGGATCCGAAGTCCGGTCGGTCTGATCGTCGTGGTCTGACCTGGGTTTCGTTACCGGCTCAAGGCTACGAGGGCGAAGCGCCGGAGTTTCCGCTGATGCCGCGCAGGATCTATCGCTGGGAAGGCGAGAAGGCGTCCCGACATCAGGTGTTCGACGAGGAGTCGACAGACCTGGTGCGCGACCGGGAGACCGAGCTGTGGGAATGGGCTTGGCGGACACCGCAGGCTGCAGCGTGGGCCAAGGAAACCTGGCGCTGGCAGGCGATCGCCCACTGGGTGCGGACGTCAGTGATTTGCGAGTCCGATGAGGCGATGGCCTCGGATCGTGGCTCGCTGCACCGGTTCGCCGACCAGATCGGCATGACGCCGGCCGGACTGCGCGAGAACGGCTGGGAGATCGCCGAGGACGAGATGGCGAAGGCCCGGACCGAGAAGAAGACCAAGGAGCCGACCGCGGCGCCGGTGCGGCGCATGAGGGCGGTTTCCGGTGGCGCCGACTGACGGTTTCGTCGTCGACTTCCCTACGCTCGGGGATATCGGTGAGGCGTGGGTTCGTCAGCACTGCCGGATTCCGGACGGGTTCCGCCGTGGTGCGGAGTTTGTGTGGAGCGACTGGCAGTTCTGGTGCTCGGCAAACTACTACCGTGTTCGCCCGGGAATCGAGTGGGTGTCCGACGATGAACCCCTACTGAATCAGGCGTTCGTCTACCGTCGCGCGCAGGTAGTCGCCCCGCAGAAGACCGGGAAAGGGCCCTGGTCGGCGTCCGAGACGTGCATCGAGGCGGTCGGCCCGAGCCAGTTCCTCGGCTGGGCCGGCAAGAGCGACGGCTGGGCGTGTTCGGACTGGGGTTGCGGCTGCGGCTGGGAGTACGAGTACCTTCCGGGTGAGCCGATGGCGATGCGCCATCCGTCACCGGTGATCCAGCTGACCGCGAACAACGAGGAGCAGGTCGGCAACGTCTACCGTCCACTGACCGCGATGATCAAACTCGGGCCACTGTCGGATCTGATGGCGGTGCGCGAGGGCTTCATCCGGATTCTCGGGTCGGTGGGCGGGGAGGACTTCGACCGCATCGACGCGGTGACCTCGAGCGCCCGTGGTCGAGTCGGCAACCCGGTGTCCTGGGTGCTGCAGGACGAGTCCGGCCTGTACACGCAGGCGAACAAGATGGTCGGGATCGCTGAGACTCAGCGCCGCGGCGCCGCAGGCATGAGCGGCCGGACGATGGAAACCACGAACGCGTGGGATCCGTCGGAGAACTCGACCGCGCAACGCACATACCAGTCGCAGGCGCCGGACATCTTCAAGTTCTACCGGATTCCGCCGGCTGGATTGTCGTGGGGCAACAAGCGCGACCGCCGCAAGATCCTGCGTTACGTCTACGACGGCTCGCCGTGGGTCAACCTGGACTCGATCGAGGCGGAAGCGGTGGAGCTGAACGAGCTCGACCCCGCTCAGGCGGAACGGTTCTTCGGTAACAGACTTGTCGCTCGAGCCGGCACTTGGTTGCCGATGGGGTTGTGGGAGGGTCGGCATGCCGACACTGTGGCTGCCTAACCCGCCGGCGGGTACGCCGATCTGCGCGGGCTTCGACGGGTCGGACAACAACGACCACACCGCCCTGCGGTGCGAAACGCGGGACGGGTTCCAGTTCACGCCACGGTACGGGCCGGACGATAGGCCCACGATCTGGAATCCTGCGCTGTGGGGTGGCCAGATTCCCCGCGGCGAGGTGCGCGCGGCCGTAGACCACATCTTCGCGACATACGAGGTGGCCCGGCTGTACGCCGACCCGCACGACTGGCGCACAGAGATCGGCGAGTGGGCGCTGGAACACGGCGACGAGCACGTCTTCGAGTGGGCGACCAACCGACCCCGCCAGATGTACGAGTCGATCCGCCGGTTCGAGAACGACCTGAAATCCCGCATCACCCATGACGGTTGCCCGATCACCCAGGCGCACATGGACAACTGCCGCAAGGTACCCAAGCCCGGCGACTCTTACGTCCTCGGGAAACCCAACGACCATCAGAAGATCGACGCCGCGATGGCGTCCATCCTCGCCCACGAGGCCGCCGCTGACGCGCGCGCCGCGGGCTGGGAGGACGTGGACGGGCGGATGTTCTGCTTCAGCTGAGGAGGTGAGCGTGGTCGCACTACGCACGAAGCTCACCGACGACGAGCGAGACATGGTCAACAAATTGACCGGCCAACTGGGCAACCTCTCACACAAGGATCGGCTGCACAACGCCTATTATGAGGGCGCGCAGCGGCTCAGGCACATGGGCTTGGCGGTGCCGGAGGAGTTCCGGATCTTCGAGCTGGTGGCGAACTGGCCGCGCATGTACTTGGACGAGGTGGCGCGCAGGCAGAAGGTGAAGGGCATCTACCGTCCGGGGCAGGGGAAGGCCGACCCTGATCTTCAGGAGGCGTTCACCGCCAACAACCTGGATGCAGAGATCCCGATCCTGGCCAAGGAGAACATGATCTTCGGCCGGATGTTCGCTGTGGTGGGATCCAACGGGGACGACACAGAGCACCCGCTGATCACTGTGGAGTCGCCGCGGCAGATGTCATGCCTGGTGAACCAGCGCCGTCGGCGGATGGACGCCGCGATGCGGAAGTACCAAGAGCAGGACGGCACCCAGGTGGCGACCCTGCTGTTGCCGAACAAGACCATCCAGTTGGTGCAGTCGAGCAACGGATGGGACATCGACATCGTTGGCGATGACACCGGGATCGATAATCACGGCCTCGACCGGGTGCCGGTGGTGCTGTTCCTGAATCGCCGTCGCCTGGGTAAGTGGCATGGGACGACGGAGATGGCCGACATCATCCCCCTGACCGATTCGTGCGCCCGTGCATTGACGAACTTGCAGTACGGCGTCGAGACGGTGGCCATTCAGAAGCGGTTCGCGATCGGTGTAGCGAAGAGTGATTTCGTCGATGCGGAAGGAAATCCGCTCCCTGCATGGCAGTCATTCCTGGATGCCATGTGGGCTACGGCGAAATCTCCCAAGGATGTGCAGATCGGCCAGTTGCCGGGCGCGGATCTATCGGGTGTCCACGGCACGGTCAAGCTGTATGCCGAGCTGGCCTCTAGCGTCACCGGTCTTCCGTTCCGGTACTTCGGCGCCAACACTGCCAATCCCGCTGCGGAGGGCGCGATCCGGGCTGATGAATCCCGCATCGTCTCCAACGCCGAGGAGAAGAACGCACACCTCGGTGTCGGGCTCGGTTGGACGCTGGCTCTCTATGAGCGGTTCCGCACCGGCGAATGGCCCGAAGCGGGAGAGCCGTTCGCGGTGGAGTGGCGCAATCCCGCTACCCCGACGCGTGCCGAAGAAGCCGACGCCATTCAGAAGCTGAACGGCGGTACCGCGGTGCTGTCCCGTGAGGGTTCCTGGAATGAGATGGGCTGGAATGAGTCACGCAAGGCCCGGGAGCGTGCGTACTTCGCTGACGAAGCCCAGGATCCCGCTTTGGATAGGTTGGCTGCGAACCTGATCGACACACGGAATCAGCCCGAGCAGAGCCTGAACGGTGATGCTGCCGCAAACGTCGGCTGACCACTACGCCGAGCAGCAGCGCATGACGTTGCTGACCCTGTCCGAAGTCCGACAGTTGTGGAATCGAGGGACACCCCTTGAGTTCGATGCCTGGTTCGACCGGAACATCGCGCTGCTGATCGGGTTGATCGAGCTCGCGCAGACTCGCATGGTGGCCCGCGCCGACGACTATGTCGCCGCGGTGCTGGAGGAGCTCGGCACGCCGGTCGCAGCGGAGGTGCAGATCGCCCCGGAGGGGCTGATCGGCGTGGCCTCGGATGGACGGTCGATGGACGGCCTGCTGTACGGCACGGTGCTCACTGCGAAGCACGCGGTTGCCGAGGGGGCGGCACCATCCGAAGCGTGGGCGTCTGCGGGTGCTCAGGCGCTGATGATGGTCCACACCCAACTGGCCGACGCCTCGCGGGCGGCAACCGGGTTGGGCATCACTGCTCGTCGCAACGTCGGTTATGTGCGGATGGTCAGCCAGCCCGCATGTGCCCGCTGCGTTCTGCTGGCCGGTCGTTACTACCGCAAGGCTGGGTTCGCTCGGCATCCGAACTGCGACTGCCGCCATATCCCGGCCCGGGAGGACCGGGCCGGTGATCTGACCACTGACCCTCGCGGGTACTTCAACAGCCTGACCGAGGAGCAGCAGAACCGCACCTTCACGACGGTCGACGCCTGGGCGATCCGTGAAGGCGCGGACATGGGGCAGGTAGTGAACGCCCGCCGAGGCATGGACGTGGCCGGTGGTGTGGTGCGGCGCCGCAACGTCTACGGCCGCGAACTGCTGACCACCACCGAAGGCGTCACCCGCCGCGGTTTCGCCGGCCGCCGTATCCGGGCCCGCGGCCGCGACCCACGAACCACGCCCCGGCTTATGCCCGAGGCCATCTACGAGCTCAGCGACGACCGCGACGAGATCCTGCGGATGCTGCGGCTCAACGGCTACATCCTCTGACTTCCCGCCGGCGCGAGGCCGGATCGGGTCTATCCCCCGCGATGGAGGAACACATGCACGTGCAGTTGCCGATCCACCCCGTCTTCGGTCCTGCGATCGGACTGCGCCGTAACGGTGCACCGATCTGGCCGGTGCGCGGCGCTTCGCAGGAGGGCGACCCTCCCGCCGCCGATCCGACCGCGACGAACTCCGCCGTAGTCATGGACAACGCTCCGGCGTCCTCCAGCGACGAGGCGCTCGGCGAAGGTGGAAAGAAGGCGCTGGACGCTGAGCGCGCCACGAACAGAGAGCTCACCAAGGAACGGAACGCGCTGGCTGCACAGGTCAAAGCGTTCGAGGATGCCCAGAAGACAGAATCCCAGAAAACCGCGGACCGGATCGCGGACCTCGAAAAGGACGCCGCGAAGGCGATCCGGTACGAGGCCGCCGAGAAATCCGGTCTCCCGCTGTCTCTGGCCAGTCGCCTAAGTGGATCCACCCTGGACGAGCTGATCGCGGACGCCGAGGAACTGAAGCAACTCGTCGGCAGTGCCGCTCCGGCCGCACCCGCGGCCCCATCCACCCCGAAGCCCGACCCCCGGCAAGGCGGAGGACAGGCAGATGCGGGTGGATCCTTGGCCGCAGGCAAGGCCCTGTACGCCTCGCGCAAACCCGCGCATAAATGACAAACCCCCAGTAGAGGAGGGGAGACATGGACATCTCGCTGACTACCGAAACCTTCGGTGTCGACAACCAGGATTGGTTGGCGAGTGGTGAGGGCACCGATCGGTGCCAGTCGATCACCATCGATCTGACCACGTTCACCGCCGGTACCCACTACCCGAACGGCTATCTGCCTTCGGGTTTCGCGCTGAAGAAGCTCAGTGGCGGTAAGTACGGGCTCTGGACCAACGGCGACGAATCCGCCGCGGTCATCGCCGGACACTCTTTCACCGCGCTGAAGATCAAGACCGGCGCGACGAAGGTCTCCGGCGCCCTGCTGTGGCACGGAGCGGTCAAGATCGCGAAGCTGCCGCACTCCGTGAATGCCGCTGGCCAGGCCACGGCCAAGTTCATCCGCTACGTCTGAGAGGAGGCGTAACCCATGGCACTCGTAGTCAATTCGGATTACATCACTCCGCCCGAGCTGACCGGCTACGTCCGGGAGGCGCTGGCGGACAATCCCATCAACGACCTGACCCTGGTCGACAGCCTGCTGCCCGATGTCATGATCGACGACGTCGAGTTCCGGGCGAACATCACCCAGGGCGGCCTGCGTCGCGCGGCGCAGTTCCGGGCGTGGGACACCGAGGCTCCGATCTCCGGCCGGAAGGGTGTCGCGCGGATCTCCGGCGATCTGCCTCCGCTGTCGGAGAAGCGACTCCTCGGCGAGTACGACCGCCTGCGGCTCCGCAAGGCCGACGCCGCGATCCGCGACGTCATCCTCAACGATGCCGTCGAACTCGCACAGGCGATCCGCACCCGGATCGTCATGGCCAAGGCTCAGGCCCTGATGACCGGCAAGGTCACCCTGGCGGAGAACGGCCTCGAACTGGAGGCCGATTTCCAGCGGCTCTCCGGCCACTCCGTCACCGCTGGAACCCTGTGGAGCGTCACTGGTTCCGGTGCTGCGGACCCGATCGTCGATCAGGAATCCTGGTTCACCACATTCCGGGCGACCCAGTCGGGCAACCCGGTTCGGGCGATCACCTCGCAGCGGGTGATGTCGGCGCTGATGCGCAACGACAAGATCCGCGCGGCCGCCGTTCCCGTCGGAACCGTCCCGGGCATTGTCACCAAGGATGCTGTGAACGCATTGTTCACAGCCTTCGGCCATCCGCCGTTCGAAGTGTTCGATGCTCAGGTCGAGGATTTCTCGGGCGCCGCATCCAGGCTGTTCCCGGACAACAAGATCCTGTACGTCGGCGCCGCCAAACTGGGCGAGACCCAGTGGGGAACCACCGCAGAAGCCCTGGAGCCGCTGTACGGTATCGACGCCAACGAGGCCCCCGGCATCGTGGTCGGTTCCTACATCACCCCGGACGCCCTCCAGCGATGGACCAAGGGGAGCGGAATCGCCCTGCCGACCCTACTCAACGCGAACGCGACCATGGTCGCGACGGTGCTGTCCTGATGGCCGGCCGGAAGCTCGCCGCGTTCGTGCATGTCCACGACGCAGAGGGCAATTCGCATGTGTTCGGCCCGGATGACCTGGTTCCGGAACGGTTCGCGAAACTCATCACGAACCCGGCCGCTTGGGCTGCCGAACCGGAGCCCGAAGTCGACCTCGACGGTGAGCCGTCGGAGTCGTGGACGGTGGCGCAGTTGCGTGCCTACGCCGACCAGTACGGCGTGGAGCTCGGCGAAGCGACGAAGAAGGCCGACATTCTGGCGGTCCTGGCGGCGGGCGATGGCAACGCCTGACCCGCTGTTCACGGTCGCCGACGTTCAGGAGATCTCTGGCAGGACATACGAGGAACCGCAACTCACCCAGGTGAACCGGTTCATCGCGATCGCGTCGGCGAAGCTCCGGAACAGGGTGTCCAAGCTGGACGAGCGGATCTCCGCCGGCGCCCTCGATCCTGTATTGGTCAAGGGTGTCGGTGCGGAGATCGTGCTTCGTGCTTTGGCCGGGCTGGAGCGTGGTGTCGGCGTGCGACGCGTCGAATACCCCGAGTGGTCCACCGAGTACGAGACGGGTGGCGGCAGCGGCCGTCTGGTGTATGTCACCGACGATGACGTCGCCGACCTCATCGACAACGACTCCACCGGTGACGCCTTCACGATCCGGACTGGTCTCTTATGAGGCTGCCAGAGCAGTGGACGCTTCTCCGTCCCGGTGAGCCGCTGATCGACCCATCGACCGGAAACCGCATGCCGAGCGAACCGGACCCGATTATCTGGCGGGGCTTGCTGCAACAGCGGATCATCACCGACCCGCAGATCGAGGAGTTCGACGACGGGCGCGTGAGTCAGCGATTGACTCTGCTCTTGGAGCCCGGCCTCCCCGGTGGCACCGACCGCCGTGACGTCTGGCGATTCGACGGCCCCGCCGAGGTGTCGGATCTGGTGAAAGTCGGCGACACCGTCACCGTGCAGGGAACCCCCCGGGTTCGCCGGCCTGCCATCGGCTCCCGGCGCCCTGCCTATATCGCCGCCATCGTGCGGCACGCATCCGACATGAAAGAAGGATGACCCATGATCGTGTCCTGGAAAGACGAGGAAGGCGTCACTTACTTCGGTGACGACAAGTCCAAGGCGTACAAGCAGCACTTGGAGAACAAGCCGGCCGAGAAGTCCGAGAAGCCGGCCCTGGCCAAGGCTGTAGTCGTCACTCCGGACGTCGAAGAGGCCAAGCGCAAGTGAGCGCGCGGCTGACGATCGTTGGAAGCCTTGTCGAGCGGTTCGCTGCCGGCATGTCCACTCCGCGCCGTCAGCAGATAGCCCGGGAGATCGCGGCGGAAGCACGCGGTAACGCTGCGGTTCTGACCGGTGCCTACCGCGACGGTATCGGCACCGAGTTCCGCCGGACGGTGGTGCGTGTCGTCGATGAAGACGAGGACGCCATCTACAAGGAGTACGGCACCTCCAAGGCTCCGGCGCATGCAGCTTTGACCGATGCCGCGCGTCGTCGAGGCCGGTACCGCGGTTGGCGGCCGCGGTGACGGCACCGATCCCGTTCGCACCTGGCGCTGTTCGGGCGTTCCTGACGGCGCAATCCCGATTCACCGATTTGGTCCCGGTCGAGGCGATCACGACCCGGGACCTGCCCGACCCCATCACCGGTGCGTTCGTGACCTTGCGGGCGCCGGGCAATGTCGGTGTCGACCCGTTCCTGCGGCGACCGCTGGTCCAGGTCGACGCGTGGGCGCCGAAGATCGAGATCCTCGGCGGCTCGAAAGATCCCGAGGAGCTGGTCTGGGATATCGCCGGATGGGCCGGGCAACTACTGGGCCGCGCCAAACCGCAGGCATTCCGCGGAGCGGCATGGAATGCGACGTGGATCGACGGCCCGATCAACTTCATCGACAAGGAACGCGGCCCTGACATGCCCTTGTTCCGGGCGGTTGTCCGTGTCGAGCTGAAATTCCGCGCCTCGCGCACCTGACTCAATTCTCACGCTCACCGCAGTGAGCGAAACCCGTTTGGAGGAATCGTGAGCGATCACGCTGCACCCGAAAAGGCCTATGTGTGGCTGGATGGCGACGGATACCGCGCCCCGGCCGGCACCGGCATCCCCACCGACCCGTTCGCCATCAACCCGGTCACCGGTGGTGTGACCTGGGATGCCTACGGCGGCATCGAAGCCGGATTTGAGGTGACCCCCACCCGCGATGTCACACCGAAGCGGGTATGGAACCGCCGGCTCGCTCCGTACAAGGTGATCAAGTCCCCCACCGAAGAGCGCGTGAAGCTGCGGCCGGTCGACTACTCGGTCGCCACCGTCCTCACTGCACTGCAGGGTGGATCGATTTCCGTGCTCTCTCCTGGCGTTCACCGGTGGAACCCGGGCGACGACGAAGAGTTCGCCTTGCTGTTGTGCCTGCGGGATGAGACCGCGAGCCAGGCTTTCCATTCGTCTCGGGTCACGCTGACCACGCCACCGCCGCGCACCTTCGGCGGTGAGGATCTGGACGGGTTCGAGCTCGAGCTGCTGGCCCTGGAGCCGTTCACGCCGCTCACCTCATTCAACCCGCTGCAGACCGAGGCCACCGTCACCATCGGCGGCACCCCGTCGGGTGGCACGTTCACGCTGACGTTCGGTGGCCAGACCACCTCGGGCATCGCCTACAACGCTGCGCCTTCCGCCGTGCAGTCGGCGCTCGTGGCCCTGTCCTCGATCGGCAGCGGAAACGCCACTGTCAGTGGATCGGCCGGCGGCCCCTACAGCGTGACCATCAGCGCTGCGGGAACCCTGACCGGTAGCGGCGCCAGCCTGACCCCGTCCGGAACGGTGACGATCGGCTGATGGCAGCGACCACTCCCCAGAAGGCAGCCGCGCGGCGTACCGCGTCCGCGGCTGCCCGACGGCCGAAGCTCTCCACCGCGGCCGCTCCGGAGCCGATCGACATCTTCGCCGAGTTCAGCACCGAAGAGAAGCCTCCGGTGCCGATTCGGGTCGGCAAGGTCGATGCCGATGTGCGGCGCGGATTCACTGGTGACGAGGTCACCCGGTTCCATGCTTTGCTCAACGCCAACGAGTTCGAGGCCGTGTTCGACCTCATCACCACCAACGGCGCGGGGATATGGGCCGAGATCTCGCCCCTGCTGCCAGAGCTTGCTTCCAAGGCGATCAACAAGATCGTGAAGGTGAGTGAGATCTACGAGGGGGAAGCTACCGCGCCCTTGTTGGGATACATGACGAATCCCGCTGGGGCGCAGCCTTCGGAAGAGTCCAGCACCACCACGGAGTAAACCTCCGGCTCGCGCTCCGGACGATGCCGTACCCGGACGTCGCCGCGCTCATCGAGGACGCCGACGCCCGGACGGCACAACAGGCCATGGACTCCGAGAACCTGGCCAGGATTCTGGACCGCCTCGAATTCCTGAACAACTTCGGATACATCTCCGGCATCACAGACCCGGAAGACCCCGAGGTGAAGCGGGAGCGGGCCGAGCGGGAAAGGCACGGCATCAAGCCCCCGCCCATGCCGATCATCGCGCCGGTCGCCCTCCGGCCACCGGAAGTCACTGCGGAGATGGTCGAGCGCTACCGGGAAGCGCAGAAGCCCTACCAAATCCCGGAGAAGCCACAGCCGAAATCCAAGCTCGACCTGCTCAACAGGTCACGTGCAGAAGCGGGGAGGTGATCCATGGCCGGCGGCCGCATCGACATTCTCGTCTCCCCGGATGTGCGGGATTTCGTGCCGCAAATGCGTCGTGGCCTGGCCCCGGCCATCGCCGCGGCGGGCGCAATCGGTGCCAGCATGGGCCTCGCCCTCGGTGGGGCGATGGCGTTCAGCAAAGTCATCGAGATCGGCAACGAGTTCACCACCTCGCTGAACACGATGAAGGCCGTGGCCTCGGCAACCGCGACCGAAATGCAGGCGGTATCCGAGCGCGCGAAGCAGCTCGGCAACGACATCACTCTCCCGGGCACTTCCGCCAACGACGCGGCCGCGGCTATGACCGAGCTCGCCAAGGGCGGGTTTTCGGTGCGTCAATCGATGGACGCCGCGAAAGGCTCGCTGCAGCTGGCGGCCGCCGCCCAGGTAGATGCCGCGGAGGCTGCGCGGATCCAATCGTCGGCCTTGCAGGCATTCGGGTTGCAGGCGAGCGAAGCCGGACGGGTCGCAGATGTGCTGGCGAACACCTCCAACGCATCGGCAGCCGAGATCACCGAGGTCGCCTACGCCCTGCAGTCCGGCGGTGCGGTCGCCCATCAGTTCGGGCTGACCGTCGAGGACACCGCGGCAGCCGTCGGAATGCTCGCGAACAGCGGTATCCGTGGATCCGATGCAGGCACCCTGCTGAAGTCCGCGCTGCTCGCGCTCACCGACCAAGGCAAGCCGGCGCAGGAAGCGATCCGGGAACTCGGGCTCACCGTCTACGACTCGCAAGGCCAGTTCATCGGGCTGCGGTCGCTGATCGAACAATTGGACGTGGCGGCCGGGCGGATGACCCCGGAGATGTATCAGGCTGCCACCGCCACACTGTTCGGGTCGGACGCGATGCGGCTGGCTGCGATCGCCGCGGACAAAGGCGCACTCGGGTTCGACAATATGCATCGCGCGATGAGCCGCCAGGGCTCAGCAGCCGAGGTAGCCGCAGCGAAGATGCAGGGCCTGCCCGGGGCCATGCAGATGGCTACCAACGCCGCCGAGAACCTCGCGCTCGAGGTGTACGACCTCATCAAGGGCCCACTGGAGGGATTCGCGAAAGGAGCTGCGAACCAGATCACCTCCGCGACACCGGTGATCGTCGAAGGACTACACAACACGGCAGACGCCGCGATCTCTGTGAGCCAAGCGATCGGCCCTGTAATCGGGACAATTGCCGATCTGCCAGCCCCGGTATTGGCAGCCGCAGCCGCGTTCGTTGTCTTCCGAACCACCGTCGCCGGAGCGTGGCTGACCTCGGCGGTCGGCGGCATGCAGCGGTTCGGCGCCGCGTCCGTCGCGGTCGCTACTGCCAGCAACCGAGTGGTCCAAGTCGCCGGTATAGGCGCCACAACGCTCGGCCGATTCGGGTCCGCGATCAACCAGTTGGGCACATCGGCTCCGGTGGTGAACCGGATGCAGACCAGCTTCCTCAATGCCGCGGCTGGCGCCAACACTCTCGCCCTCACTCAGGGCACGATCGCTGCCGCTGCGACCGGTGCGCGAGCGGCTGCTGGCGGTTTGGTGAGCATGCTCGGCGGCCCCTGGGTCGTCGCCGTGGTCGCCGCCGGTGCCGCGCTGTTCCAGCTGTGGTCGGAGATGAAGAAGGGCGAGGAGCACGCGAAAGCCGTGCGGAACGCTCTCCGCGAGATCGGACAGGTTCGTAGCGAACTCTCCGAGATCTTCTCCGTCAGTGACGGCGCATTCAACGATCAGGCGATCCAGAACGTGACCCGCCAGATCGGGATCATGAAGAAGTCGCTCGACGACGCGGCAAACTTCCGGCCCGGGTTCTTGGAACGCAATTTCACCCCGCCATGGATGGATACCGCTCGGGACAAGGAGTGGTACGCCGACCGGTGGGAGGGCGCCAAGAAGATCATTGACGACCTAAAGATGTCGGACGAGCAGCTTGCCGCGACTCTCGGTGACACCTCGAAGTTCAACGACCTCTCCGCGAAGTTGCAGGGGTTGGGTCAGGACGGCCGGTTCGCACTGTCAGAGCTGCAGTCGATGCGCGACGAGATCGTCAAAGCTCAGGAGACCGCGAAGAACACGACCCCCGGGTTCGCGACTCTCGGCCAGGCCGTGAAGGTTCTGTCGGACGAGTCCTCCTCGGCGGCCGACCGTATCGATGCGATGAAGACCGCCCTGGACGTGCTGTCCGGGAAGCCGATCGCGGCCCAGGATGCGCTGGCTCAGTACAACGAGCAGGTCCGTGCCACTACCGAGGCCACCACCGAAGTGTGGGATGCGACCAAGGGCTGGGGCGATGCACTCGTCCAGCAGAACGGCCAGGTCAACACAACCACCGAGAACGGTGGCCGGCTCTACGACGAGCTGCTGAAGATCCGTGACGCCACCATTACCGCGGCCGAGGCCGGCGTGGAGATGGGCCCGGTCCTCGCCCAGAACCAGGCGTCGTTCGCCGACCTCGCCCGCGCCACCGGGTTGACCGTGGACCAGGTCGCGAACATGGCCGCCCAGCTCGGCTACCTGCCCAAGGACATCGAGATCCTCGCCCAACTCCGCGGCGCGGACAGCGTCGAGCAGCAGCTCACCGTGATTCAGGGACTGCTGCGGGTGAACGCCAACGGCGTCGAGATTCCCGTGGAGGCGCTGACCGAGGAAGCCAAAGCCAAGCTGACCGAGGCCGGTGGGCTGATCGAGCAGGTAAACGGCAAGCCGGGAATCGTCAAGGTCTCGGCCCCGAACCTTGCAGCTGTCCTGGCCGAGCTGCAGAGGTTGGTCAACACCAACCTTCCGGACAAGACGCAGAAGGTCAACGTCGAGTACCAGGAGGCCACGGCTTCCGGTGAGTGGCGGGCGCCGATGGTGCTGCCGAATGCTGCCCCGCGCGCTGATGGTGGTGTGGATGGTCCCCTGCCGAGTCAGGCCACGATCCAGTCCCCGCAGTCGCGGCTGTATCAGTGGGCCGAACCGGAAACTCTCGGCGAAGCCTTCATACCCTTGGCACCTTCCAAGCGCAGCCGGTCCACGGAGATCCTCGGCCGGGTAGCGGGAATGTTCGGGATGAGCCTGACGCCGATGGCCGACGGCGGTATCGCCACCACCCGGGCGATGGACTTCCTGCGTGGACAGTCCGGTAAGGCTTACCAGTACGGCGGTGTCGGTAACCCGTCGTGGGACTGCTCCGGGTTCATCTCCGCTGCGTACGCCTTGCTGAAGGGCCTGGATCCGTTCACTCGCTGGTTCACTACGGAATCGGATTTCTCTTCGCTGGGGTTCCTTCCGGGCCTGGATCCGACCGGCCGCGGCCTGTCAATCGGCGTGTATCGCGGTGGAGGCGGCCAGTACTCGCACATGGCCGGCGCGCTGGCCGGTGTCGCGTTGGAGTCCGGCGCAAACGGTGTCCGGGTCGGATCGGGTGCGCAGTCGGCGGCCGGTGGCCAGCTCCCACTGAAGTTCTACCTGCCAGCGAGTTCGTTCAACCCCCCTGACGCGGGTGGTCGCCAGCAGCGGAGCCGGGAATCGGAGAAGACCTGGGACGAGAGCAATGACCTCGAGCTCGAATCGGCTCGCATATCCGTGCGGCAGGCTCAAGAGGCCCGCGACCGGGACTTTGCCGACCCGAAGAAGACCCCGGACGACAAACGCGAGGCTGAGATCCGCGTCCGACAGGCGGAGCTGCGCGTCCAGAAGATGGAGCAGGAGAAGGCAGAAGCGAATGCCACCGGTGGCCCTGCCTCTGAAGCGCCTGAGCTGACGGGGTCGATGACCGACGACGAGATTCGCCTGGCCGATCTGCAGGACTCGATCGAGAACGCGAAGTTCGATCGCGATGACGTCTATGCGGACCCCAATTCGACGGACGCGGAGCGTAAAGCCGCGGACCGCGAGGTGTATGCGGCGATGAACGCGCTGGCTGCCGAGCAGAAGAAGCAATGCGAATCCTCGACTGGCTCACTGGGTACCGGCAGCGGCGGAGTCGTCGACCTGTTCGGCGAGGCGGCGAAATCCTTCGTCACCGGTCAGCTCTCCGATGCGCTCAACGTGGTCGGTCTGGGTGGGGATGTGCAGGGAGTGATCGGCGCCGGTATCGGGATCGCTGCGGAGCTGGAGAAGAAGCGCCGCGAGGACGCCTCGAAACCATCTCCCGCGAACGCCAGCGCGGATGAGCTTGCGAAGCAGGGGCCGGTGGTGCCGGGAACCGCGAACTGGATGGAGCAGTTGATGAAGACGCTCATGATTCCTGCGGTGATCCGCGACCAGGGTGGGCCCTTGCTGAACAACACGGCCGCGATCAATACCTCCGGCGAGACGGAGTGGGTGCTCACCGGTGCGGAGATGCGGGCCGCTGCAGCGTCGCGGCCGTCGCCGACGCAGAACATCGACAACCGGATGGTGATTGAGAACCTGCACACCGGCATGACCCAGGGGGAGTTCCGGCGTGAATGGAAGATGATGCAGATCAGCCAGCGTGACCGCTCCCGCGGGACGGTGCGCCGATGATCGACCCACCTGACGACACTCTCATCGAGCTCGAGGGTTGCAACAGCCGGTGGTGGACGTTCGCCGGAGAGGGTCAGTGGGATCACGGCCTGGCCTTGGCGTCCGAGGACGACGGCACCGACTTCGACAGTATGTACGAGACGCCGATGTCGGCGATCTACAACAGCACTGCGTTCCAGATTGGCGCGACCTTCGGCGGGGTGCGGGAGGAGAAGTACGACTTCATCCTCGCTCTGCACATCAAGGGCGAGAAGGGGCAGCCATGGCGGTACACCGATTCCGATCTGCGGAAGTCGCTGTCCGCCTTCCGCGACGCGAAGCTGTGGGTGACCACCTCCGACTCCCGGCGGCATCTGCCGATTCGGCTGGCCGGCAACGTGAAGATCAAGGCGGTCAACGACCCCAACAGTGAGCAGTACGGGCTGGCGTTGCTGCCACTGGTGGGCGCGTTCCCGCGGTGGATCGGCGCCCCCCTCATCTCCACGTTCGTCACCACCACCGACACCACCGGCGGCGGTTCGGAGACCGGGTATGTGACCGTCTCCAATCCGCTGCCCATGGATTTCGAGATCTTCCCGAAGTGGGAGATTCAGGCCAGTGCTGCGGGCATGGTCGTCACGCTCCCGGACTACTCATGGGGGAGCGACGAGTACGAGCGGGCGGAGGAGGACGCGCTCCGCAAAGTGGAGTTGGCCCCGCTGCTTCTTGGCGAGAACCTGAAGATCGACACCGACAAGATGGCGTTCGGCGGCCAGTTCAACTCATCCCTGGATACCGAGTATCCGCAGCGGATGGGCGGCAAGCGCCTTGTCTATTCGATCCCCGGTGAGACTCCACCTATCCAGGTTCCCGTCACTGTGACGGGTGCGCCTATCGGTACCGGAATTCGGGTCATCTGTCCACGGCCTTGGCCGCGGCCCTGGGGATTGGAGTAGCCGGTGACATCCGTCGAAACGATCGACTTCGATCAGGTATTCGGCGAGATCGCCGAGCGGCTCCGCAAGGACCAAGACCGCCGGATCAAACCACCACTCACACGGATCTTCGACGCGGATGGCGTGTTCATCGGCGAGGTCCACAACGAGATCTCCGCGAAGTTCACCCTGCCGGAGAACGAGACCGGCATCGGCACCATCGAACTCCCGGCCCGCTACTACCTGTCGAAGTGGCTGACCAACCACGACGACCGCAACACCGACAACGTCATCATCACTGTCGACAAGGACGGCGCCCGCTGGTCGGGGATGCTCGACGACCTCGAGCAGTACAAGGGCGAAGACGGACAACGGATCGTCAAGGCGACGTTCAAGTCCGACTTCGAACACCTCAAGCACATCCTGACCTACAGCAATCCGTTCCTGCCGCCGGAGATCCAGTTCCCGCGGCTGTGGATCCTGTTCGGGCCAGCGAAGTGGGCACTGAAGACCACGCTGTTCGTGAACCTGCTGCGCCTGCAGGGCCTCGACGGGCTATGGACTCTCCCCGATGATCCGGTAGACCCCGAGGGCTGGTTCGATCTGGATCAGTCGAATTGGGGACACGTTGTCGCGCCACTGTCCATCACGGACGACAACTCCCAGTTCGCGATCGTGCACTCTCGCTGGAAGTACTTCTTCGACGTGCAGAAGCGGATCACCGCCGACGCACAGTTGACGTGGGAACCCCGGAGGTTCCTCGAAGGCGATCCTCCGCCGTGGCCGGGAGCGAACCTCCGCCCGGGAACGATCGTGTGGGACCTTGTCGACAACAGCGGCTGGGACACCGAAACCTCGTTCGGTGGCAACCTGTTCACCGGCCTGGTGCGAGCGTTCACCTCGATCGGGTCGGACGGCATGGCCGAGGGTATCGACGTCATCGACGACCCCACCTTCCCGGCTGAGTACTCGATCCCCGGTTGGAAGGGCACCATCCCCCGGGCACCGGGCATCATCCTCCGCGACGGCGACCGAACCGGCATCCAGTCCAACAGCTTCCACTGGAAGCCAGCCACCGACACGGAGTTCGCGACCGGCGGCCACTCGATGCCAGGTGTCAACGAGCTCATCTCCGCGACGATCAACATGGTCGGTGACCTGATCGCCGCGGCCTTGTTCATCCCGCCGGTCGGCGGCATGGCAGACGCCCTGCTGAAACCTCTGTACACCGACGTGTTCTTGGCGTTCATGAAGTGGCAAGACATAGGTCGAGCTCAGCGTTTGGGCTGGCAGCACTACTTCGAAACCTGGTGCGAGGGATCGGATAGGGCCTATACCCTTTCCGCCCTCATCGCCCTCCGCACGGGCATGTGGCGGACCCGGGAGCAAACCACCCACTCGGTCACTGTCGCTGACGGGGTCGAGGGCCTGCTCATCGGGCAGAACGGCTACGGCAATGCCTGGCTCGGCACCCGCATCGGCACCACAGTCAAGGACTGGGGCAAGCCCGGTCGGGTCTATGTCGAGCGCATCACCGAACTAGTCCTGGCCTGGGATCGGGAGACCACTCCCGCCTGGACGATCACGGTCGGCCACCGCGAACCGGAAGACCCAGTGCAGGAAGCCCTGGAAATGCTGCAGGAAATCTCATCTATCGCCCGTGACCTGGGCGTCGCCTAGGAGGACGAGTGGGGAAGATCTGGCGGCTGGAAGACATCGACCCCGAGAACCCCGAGGAGCGGTTCCTTCCTGTGCTGCAGTTCATCCCGATCGGTTGGGGTGGTGATTCGAACAGCCGGCAGCGGATCGTGTGGCCGGAGGCTATCGCTCGAGCGATCTCCAAACACCTCACCGAGGCCGGGTGCCCACCGATCGATCCTGCTCTGGCGACGAAGAAACTGCGAGCGCCGTATCGCGGGGAACAGCATCCGCTCAACGGTATGGGTGGCTGGGTTCCGCTCGACGAGGAAGACCCGGAACCGGTTGTCATCCAGGATCCGGCGACGATGACGAAGCGGGAACGGCAGGCAGTGGTTGAGCGGCTGCGGTTTCTCCGGTATCGAATCAACGAACCCGAGCCGGAGCAGCCGGTTGCGAAGGTGGTCGACACGATCGACGGCCCGCCGCGGTTCGACCCCTCCACGCATACGGTCACCGAAACCAACGCCTACCTGCGCGAACTCGCCGAGACCGACGAGGTTGAGAAGCGGAGGGTCCTGTACACCGAGCGCCACGGCCAGGCCCGCAACGGCATTCTGAAGCGCTGGTCCTGATGAGTTACCTCGACGACGTCGACACCGTGCTCACCGCATGGTTGGGCTGGTACGGCCGCCACGTCGAACCGGTCGGCCAGCTGGCGCATCCGTCGGTGTCGAAGCTGGAGATCAACCGCGACCGTCACCCGAGGTGGAAGCGGACCATCCCAGCCGAGCAGATAGCGGAGATCCGGCGGGGCGTGCAGCTGTTCGAGGGCTCGATCGCGTGGGGCGGGGACAAGGTCCGCGCTGATGAGGCGCATTTCTGGATCGCCCGATTGCAGGAGGATCCACTGCTCGTGTTCTTCGCGGAGCGGGTGCGGTCCGGCTATCTCAACGACGAATAGAGGAGCGGAATATGGGCTGGTCTGGAGATCCGACCTGGCTCGCTGATGTGCTGCGGGCCGAAGGGCTCAACGTCGTCGAAATGCCCGACTGGAAAGAGCGCGGCCACGGCGACTTCGGCGACATCTGGGGCATCGTTGCCCACCACACCGGCGGGTCGAACACTCCGCCGTCGGAGATCGCCTACGGGTTCTCCCACCTGCCCGGTCCGCTGTCGCAGATTCATCTCGCCCGCAATGGAACGGTCACCGTCGTAGCAGTCGGTGTCGCATGGCACGCAGGGCTGGGCGCATACCCGGGGCTCCCGATGAATAACGCGAACTTCCGAACGATTGGCATCGAGGCAGCAAACAACGGCACCGAGGGGTGGTCGCCCGCCCAATACGACGCCTATGTGCGCTGCTGCGCCGCGATCTTGCGAAAGCTTGGCAAGGGGGCGGGGAACGTCATCGGCCACAAGGAATGGGCCGGCGCCGCGCAGGGGAAGTGGGATCCGGGCGGCATGAACATGAATGACTTCCGAGCCGATGTGCAGAAGGCCATCGGCGACCCGGCATCAGTAAGAGGTGAGGGCACCGTGTGGGGAGATCTGTTCACCAACTTCAAGAAAACCGAGGTCAGCTACGGCACGGCCATCTACTACATCGACCAGAAGGTCAACGAGATGTGGGAGCAGGTGGTGCGCGGCTGGAAGCAGCTCGGCACCAACGACAAAGGAGAGCCGCTGACCCTGGTCGACTCGCAGGCCGAGCAGAACGCTCGCCTGGAACGGCTTGAAACCAAGCTCGACCAACTGCTCGGCAAAGAGGAGGGATCGCAGTGACAAGGCTGAAGAACCTGCTGAAGAACGAGCCTGTGGCCGCTGCGGTCGGCGCCATCGTGACCGCCGTCTTCGCCTACTTGGTGACGAGTGGGGCGATGACCGCCGACTCTGCGGACTTCACCGCCGCGGTGCTCACTGTCGTACTGGGCGTGCCGATCGCTGCTGGCGTCCGGTCGAAGGTGACGCCTGTGGCCCAGCCTCGTGTGGAGGAGTGAGGCGCTGCTCGTTGCCGGATCTCCGGCTGGAAGTCGGGGTTTGGTGGATGAGGAGGGTGTAGATGTCCAGCCAAGATTACGGGGTGTCGACGCGGACACTGACCGCGCTGGTGTGGGTCGTGACGGTCGTCTGGGCCGGAAATATCGTCGCACCCCTGGTGATAACCACCTATCAGGGGAACACCGGTGTAAACGGGATTATGGGCGCCATCATCGGCCTTTTGGGCGCCGCGCGGTTCCAAGCATCCCGCAATCGGGACCGGGAACAGGGTGATAACAATGAGTAACGTTCTCCTGCAACTGGCATTCGGTGCGGCGTGCATCGCAGCGGGATTTCTGGCCGGACTGTCACTGAGCTGGCGCGAATACAAGCGGGGCGGAAAGAGCATCACCGTGCCTGCACTGCCGCGCACCGACCGCCAACAGGCGTACTCGCTGCTCGTGGTGGCGCTGGTGACGCTGGCGAGCACAGCATTCGCTGCGATCCAGTCGACTCAACAGCAGGAATGCAACACCGAGTTCCGTACCACGCTGATCGCCCGCAGCGCCATCACCGCTGAGAATCAGCGTCACCTCGACGACATGATCTCCGTGATCGCTGATGCCTCGGCGAACCCACGGCCGGGGGGTGGTGAGCGAATTCGGCAGGCGATCCTCGACTATCAGGCATGGTCGGTGGAGGCAGATCAGCGGCGGGCCGACAACCCGCTCGCTGACCCGAAGTGTGGTCGGTGACATGACCACTCCGCATCTACCCGAAGCCCCGGGTGATGCCTTCGTCGTCGGATCTGACTACGGGTCGAATCTCAACGAGACGTCGATCCTGGCTATCGCCACCGGCGGAGCGAAAGGCAGCTTCACCGGGGTGCAGGGCGCGGTCGGGTCCCAGCTGCGCACTCCGATCGCGGACGCCGCCTACCTTGCGGCCAATGCGCAGGGGTCTGCGGACGAAGCGGTCACCACCGCACAGGCTGCAGCCAACGCCGCCGCGGCCGCCGGCGAGAAAGCCGACATCGCCTACGAGAACGCCCACTACTGGTCGGTCGAGTGCGTGGTAGCGAGCGCCGCTGTGGTGCTGGGTGTGAACGAGCTATTGCTGGGCCCGGTGCTGAACGTCCCGGACGGACTGGAAGCCCGGCTGACCGACGCCCATTTCGCCTGCATTAGCCAGCCGGCCGGCTGCACGATCGACATCAAGCGGTGGAACGCCGCGGGAACTATCGCGGACGTCATCCATACGCAGGTGTTGGGTGCGAACGTAACCCGCTATAACGCCCCGGCGCTCGACATTCCGGTGTTCGACAAGGAGCGGTTCTTCTACGACGTGACCAACGTTGTCGGTTCCGTCGCGCCGACCGTGCTCCAGATCAACGTCTCCGGCGTCTACTTCCCCGAACCCTGAGAGGCATCGTGAAGGTATTCCATGCCGTCGCCGAGGCGACGAACTACGAATCGTCTTGGTCGATCCAGCCCTACCGGGAAGCGCTGTGGCGCGCTGCGCTCCAGGTCGAAAGCCTGGACGGATACTTCGACATGGCTCCAGCCGCGTCGGCTGCCGGAATACTCACCGCGGCGATCGACCGGTTCGATACGCACACCGAGGAGCTGCGACCACTCGTGGCTGCCGAGGACTTCGCTGGCCTGTACGGCAACAAGCGGATCTTCCAGGGGATGCGCAAGTTCCTGAACGCCAACGGCGGCCACATCACCGGAGCGATCGACCAGTCCGAGCTGGACGCACCCGACGGGGGCGACTCGACGCCGTGAGTTTCCTGATCCGCAGGAACCTCCCCCTGGCTTGGGCGGGCTGGTATGACAGCTTCGACACCTATGGCGTGGGCCCGATGCGACGGCCGTGGGTGTGGCTGGGGGACGGTACCCGCGGAGACTATAACGCCTTGGGCGAGTTCCACCTCCCGGCGAACTACTTCACGAACAACGGCGGCGGCCCCTCGTACGAATTTCAACCTTTCACGCCGCACTGGGGCCTGGAATGGGAGGTCTGGTGGCCGGTAGAAGGTCTGGCGGCCCAGAGCTTCACATGCTTCATCACCGACTCCTGGGCCCGGGTCGGCGCGCTTTTTCAGAACCTGCTGGGTATCCAGCTCCGCCACACCAGCAGCGGGGACACGATCGGAATCAACGGATACCCGACCATCATCGGGTTCAACGATCACGAGGGTCAGTTCACCCCACCTGCTCCGTACTTCGGAAAGTACACAACCGTCAGGATTTGGTGCGAGAACGACGAGTTCCTGCGGCTCTGGGTGGACGGCCAGTACATGGGAAGCCAGATGCTGACCAACCCGACCTTCAAGCCGGGCCCTGATCGCCGATGTGTGCGCTTCCTCAATGCGGCGCTGTGCGACTGCTGGATGCGCTGGATCCAGCACTACGACAAGCCCTCCTCGGTGCCCAACAAGAACGTATGGGTCCCACAGCTCACCGACAACTTCAATCGCGAAGACGGCCCGGTCGATAACGGATGGACACAGATCGGCACCAACGCCGGGCTCGTCGGCGGCTCATGGGCGAATACCGGCACCACCGATGGATCACGCGGCCTCCTCCGGAACACCGGCATCAGTACCGGTCGCGTCCGGATCGAAGCAACAGTGGGGGGCGCGGTCGGACCGAACAACACCGCATCCTCGGGGCTGGTCCTGTGTTCCAACGCTGCCGGCACTTCAGGGCTGATCGCGAACGTCATAGCAGGGCAACTAGGCATCGGCTACTTCTCGGACTCCTTGTCGGGAAACCCGCCGACCTTCACCTACTACCGAACCCTGACGACCGGGGTGACGGTCTCCGCAGGAGACAAGATCGCGTTCTCCAGCTACGGGTCACTCATCTGGATCGAAGTCAACGGGACGCCCCGACTCTATGCGGTCAGCGACACGTACACCGCGAACACCTACGCGGGCCTTCGGGTTTCGCGCGCCAGCTCGACGTACTCGGCGTCGTGGAATGACGTCACGATCTTCACAGGTCTCGGCTGATATCGCCCCAGCGATGCCTGGCCGCACAGCTCCACCCTAGGGAGGTAACCGATGACGGTAATCAGTGAGCCCATCGAGAACATCGCTGGCGCCGACAACGGCACAGGGTTCTACTTCTCGGCACCCGCAATCCGGGAGAGCGACGACGGCACCCGCCTTATCACCGTGCACCCCCTCGTCGTCACCGCGATCGACGGAGTCCTGACCACGCCTGACCTAGACCCCGGGCCGGCGACAGTTCGTATCGGCCAGCACACCTACCACATCGAGATCCCCGACAGCCCCACCCCGATCCGGTTGTGGCCACTCGTCGAGGCCGGTCTGCCGGTCCCTCCCGCCGAGGAAGCCACCGCGGTCCGCAATGGCGGGGGAGTAAGGCGCATCGCGGTAGCGGAACTCGACGACTACCTCGCGATGCCCACCCCGGACCCCGAAACCGTCTACATCGTCCCCGAATAAACCCCACTCCCACCGATCCGAGGCCCTCGCAACGCGGGGGCCTTTCTCATGCCCACAGATAGGAGCAGGCCATGGCCGCCAGCGCGAAACTGTATGGACTCGCCCAGAAGTCGTTCTTCAACAAGGAAATCGACTGGGACACCGACACAATCAAGGTGATGCTGTGCACCAGCTCGTATACCCCAGATCAGGACACGCATCAGTACAAGTCCTCAATCACCAATGAGGTGACCGGCACCGGGTATACCGCGGGCGGGGCGACGCTGACTTCCTGCACCGCCACCTATAACGCTGGCACCAACACTCTCACCCTTGACGCTGCTGACGTGTCCTGGCCGAACAGCACCATCACCGCCCGGTATGCGGTGATCTACGACTCCACCCCAGCGACCGACGCCACCCGGCCGCTGATCGGCTATGTCGATTTCGATCAGAACATTTCCACGACCGCGGGCACCTTCAGCATCGTTTGGGACGCGGCCGGGATCATCACCGCGACAGCGGCGTAACCGGAGATCAGGGTGGGGATATTCGCCCGCGGCCGCGGTATGCAACGCGTCTACCTGCCGGACGGGCGCCGAGGTGCGCGCGTGTACCTCGGCGAGCGGATGGTGTGGTCCGACGCATCTCTGGGTGTCGTCGGTGTCACCGCCGCGGCAGTGACGGTGTCTATGCACGCACCACTGGTCGTCCCGGGGTTTGGTGCGCCTACCGCGGTGTTGACGCTGCAGATGCGGGCGCCGGCTGTGCAGACCCACGTCTCAGTGCAGGTGCCGCGCGCGACCACTACGTTGTCGATGCGCGCCCCTGATATCCCCAAGGTCGCGGCCGCTCCGAAGGCGATGCTGTCATTGCAGATGCTTGCCCCGACATACGTGGATGCCGAGGTCGTGTCCCCGCCGGCGATCTTGGTGGCGGTGATGATGCCGCCTCCGATTGTGGGTATCGCGGTAGCACCGTCCGCCGCGGGGGTGTCGCTATCGATGCCAGTGCCTGCGTTGTCGGCTACGTCATCGTTCGTTGCGCCATCGGCTGCCGCGGATCTGGCGATGGTGACGCCTGGATATGCGATCGCGACAGTGCCCCCACCGAGCGGGGTCGGCTTCGGGATGCCGACGCCCGCTGTTTCGGCGGACTCCTCGGTGTCTCCCACTCCTGCGACTGTCACTGTGACGGTTCCGCTGCCAGTTGTGGGTGTAGCTGTCGCTCCACCGGCCATGCAATCCAGTGCCACGATGAACCTTCCTGCTGTCTCCGGCAGCAGTACATTCGCTGCGCCGACGGTGACAGCAACCAGCCTGGCTCGGCTACCCGTGGTTACCGGGTCCTCGTCTGTGGCCGCGCCAGTCGCTGTGGTGTCTACCGCGGCGCCTCTTCCGGCAGTGACCGCGATCCACATCACTCAGCTCGGGATGGCGAAGAACGGCAATTACGCCATCCAGAGCACGTATGCTGTCGTGCCGAGCTGGACAGCGGAGTCCGGAACTACCCTGTCGGGGAACGGAATCCTGGTGACGACAGCAGGGAACTACACGATCGCAACGGCCCTGACCGTGACCAATGGGAATACATTCAGTGCTCGGCAGGTGACGCTGCGGCTGCAGGTGAACACCTCGACGACCCTGGCGACAGGCTCTACACCCAGCGTCGCCGCGAGTGCGACACAGGCGTATCCGCTGTCGGTCGCCTCACGCGCTTACAGCGTCGGCGATATCGTCACGCTCGAGGCGGATTCCAATGTCAACAACGACATCTCCCTGGTATCAGGGGGGACTGTGCGCCTGGTCCCGGTCACCTGACCCGCGCCCGTGGTCCACACCTAAGTGCCCCGCATTCGACGCCCTCGCTGGTCCTGACATCGGGATCGGTGGGGGCGACTTCGGCATTGAACCTCTAACGCTCTCGGCCCCCGAGGTCCCGGCCACGCTCACGACCGCGGGCTTCATCGGCGCGCGCCCGTGTCACGTGTGGTGGCTCCTCTATCCGTCCCTCGGCGGCAGCGCGGGCGATCTCCGGCGGTATCCCACGAGCCATCAACTCCTTTTGGACCCGGTCCACTTCGCGTTCGCGGTTGGACCGGAGATCGCTTCCCGGCGACGACAGTTGGGCATATACGACTGCCTGTGCCGCGTCGGCAGGGACTCCTTTCTCGACCAGCGATGCGATGCGGTCGTTCATTGCCCGCCGGTGTGCAGCATGTTCTTCGCGCTCTCGTTCGGGCAGTTCACGGGCGAGTTCTTTCGGGTCACGACCGCGGTCGCTGTCGCGCAGCACCGGGGTCGGTATCGTTGCCGCTCGCAGGCGCGCCTCGTTCGGATCGAGGCCCTGGGCGATGAACCGTTCCCGATTGACGTCGAGGGCGAGCTGGTTGAGTTCTGCACGTTGCCTGCGCCCGGTCTCGTGCTCGACAACTGCGCCGATAGCCCCGATCTGCCGCATAACCGGGCCGTCTTTCTCCTGGCGGATAGCTTCCTTCTCACGCAACTGCTCGGCCAGCTTCTCGGCTGGCTCAGGGGAGCGGGCAGCGGCTTCCCGCTCCGTTCGGCGTTCCAACTCCTGGTTCTTCCCAAGGGAGTACGCCAGTCCTTGAAAGTGCTCGCGCCCGGTTTCCAGATTGATTCGGCCTGTGTCGATCTGCTGCTGTAGCTCTCGGGCTGCCTGCTCGGCCCCCTTATCAATCAGCTCCCGCTCTCGTTGGGTAAGCGTGTGGGTGATCTGGTCGATAGCCGTGTGCCGTTCATGATCCAGCTTGCTGAGCTGGGTGTTGTGCTCCTTCTCCAGATCGCTCGCGGCCTGGAACCTCAGTCCTAGCGCCTTGCGGTCCTCCGCGGCGATGTCTCGCTCCGCGACCGCCTGAGTATGGGCGAGCTCCCGCAGATCGCGATTCATCAGCCGAACTTGCTCGATCCCCGCAGTCGGAGCCTCCAGCGCATACCCACGCGCGATATCGGCGACCGACAGCCCACGTTCATCCCGTTCCGGGAGCCGCCCGAGCTGCGCTGCGAGTTCGGCATGGCGTTCCCGCTCCAGCGCCCTGGCGCCGGCCTCCATGATCCGGTTATAGACGCGTTCGTTCATCGATCGATGGACGAACCATGTCGGGGAGCGTGCTTTAATGGCAGCGCGCAACCCTTGAGCGTGGCGCGACAACACCGGGTCGCGCACGGCGCGGGTG
>NZ_JBEZMS010000038.1:0-47678 GCF_040652815.1 Micromonospora sp. NPDC048169
CAGTTAGCCAGGGTCCCGTCGTTGATCCCCAGGTCACGCGCCACCTGAGCGATCGACTTACCCGTCTCCCGCACGATGCGCACCGCGCCCGCCCGAAACTCCGGATCGAACCGACGTCTCGTCTCAGCCATGAACCTCTATCCCTCAAGCTCCGGCCTCCACGCTACGAGGGGAACCGCAGCCCGAGTGTTAACAAGGGGCCCTTCCTCTGCCTGAGGCGTTAAGAAGGGGCCCTTCCTTCCCCCCGCCGGGGGCGGTGGATCAGCACGGCGGCGAGCACCGCGCCGGCGAGCAGCAGCCCCGCGCACCACGCCAACGCCCCCCGGTACGCGCCAGCGAGCGCCCCCTTCTGCTCGTACCCGGTGCCCGAGAGCCCGACCAGCAGCGGCAGCGCGGCCACCGCGAGCAGCCCACCGGCCCGGGAGGCGGCGTTGTTGAAGCCGCTCGCCACCCCGGCGAACCGGTCCGAGACCGCGCCCAGCACCGACGTGGTCAGCGGCGCCACCACGAGCGTGAGCCCGGCGCCGAACAGCGCCACGCCCGGCAGCACGTCCACCCAGTACGACGCACCCGGCCCGACCCGGCGCAGCAGCAGCAGGCCCACAGCGGCGATCACCGGGCCGACGGTGAGCGGCAGCCGGGGGCCGATGCGGGCCGACAGCGCGCCCGCGCGTGGCGAGCCGACGAGCAGCAGCACCGTCATCGGCACTGTGGCCAGGCCGGTGAGAAGCGCCGACCAGCCGACCACGTTCTGCAGGTAGACGGCGAGGAAGAAGGTGAACCCGCCGAGCGCCGCGTACACCACCACCGTGAAGACGTTCAGCACGGAGAACAACCGGCTGGAGAACAGCCCGGTGGGCAGCATCGCGGCGTCCCCGCGCCGCCGCTCGACCAGTACGAAGACCACCACGGCGACCACTCCGAGCACCGCCGAGACCAGCACCGCCGGGGAGTCCAGGCCGCGCGCCGGGGCGTCGATCAGCGCGTACGTGACACCGCCGAGCGCCAGCGCGCCGAGCAGCGCGCCCGCCACGTCGAACCGTCGCCCGCCTCCGGTACGCGACACCTGCTCGTCGCGGCTCTCCGGCACCCAGCGCAGCGCGGCGAGCACCACGCCGACGGCCAGCGGCAGGTTGACGAAGAAGATCCATCGCCAGGAGAGGGTGTCGATGAGCCAGCCGCCGAGCAGCGGACCGAGCGCGGTGGACACTCCGGACAGACCGGACCAGGTGCCGATGGCCCGGCCCCTGTCGTCCGGGTGGAAGCTGGCCTGGAGCACCGACAGCGACCCGGGGGTGAGCAGCGCCCCGCCGGCGCCCTGGAGGAACCGGGCGGCGACGAGCCAGCCGGTGTCCTGCGCCAGCCCGCAGAGCACCGACGCCGCCGCGAACCAGACCACGCCGAGCAGGAAGACCCGCCGCCGCCCGAACCGGTCCCCGAGCGCGCCGCCGAGCAGCACGAACGCGGCGAGCATGAGCAGATAGCCGTTCACGGTCCACTGCAGACCGGCGACCGTGGCGTCCAGCTCGGCGCCGAGGCGCGGCAGCGCGACGTTGACGACAGTGCTGTCCAGGAACACCATGCCGGAGGCGAGGATCGCGGCGAGCAGCGTGCCGCGACCGGCGGCGGTGCCGGTACGCAACGCGGGAGCGGGTGCTGTCACGTCTCACCACTCTGCCCGCCGCCCACCGTCGACGCCACGAATCGCGGAAACCGCCGCCGGGTACTGTGCGGACTCGCCCGGAGCACGCAAGCTGGAGAGGTGTCGTCTGTGCGTACGAGATCAGGAGCCCGAGCCGGACTGGCCGCCGCGCTGAGCGCGGTGCTCGCCCTCGGCGTGGCCGGCTGCGACGTGTCGGTCAGCGAGCCGGAGGCGCCGCCGAGCGCCTCCGGGAACGTGAACAAGCAGCTCGGTGAGCTGACAGTGGCCACCGCCGGGTCGATGAAGGGCTACAGTCGCTCCCGCTTCCCGCACTGGCGGAACACCGGCAAGAACTGCGACGTACGCGACAGCGTGCTGCAACGCGACGGCGAGGGCATCAAGCTGTCCGGCTGCAACGTGGTGGGTGGCCGGTGGGAGAGCGTCTACGACGGTGTGGTCCTGAACGATCCGTCGGGCGTGGACATCGACCACACCGTGCCGCTGGCCGCCGCGTGGCGCTCCGGCGCGGACGAGTGGGACGACTCGAAGCGCGGCGACTTCGCGAACGACCTGACCCGGCCACAGCTCATCGCGGTTTCGGCGCGGTCCAACCGGGCAAAGGGTGACCAGGATCCGTCCCAGTGGAAGCCGCCGAACAGGTCGTCCTGGTGTCAGTACGCGGCGGACTGGGTGACGGTCAAGCACTACTGGAAGCTGACTGTGACAAGCGCCGAGAAGGCCGCTCTCACCGACATGCTGGAGGGCTGCACATGGGCGAGCAAGCCGTGACGGGGCCGGACGCCACACCGACCCCGCAGACGGGTACGGAACCCGCCGGCCCGGCCTCGGCCGGGATGACGGCGGACGGCCGGCAGCCCGAACCCGCCGACGTCTCCGGGGCGGGCATGGCCGCCGACGCGGTGCCTGGTGCGCCGGCCGGCGGCGCGCCGGGCGGACCTGCGGAACGCACCACTGACATCACCCCCGGTCTGGGCGGGGTGATGACCGACGAGGTCGGCGTGGTGACCGGCGAGTTGACGCTGCGCACCGAGCACGCCGACGGCCGGGTGACGCTGCGGGTGCAGTACAAGGACGCCGACGAGTGGTACGCGGTCACCGGCGGGTCAGCGCCGCTGGCCGACCCGGCCGCGCTGGACGCGGTGCACACGATCGCGGTGGGTCTGCTCGACCGCCCCGAGGGCTGAGTCCGGCGGACGCGTCGGCCCTCCGATCGAATGGGCCGACGCGTCCACGCGTCACGGGGTGGGGATGAGTTCGCCGGTCTCGCCCGGTGCCGCCCCGTCGTCCGGCCGGACCAGTTCCGGCTCGACCTCGTGCGGCCGGATCCGGCCGTCGGCGATGTCCTCCGCGTAGTGGCAGGCGACCCGGTGCCCGTCGAGCACCTCGCGCAGCGCGGGCCGCTCCTCGGCGCAGCGGGTGGGCTGGGCCCACGGGCAGCGGGTGTGGAACCGGCAGCCGGCCGGCGGGTTCGCCGGTGACGGGAGGTCGCCGGCGAGCAGGATCCGTTCCCGGCGGTCCTCCACCTGCGGGTCGGGCACCGGCACCGCCGACATGAGCGCCCGGGTGTACGGGTGCATCGGCGCCCGGTAGAGGTCGTCGCTGGACGCCTCCTCGACCAGGCCGCCGAGGTACATCACCCCGACCGTGTCCGCGATGTGCCGGACCACCGCCAGGTCGTGCGCGATGATCAGGTACGTGAGACCGCGCTCCTCCTGCAACTCGTCGAGCAGGTTGAGCACCTGGGCCTGAATCGACACGTCCAGCGCGGAGACCGGCTCGTCGGCGACGATCAGGTCCGGTTCGAGCACGAGCGCGCGGGCGATACCGATGCGCTGGCGCTGGCCGCCGGAGAACTCGTGCGGATACTTGCTCAGCGCCGACGCCGGCAGACCGACAGCGGAGAGCGCCTCGCGGAGCCGCTTGCCGACGGCCGCCTTGTCCTTCGCCAGGCCGTGCGCCTTGAGCCCTTCGACCAGCAGCGACTCCACCGACTGTCGGGGGTCGAGGCTGGACAGCGGATCCTGGAAGATCATCTGGATCCGGCGGCGGATCCGGCGCATCGGCTCGTCCTTGAGTGAGCGGAGGTCCGTACCGTCGAAGACGATCTCGCCGTCGGTCGGCTCGACCAGCCGCAGCAGGCCCCGGCCGAGCGTGGACTTTCCGCAACCCGACTCGCCCACCAGCCCGTACGTCTCGCCCCGATTGATGGTGAGCGAGACTCCGTCGACGGCGTAGACCTGCCCGATCGTGCGGTCGAACAGGACGCCGCTCTTGATCGGGAAGTGGACCTTGACGTCGCGCAGTTCGACCAGAGGTCCGGTCGACTCGGTCGGCTCGGTCACGGAACCGCCACCTCCTCGGAAACGGGGTTGTTGCAGCGCAGGTCGCCGCCGTTCGCGGTGGGCTCCAGCGGCGGGGTCCCGTCCAGGCAGGCGTCCACCACGTTGTCGCACCGGGGAGCGAACGCGCAGCCCTCGACCCACGGAATGTTGTCGGCCACCGAACCACGGATGGCGTGCAGCCGCTCGCCGCGGGGCGAGTCGAGCCTCGGCACGGAGTTGAGCAGCCCGTGGGTGTACGGGTGCCGCGGCCGGGCGAACAACTCGTGCCGCTCCGCCCGCTCGACGATCTTGCCGCCGTAGAGGACGTTCACCGTGTCGCAGAGGCCGGCCACCACGCCCAGGTCGTGCGTGATCATGATCAGCGCGGTGCCGGTCTCGTCGACCAGCTGCTTGAGCAACGTGAGGATCTGCGCCTGGATCGTCACGTCCAGCGCGGTGGTCGGCTCGTCCGCGATCAGCAGCCGTGGCTTGCAGGCCAGCGCGATGGCGATCAGCGCGCGCTGGCGCATGCCGCCGGAGATCTGGTGCGGGTATTCCTTCAGTCGCCGCATCGGGTCCGGGATGCCGACCGCGTCGAGCAGTTCCCGGGCCTCCTTGAGCGCCACCTTGTGGTCCATGCCACGGTGCCGTTCGAGCACCTCGGCCACCTGGATGCCGATCGGGATCACCGGGTTCAGTGAGGAGAGCGGATCCTGGAAGATCATGCCGATGTCCCGGCCACGCCGGTCCCGCAGGTCCTCCGGCCGCAGCTTCAGCAGGTCGGCGCCGTCGAAGTTGACCTCGCCGGTGACCTTGTTGCCGCGCTTCGGCAGCAGGCCCATGATCGCCAGGCTGGTGACGCTCTTGCCGCAGCCGGACTCGCCCACCAGGCCGACCGTCTGCCCCGGCTCCACGCTGAAGCTGACCTCGTCGACGGCGGTGAACGGCCGCTCACCCTTGCGCTGGAACACGACGCTCAGGTCGCGTACGTCGAGCAGGCTCATCGGGTCACTTCCTCACCGTGCCGCACATATGTCCACATCGCCGTCACCGCCGGCTCTTCGGGTCGATCGCCTCGCGCATGCCCTCGCCCAACAGGGTGAAGCCGAGCGCCACCACGATGATCGCGGCGGCCGGGAAGTAGGCCAGCTCGGGCCGGACCTCGAAGTAGCGCTGACCGTCCACACCGAGCATCAGGCCCCACTCCGCGCGGTTGATGTCGGGGTCACCGAGGCCGAGGAAGGACAGCGACGCGGCTTCCAGGATCGCGGTGGAGAGCGTCAGCGTCGCCTGCACGATCACCGCCGTCATCGCGTTCGGCAGCATGTGCCGCAGCACGATCGCCCCACGCTTGACGCCCAGTGCCCGGGCAGCCAGCACGTGGTCGCTCTCCCGCTGGGCGAGCATCGAGCCGCGTAGCAGCCGGGCGAAGATCGGCACGTTGACGATGGCCACCGCGAGGATGACAGTCCATTGGCTGGACCGGCTGGCCAGGGCCACCAGGCTGATCGCCAGCAGCAGGGCGGGCAGGGCCAGCATCACGTCGGTGAAGCGCATGAGGATGTTGTCGACCCAGCCGCCGAACGCGCCGGCGATCGCACCCACCAGCACACCCAGGATCAGCCCGATCAGCGTGGCGAGCACGCCGACGAACAGTGTCTGCCGGCTGCCGTGGATCATCCGGGACAGGAAGTCCCGGCCGAGCGGGTCGGAGCCGAGCGGGAAATCGCTGCTGGCCCCGGGGATGTTGTCGACGGTCAGGTTCTTGGTCAGCTCGTCGAAGCGCTGCGCCGGGTCGTGTGGTGCGAGCAGCGGCGCGAAGATCGCGACGAGCACGAAGAGCGCCACGATCGCCGCGCCGACCATCGCGGTCGGGTTGCGGCGCAGCCGGCGGAGCGCGTCCCGGACCAGGCTCACCCCGCCCTTTTCGGCGGTGGCCTGAGCCAGCTGCTCCAGCCGGGCGCGCTTGCGCTCGCCGAGCCGGTCCAAGCCGCGGGGCAGGCTGCCCTCGGGCTTCTCGGTGACGGCCGACGGGTCCACGCTCTCGCGCGGGGTGCCCACGACGGGCCGGGTGATCGGATCGCTCATCGCACACGCACCCTGGGGTCGATGAAGGCGTAGGAGAGGTCGACCAGGAGGTTGACCAGCACGAATACCAGCGCGGCCAGCAGGATCAGCGCCTGCAGCACCGGGTAGTCGCGGCCGCCGCTGATCGAGTCGTAGATCAGCGTGCCGAGCCCGCCCCAGTTGTAGACCCGCTCGGTGAGCACCGCGCCGGAGAGCAGCGCACCGGTCTGCAGGCCGATGGTGGTGACCACCGGCAGCAGCGCGTTGCGCAGGATGTGCCGGCCCCGGATCGTACGGTGCCGCAGACCCTTCGCCTCGGCGGTGCGGACGAAGTCCTCGTTGAGCACGTCGAGCACGCTGGCCCGGGTGATCCGGACGACGACCGCGAGCGGGATGGTGGCCAGCGTGATCGCCGGCAGGATCAGGTGCCACAGCGCGTCGCCGGCGGCGTCGAACTCCCGGGTGAGCAGGCCGTCCAGCACGAAGAAGCCGGTCACGTCGGTGTTGTCCAACCCGGTGCTGATCCGGCCCGACGGCGGGAACATGTGCATGTTCTGGGTGAACACGTCCTTGAGCAGATAGCCCAGGAAGAAGATCGGGATCGAGATGCCGAGCAGGGTGCCGCCGATGCTCAGGTTGTCGAGCAGCCGGCCGCGGTGGCGGGCGGCGAGGTAGCCGAGCGGCACACCGAGCCCGATCGCGATGATCATGGCGGCGGCGGCCAGCTCGACGGTCGCCGGGAAGGCACGGCCGATCACCTCGGTGACCGGGTCACCGCTCCGGATCGAGTTGCCGAAGTCGCCGGTGATCAACCGCTGCATGAACTTCGCGTACTGCACCAGGACCGGCTGGTCGTAGCCCAGCGCCTTGATCAGCAGCGCGCGGCGCTCCGGCGTGGCCCGCTCACCGAGCAGCGCCTCGACCGGGCCACCGGGCAGATTCCGCAGCCAGACGAAGACCAGAGCGGACAGCCCTATCAGGGTCACCACCAGCTGGAGCAGGCGGCGAACTATGACTCGCAACATCTCTCACACACCAGATTCTCGGTTGAACAGCGGGTCGGCCCGGGCCGGGAGCGAGCGCCCGGCCCGGGCCGATTCCGCGTGGAACGTCAGCGGTGGATGTCGCGTCAGCCGACGCTGACGGTGTTGAACCGCTCGTCGGTCAGCGGGCTGGCGACGAGACCCTTGACGTCCTTGGTGACCACGATGGCCGGCGGGGCGTGCCAGACCGGCACGGCCGGCAGCCACTTGGCGGCGATGTCGCGGTTGACCTGCTCCCAGGCCGCCTTCTTGGCGGTCTCGTCGACCGTGCCGTCGGCCTTGGCGATGGCCTCGAACATGTCGGTCATGCCCGCGGCGCCGAACTCGACCTTCGCGCGGCCGAAGAACGTGCCGACGAAGTTGCCCGGGTCGTTGTAGTCACCGGTCCAGCCGAGCAGGTGCAGGTCGTGCTTGCCGAACTGCTGCACGTCGTCCTTGTAGCCACCGTTCCACGGGCGGGCCACACCGTTGACCGTGATGCCGACGGCCTTCAGGTCGTTGGCGAGCACGGTGAAGATCTCCTGCGGGTTCGGCATGTACGGCCGGGACACGTCGGTCGGGTAGTAGAAGTTGAGCGTCAACTTCTCCGCGCCGGCCTCCTTGAGCAGCTGCTTGGCCTTCTCCGGGTTGTAGTCGTACTTCTGCACGTCCGGCGCGTAGCCGAGCACGCTCTCCGGCATGAACTCGTCGGCGACCTTGGTGCCACCCGGGCCCTTGGTCTGGACGAGCTGCTGACGGTTGAGGGCGTGGGCGATCGCCTGCCGCACCCGCAGGTCCTTCAGCTTCGGGTTCTTCTGGTTGAAGCCGAGGTAGAGGATGTTGAACGCCGGGCGGTCGAGGACCTGGAAGCCCTCGCCGGCCAGCGCCTTGCGGTCGGCCGGGGCCGGGAAGTCGATGCCCTGGACGGTGCCCGCCCGCAGTTCCTGCTTGCGGGTGTTCTCGTCCTTGATGACCTTGATGATCAGCTTGTCGACCTTGGCCTTCTCGCCCCAGTAGTCGGCGTTGCGCTCCAGGGTGATCTCACCCTTGCTCTTGTCCCAGCCCACGAACTTGAACGGGCCGGTACCGACCGGGTGCTCGCTGGCGAACGCGCTGTACTCGAAGGAGTCGCCGTTCTGCTTGACCGTGTCGGCGTCGTACTTCTTCAGCGCGTCAGGGCTGGCGATCGAGAGCGCGGTGAGCGCGAAGGCGCCCGGGAAGGCACCCTTGTACTTGTTCATCGTGACGACGGCGGTGCCCTCGTCCTTCGCCTCGCACTTGTTGTAGATCGGGTCGCCGGTACCCTCGGCCTCGTTCTTGGCGAAGCCGCCGAAGACGTCCGAGTAGTAGATCATCTGCGACTGGGCGGCAGCGCCCTTCATGTTGAACCAGCGGTCGAAGTTGAAGCAGACCGCCGCGGCGTTGAAGTCGGTGCCGTCGTGGAACTTCACTCCCTTGCGGAGCTTGAAGGTCCAGACCTTGCCCTCCGGGTCGTGTTCCCAGCTCTCCGCCAGGGCACCCTGCAGATCGGCGGTGCCGGGCTTGTTCTGCACGAGGGTGTCGTACATCTGGCGGATCGGCCGGAAGGTCTCGCCGTCGTCGTTGAAGATCGGGTCGAAGTTCTTCGGGTCCCCGGCACCGGCGAAGACGAAGGTGCCGCCGCTCTTGGCCTCCCCACCGCCTTCTTCCCGGTCGCTCTTGGCGCAGCCGGACGCACCGACCGCCAGGGCGGCCGCGGCCGCGAGGGCCACGGCCGTTTTCAGCCTGCTCGCCTGCATCTCTCACCTCTGTGTATGCGCATGTGTACACGCCGAGCTGTGACTCAGTCCGTGTGCGGGAGGTTATGGCATGTCACAGAGAAGAGGAACGGGCGAGGGGCAATCGCTATCAAGCCGACACCTTCGCATGGTTTCCTCACCGGACGGTGCGGGGTATCGACCGGCGCTCATCGGCACGGGAGCGGTAGCCCGGTGGTGGGAGGAGACGCCGCCCACCACCAGGCCACGGCATCAGACCGCGCGGCGCCCCTCGAAGGCCCGGCCCAACGTGATCTCGTCGGCGTACTCCAGATCGCCGCCGACCGGCAGTCCACTCGCGAGCCGGGTCACCGCAATCCCCATCGGCTTGACCATCAGCGCCAGGTAGGTGGCGGTCGCCTCGCCCTCGGTGTTCGGGTCGGTGGCGAGGATCAGCTCGCGGACCGTCCCGCTGCCGAGGCGGGTCATCAGCTCACGGATCCGCAGGTTGTCCGGCCCGATGCCCTCCAGCGGATTGATCGCGCCGCCGAGCACGTGGTAGCGCCCGCGGAACTCGCCGGTCCGCTCGATCGCCACCACGTCCTTCGGTTCCTCGACCACGCAGAGCACCTCGTCGGAGCGCCGTGGGTCGCGGCAGATCCGGCACTGCTCCGACTCCGCCACGTTGTAGCAGGTCGTGCAGAACCGGACCAGGTCCTTGACCTTGCGCAGCGCGCCGGCCAGACGGTTGACGTCGGCCGGATCCGCCGACAGCACGTGGAACGCGATCCGCTGGGCACTCTTCGGGCCCACGCCCGGAAGCCGGCCCAGCTCGTCGATCAGATCCTGGATGGCACCCTCGTACATCTGCCGGCTCAGAACCCGGACAGGCCGAGGCCGCCCATGCCGCCCGCGACCGGGCCCATCTTCTTCTCGGTCAGCTCGCGGGCCGCCTCGGCGGCGTTGTGCACCGCGGCGACCACCAGGTCCTCCAGCGTCTCGACGTCCTCCGGGTCGACCGCCTTCGGGTCGATCCTGATCGCCTTCAGCTCACCGGTGCCGGCGACCGTCGCGGTGACCAGGCCGCCGCCGGCGGTGCCGGTCAGCTCCGCCTCGGCCAGCTCGGCCTGGGCCTTGGCGATCTGCTGCTGCATCTTCTGCGCCTGCTTCAGCATCTGCTGCATGTTCGGCTGTCCACCTGGGCGCACGGACCGCTCCTTCTTCCACTCGTCTGCTCGGCCGCGCCCAGCCTAGTCGGGCCACGGCACCGCTGAATCGCGGTCGACGCGCGCTCAGCGCGCGTCCACCTCGTCGATCTTCTCCGCGCCGAACGTCTCGCGCAGCAGCTGCACCGCCTGCTCCTCGCTCGACTGCCGTGCCGTCCGCTCGTCGATCACTTCGTCAAGCGGCTCGTCACCCGGATCGAAACCCTCGTAGGCGGGCGCCGCCACCGCCGCGCCACCGCCCCGCACCGGGCCGTCGAAGTCCGGGTCGTAGGGCGGCTCGCCCGCCCACTCGGCATCGGCCGTCTTCCGCGCCGGCTGCGCCGCGCGCGGTCCCTTGCCGGGACCACCGCCCGCGGCGGCCGCCGCCGCTGCCGCACGCGCCGCCGCGATGGCGCTGTTCTTCGCCCCACCGCCCGCGGATCGCGGCCCACCGGCGGGTGCCGGCACCGTCGCGGGTGCCGCCGGCTCGGGTACGACGACAGGCGCGGTGGCGGTCGCCGTGCCCCCGCCCGGACGGGCCGCCGCCGGCCAGTCCCCCCCGTCGCCGGTGCTCGCCGAGGCGGTGCCGGTGGTCGAGGCCGTGCCGCCGGGGCGGGCCGGCTCCGGCCAGTCGTCCTCGCCGGCATGGTCCACGGCAGGGGTCGCCATCGGCCGGGGCGAGGCATCAGGCGATCCCGCGCCGGCACGACCCGCCGCTCCCCCGGCCTGGCTTCCCGCACCTCGGTTGCCGGTGGCCGGGTCGCCTGTGTCTCGGCTACCGGTGGTGCTGCCCGGGCCGGACACCGGCTGTCCCGGGGCGCCACCGGCCGCATCACGTCCGGCGACGCTGGAGTCCGGGCGACCGGGCGCGGCGTGGACCGAACCCGGGCGGCCCGGGCCGGTGTCGGAGCCGGGACGGTTCGGTCCCGCGTCGGCTACGGCCGAGCGGCCGTCAGCGGTGCCTGCCGCCCCGGAGTCCGGGCGACCGGACGCGGTGTCGGACGCCGGGCGGGTCGGGGCGCTGTCGGACGCGCTGCGGGCCGGTGCGGCGTCGGCCTGCGCGCGACTCGCTCCGGACGGGCGGGACGGGCCACCGAGCGAGGCCGCGCCGCGCTCGCCGGCCACCTCGCAGCGGATCTGCCAGCGCCCGCCCAGCTCCTCGTAGAGCGCGTCGGTCAGCACTGCGGCGTGGTCGGCCATCATCTTCGCCAGCACCGTCGACTTCACGGTCAGCACCAGCGTGTCGCCGTCCAGGTCGCGTACCACCGCGTCACGCATCAGCGCGGCGATCCGCTTGTTGCTCCGGTTGACCTTGCCGACCACCTCGGACCAGACCCGGCGCACGGCGACCGCGTCGAGCGCGCCGGGATTCGCCGCGCCGGGGCGGGGCGGTTCGGGCGTGGCCGGGTCGGGCATCACCGCGGACGGCGGTACCGGGCGTCGGGCAGCGGCCGGACCGGAGGTCGTCGAGCCGGCGGCGGCCGGCGCCGGGAATCCGGCGTCCGTGCCGGGGTGAACTCCGGCGGGCGCTTCGGTCGCCTGGGCGGGACGCGGGCCGGACCCGGCAGCGGCCGTGCCGGAGTCGGCTGTCGCACCGGCCGGGGCGGGACGGGAGCCGGTAGCCCCGGCGGCAGAGCCGGGGCGGGAACCGGGTGCGGTGCTCCGGGCGCCTACCGCAGCCGCGGCGGCGGCCCGTGCGGCGGCGGCCCCGGTCGGGGCACCGGCAGCCGCCGGCGTGCCGGCGGTGTCCGGCTGGATCGCGGCGGCAGCCGCGCCCGGGGCGGGAGCCGCTTGGCGTACCCCAGGGGTCTGGGTGGGGTGCGCGGAGCCGGCGGCGGCCGGCGGCAGCTCGGCGCCCCCGAGCGTCAGCCGGCGCTCCATCCGTTCCAGGCGCTGGAGCAGGCCGCCGGAGGAGTCGTCAGCGCCGGGCAGGAGCATTCGCGCGCAGATCAGCTCCAGCAGCAGCCGGGGCGCCGTGGTGCCGCGCATCTCGACCAGGCCGTTGTGCACGATGTCGGCGCAACGGGACAGCGTCGCCGGGCCGAGGCGCTGCGCCTGGGCGGCCATCCGCTCGATCTGGTCGGCCGGGCCGTCGATGAGGCCCCTGGCGGCGGCGTCCGGCACCTGCTGCAGGACGATCAGGTCGCGGAGGCGTTCCAGCAGGTCGGAGGCGAAGCGACGCGAGTCGTGCCCGGCCTCGGCGACCCGGTCGACGGTGGCGTACGCGGCGGCGCCGTCACCGGCGGCGAGCGCGTCGCACATCTCGTCGATCAGCGCGGCGTCGGTGACCCCGAGCAGCGCGGCGGCCCGGGCGTAGTCGACGCCCTCCGGGCCGGCGCCCGCGATGAGCTGGTCGAGCACGGAGAGGCTGTCGCGCATGCTGCCCCCGCCGGCGCGCACCACCAGCGGGAAGACCGCCGGCTCGACCTTGACGCCCTCCGCCTCGCAGAGCTGCTCCAGATAGGGGCGGACCACCTTCGGCGGGAACAGCCGGAACGGGTAGTGGTGGGTCCGCGACTTGATCGTGCCGAGGACCTTCTCCGGTTCGGTGGTGGCGAAGATGAACTTGACGTATTCCGGGGGCTCCTCGACCAGCTTGAGCAGCGCGTTGAAGCCGGCCGACGAGACCATGTGCGCCTCGTCGATGATGTAGATCTTGAAGCGACTGCGGGCCGGGGCGAAGAACGCCTTCTCGCGTAGCTCACGGGCGTCGTCCACACCACCGTGGCTGGCCGCGTCGATCTCGATCACGTCGATCGAGCCGCCACCGTCGGGAGCCAGCCCGCGGCACGAGTCACACTGCCCGCACGGCTCGGGGGTGGGGCCCTGCTCGCAGTTGAGGGAGCGGGCCAGGATCCGGGCGCTGGAGGTCTTGCCGCAGCCCCGCGGACCGGAGAAGAGGTAGGCGTGGTTGAGCCGCCCGCTGCGCAGCGCCTGCGACAGCGGCTCGGTGACCTGCTCCTGGCCGATCATCTCGGCGAACGTTCGCGGCCGGTACTTGCGGTAAAGGGCCAGTGCCACCCGTCCCGCCTCCTCTCGACCGAGCCATTCTGCGCCGGTCGGCCCCGGGTGACCACCCACCACCCCGTGACCCGACCCGCAGCGACGTTACCCGGCCCGGGAGACAGAAAGGCCTCCCGTGCACCCGGCAGAGCTCGCTTATCCTTGCTGCCTTCCGGCCCTGGGGAGGTTCACGAGGTACCGCCGCACGGGAGGTGACGCCAAGCCTACCCGAAGGGTTGTGGATCTTCCGGGAGGGTGGGGTGGCCCGTCGTCGCGGGACCTGTATCCTGGCTCGCGGAGGATTCGCCTAGAGGCCTAGGGCGCACGCTTGGAAAGCGTGTTGGGTTCACACCCTCACGAGTTCGAATCTCGTATCCTCCGCTCTCTTGAGCAGCACGAACGGAAGGGCCGGCCCCGTCAGGGACCGGCCCTTCCGTTCTGTCTGCGATCGATTTCGTTTCAGCGGATTCCGACGGCGAGCTGCGTGTTGACCTGACGCACCTGACTCGGCAGCGTGAACAGGTCAACCAGCACTCCGACGAACAGGAGGCCACCGGTGAACAGGTAGAGCAGGCCCCGGCCCGTCTTTCCGAGGTAGAACTGGTGAACGCCGAAGACGCCCAGCAGCAGCCAGAACAGGTAGGCGAGGCCCAGCGACTTCTGGCGAACCTGCACGAGTACCGGCTGGGGCGCGGCAGCTCCCTGAGACATATCAGCTCCTAAAGTAGGCATGGTGGCGGGCTCGGGTCGCACCGATGCACACGACGCTAACCGTGAAGATCAACGACAGGGTGGTCCCGCCCTTCCGGAGCTCGTCGGCGCGCCTCAGCTGCCGCCCAACTGGTCCCGTCGCCGCCTCAGGTACGCCGTCTCCGCGCTGTTCCCCGCCGACTCGATCGCCCGGTCGTACGCCACCCGCGCCTCGGTGCCACGGCCGAGCCGGCGCAGCAGCTCGGCGCGCGTGGCGTGGTACGCGTGGTAACCCTCCAGCGGAAGCCCGTCCACCTCGGCCAGCGCCACCTGTGGCCCGTCCAGTTCGGCGACCGCCACCGCCCGGTTGAGCCGTACGACCGGCGACGGGTCGACGCGTACCAGATGGTCGTAGAGCGCGGCGACCTGCGACCAGTCGGTGTCCCGCGCGTCGCGGGCGTCGGTGTGGACGGCGTTTATCGCGGCGAGGATCTGATAGCGGCCCGGCGGCCGGCCGGCGGCGATGCACGCCCTGACCAGGGCGTGCCCCTCGGCGATGAGTGCGCGGTCCCAGGCGCTGCGGTCCTGCTCGGCGAGGACGACGAGTTCGCCTGTCGCGGAGACGCGGGCGGGCCGGCGGGCCTCGGTGAGCAGCATCAACGCCAGGAGGCCGGTGGCCTCGTGGTCGTCGGGCAGCAGCGTACGGACGAGCCGGGCGAGCCGGATCGCCTCGGCGGTCAGGTCGGCGCGCACCGCCTCCTCGCCCGGGTCGGAGGCAAGGTAGCCCTCGTTGAAGATCAGGTAGAGCACGGCGAGCACGCCGGTGACCCGGGCCGGCAGGTCCTCACGCGACGGCACACGGTACGGGATCCCGGCCGCCTTGATCTTCGTCTTGGCCCTGGTGATCCGCCTGCTCATGGCGGCCTCCTGGACCAGATAGGCCCGCGCGATCTCCGGCACTGTCAGCCCGCCGACCAGGCGCAGCGTCAACGCCACCCGCGCCTGGACGGCCAGCGCCGGGTGGCAGCAGGTGAAGATCAGGCGAAGGCGGTCGTCGTCGATGACACCGAGCGGTTCCGGGGCGTCGGCCAGCATCAGCGCCTCCCGGTGCTTGTCCTCCCGCCGGCTCTCGCGCCGGATCCGGTCGACGGCCCTGCGGTACGCGGTGGTGGTGAGCCACGCGCCGGGGTTCGGCGGTACGCCGTCGGCCGACCAGCGCTCGACGGCGGCGGCGAACGCCTCGGCTGTCATCTCCTCCGCGACGTCGAGGTCACCGATGCGCCGGGCGAGCGTGGCGACGACCCGGGCCCACTCCTCGCGGTGGACCCGGGTGAGCGCCTCGCCGACGTCTGTCACGCGCCCAGGAACGGCCGCAGCTCGACCCGCCTGTTGCACCGCTCCGAGGCCAGCGCGGCGAGCGGCAGCGCCACGTCGAAGTCCGGCGCCTCGATGATCCAGAACCCGCCGACGTACTCCTTCGTCTCCAGGTACGGCCCGTCGGTGAGCAGCGGACTCCCGCCCCGCGCATCAACGACGGTGGCCGTCTCCGGCGCCGCGAGCCCACCGGCGAAGACCCAGTGGCCGTCGGCTCGCAACCGCTCGTTGAACTCACCGATCGCGGCCATCTCCGCGTCGGTGGCCGAGCCGGTCGTGTCGTCGAGTACGGAGATCAGGTACTGCGCCATCGGTTCCTCTTTCGCTCTGGTCGGCCGCCGACCGGGCCGCCGTCACCCCGGCTACGAACACCGCCACCCCGATCCGACAGCCTCCGAGGAGGTCGATCACACAATCCTCGTACGTGGCACGTCAAAGCTCTCGTCCTAGTCATGACCGGTTATGCGTTGCATGTATAACCGAAAGTCACTGAGCGGGTTGAATAAGTGAGTGATCGCGGAATCGAGGCCGAGCAGGTGTGCGCGTTGCGGCGCCAACCTGGCTGCCGACAACGACTCGGGACGGTGCGCTCCCTGTCAGCGAGCGGAGCGGGACCGCATCGTCGCTGCTCCCGACGTTCCACCCAGCTTCTGGTCCCATGAACCGCTTCGCCATGCGCTTGCGGATCGGCACCTCGGTCGCGTTGTCCGCGCCTACCGTCACCATCCCTATCACGGGCGACAGCCGCTGCCGCAGGCCACTGTCGCCGGCTGGTTCGGGATCACGCAGGCGCAACTGAGCCGCATCGAGAACGGACCGGCGGTGGTGCACCTCGACCGACTGGCGCACTGGGTCCGCGTGCTGCGGATACCCGCGCATACCTTGTGGTTCCGACTACCGGCCGCGCCAGGCGACACCTCCGTGCCAGCCGATGTCGTGGAGGTGGGTCCTCAACTGATCCGCGCACTCCGGTCCGCAGATCGTCAGGTTGGCGGCAAGAACCTCTACAGCACTGTGCTGGCGCACCTCGCCACCTTCTCCAGGCCGACAGGTCGTCCTCCTGCCATGTCCTCGCAGGTGCTCATGGCGACCGCTGCCCTGCACGAGATGGCCGGTTGGATGGCACACGATTCCGGGGACAGCACGACGAGTAGACGGCACTTCCTTGACGCCTTGGCGCTCGCCGTCGACAGCAGAGATGCGCTGCTGGTGGCGCAGGTGCACGGAAGCCTGAGCCACCTCGCCTGCCACGGTGGAAACGCGGGGGCCGCGATCTCACATGCCAGCGACGGGCTCGCGGCCGTCGCCCAAGAGGACGCCGGTGCTCTGATACGCGCCCGTCTTCTTGCCTTGCAGGCGCGCGGTCTCGCCGCAGCGGGTCTCACCGCCGACTGCCACGCTTCCCTTCAGCGGGCCGAGTCCGCCTTCGCGGAGGCGGCACCTGCACCCACCGAATGGCTGAGTCCATTCGACCGCACCTCGTTCGATATCGAGTCGGCACGTTGCCTGCTTCGCCTCGGTGACGTCACGGCCGCTCTTCGCATCCTCAACGGCAGCGTCGCCGAGCGGCCGGGCGGCCGGGTGCGGAGTCAGGCGCTCGCCCGGATGCTCCTGGCCACCGCGCTCGTCGGGCAGGCCCGGATCGAGGAGGCGTGCGACCTGACACATCAGACCGTCGATCTCACCCACGGTCTGGGCTCGGCCGTCGTCCTCGACCAGCTCAGACATCTCGCACTGCTGCTGCGGTCGCATGCCGTCCGGTGCCCGGACGTGCCACAGCTTCTGGACCGGCTTCGCGACACCATCCGGGAGCGGAGATGGGTGGCGCTGCCGCTGCCGACGGGGTGAGGACAGCCGACAATCGTCGGTATGGCCGACGAGCGTCCCCTGTACGAGCGAGATCCGGCAGCCTGGCAGGCCCACCTCGCCGAGGGCAACGCGCGGCAGCCCCGGAAGCGGGTGGGAGCCGACGTACTGCTGCGCAACGGTGACGGCGACGTCCTGTTGGTGGATCCGCGCTACAAGCCGGACTGGGACCTGCCGGGCGGCATGGCGGAGGCGAACGAGCCGCCGCACCTGGCCGCCGAGCGGGAGGTACGCGAGGAGTTGGGTCTCGAACTGCGCGTCGGACCGTTGCTGGTGGTGGACTGGGTGGCACCGCACGGCCCGTGGGACGACAGCCTGATGTTCATCTTCGACGGCGGCGCACTGCCGCCCGCCGAGCCGTTGAAACCGGCTGACGGCGAACTGGCCGACGCTCGATTCGTTGCGCTCGCTGATGCGCAGGCGTTGCTTCGCCCGTACGTTTGGCATCGGCTGCGTCACGCGGTGGCCGCGCTGAGCGACGGACGCCCGAGGTACCTGACCAACGGAATCACCTGAAGCCGTCGTACACATGTTCCATCCACAGCCTGTGGACGCCGAGAGGACCGGATGAGTTACCAGCTCAGCGCCGTGGTCGCCGACGTCGAGTTGCTGCGCGAGCAGACCGCCGACCTGGACCACGCGGTGCTCGCCGCGCTCCGCCAGGACTTCGCGCTGCTGCCTGTCACCCCGCAACTGGTGCAGGAACTGACCGGCGGCCTGCCGGACTACGCCACCGACGAGCCGCACGCCGAGCGTCCGTTCCGTCTGGTGCTCTCGCCGCCACTGGCGGAGGTGCTTGCGCGCTGGTCGAGGAGCGGCCCGGTGGCGTACCTGGAGGCGGAGTTCGCGGGCGGGCTCGGCCACCAGTCGGCGGTGGTCTGGCTGGGTGGCGAGGTGAGCTGGGGTCCGCGATACGACGCCGCGCTGGACCGGCCGCGTACCGAGTGGCCGATCAACACCGCGCTGGCCCGGCTGGGCGCGGAGCCGGGCGCGTGGATCGACCCGTTCGCCGAGCTGGGCCTGCATCTGGAACGTGACACGGACGGCTGGCTGGCGCACGGCCGCCGCGGACTGTCCGCCGACTACTGGGACGAGCTGGCCGAGGAGTGGGAACTACGCCAATCCGACCAGCACCAGCAACCTCATCGCCCCGGTCCCGTTGGTGACTGGGGGATTGCATGAAACTACGACAATTCGGCTTTATTGCCGCACTGCTTGTTGCCGCGTCCGCAGCCGGCAGCGGCGTTCATCCACAGTGGGCCACCCGCCCGGTCGGCGCGGCCCAGGTGGTCGGCCTGGACGGACTGCGCAACGCCGGGTTCGGCGACACCGAGGAGGACCTGACCCGGCGCGGTGTGCTGCGCGCCGACGAGGCGGCCTGCGGGCCCGCGCTGTTCGGGCACGGTTCGGTCAGCCCGATCTTCGTCGACGGTCGTCTCGTCCTGCTCTGGCTCGACGACCCGATGAGCACACCCGAGGGCATCAGCGCCGGCTCCCCGGTGGGCGAGGCCCGCGCCGCGTACCCCGGCGCCGTCGACCTGCCGGCGCCGCCGGGCAGTCACCGCTTCGCCGGGCTGCTCGCCCGCGACGGCGACCGCGCGTACCTGTTCCTGCACGACGGCGTCACCGTCCGGGAGATCATCGCAGGGTACGCGGACTGGGCCCGCCGCCTCTTCGACGAGGGCTACGGCCCCTGCTGACCCGACCCGCCGGGACTCCGGTGTGACCGATACGGCGACTCGACCGGTCTCTTGGAGAGGACGTCGTCGGACACCGGGAGCGAGCTGTGGACCAGAAACTGCATGTGCTCTTCGAGCGGGCACTCGGGGTGGAACCCGCACCCCTGACCGGGGAACTGGCCCGGGAGGCCATGGCCGGGGGCACCGCGCTGCGGCGCAGGCGCCGGCTGGTCACGGGAGGCGCGGCGACCGGTCTCCTCGCGGTCGCCGCCGTCGTGGTCGGGCTGAACCTGACGCCGGCACCGAGGGAACCGGCACCGCCGGTGGTGGCGGCCGGCGCACTGATGCCCTCCGCCGGCTCCACCTGTGAGCGGCAGTGGGGTGACGAGCCGGTCGACATCCGCGTCTTCCTGCGGCGGGAGATCACCGATCGGCAGCGCCTCGACCTGCGTGACGCGCTGCGATCGGATCCGATCGTGCGGAGCGTGACGTTCCAGAGCCGGGACGAGGCGTACGCCAGATTCAAGGAGATGTACCGGAACAGCCCGGACCTGGTCGACGCGGTCACACCGGAACAGATGCCCGAGTCCTTCGAGGTCACAGTGACGAAGGCGAGGGACTACTCCCGCCTGGTGGCGAACTTCCACGACCGGGACGGCGTCGATCAGATCCTGGGCGGTCCGTGCCCGGCGCGCTCCGGGTCCGGGGAGGGTGAGTGACCAGCGGGCAGATCGACGTACGCGCGACACCGTCCGTCGAACGCCCGGCCGGTCCGCTGGCCCGGTGGAGCGCCGCCCGCAGGCGTGAGCGCAGCACCCGGGACGACGACTTCAGCGCGTTCGTCGCGGCGACCGCACCCCGGCTGAGACGCATCGCCTACCTCATGTGCCGGGACTGGCACCTCGCCCAGGATCTGACCCAGATCACGTTCACCCGGATGTACGCCTCGTGGACCCGGATCCGGCACACCGCGAACCTCGACGCGTACAGCCGCCGGGTGCTCATGAACGCCGTCTTCGACCAGCGGAGCCGGCGCAGCGGCACCGAGGTGGTCTGCGCCGACCTGCCCGAGCGGCCGGAACCGGCGGCGACGACGGACCTGCACGTCGCGTTGATGACTGCACTGGCGACGCTGCCGATCCGGGACCAGGCGATAGTGGTGCTGCGGCACTGGGAGGACCAGAGCGTCGCCACCGTCGCCAAGATCCTCGGCATCTCCGCGTCGGCGGTGAAGATGCGCGACGCCCGGGCGTTGGGCCGGATCCGCGCGTTGCTCGGCGACGACTTCACCGGGAGTTGACCCGGAACGCGGAAAGCCCGGTGCGATCCTCGCGGATCGACCGGGCTTTCTCGCTGTTCACGAGCGGTGGCGGCGGGATTTGAACCCGCGGAGGGCGTAAACCCTCACACGCTTTCGAGGCGTGCTCCTTAGGCCACTCGGACACGCCACCGCCGACGAGGGTACAGGACCGCCGGGTTGGACGCCGAACCGGTATCCCTCGGCCCGGCCTGGCAGGATCTTTGCCATGAGTACGCACATCGGCGCTGAGCCGGGAGAGATCGCCGAGCGGGTCCTGATGCCGGGCGACCCGCTGCGGGCCAAGTGGATCGCGGAGACCTACCTGGAGGGGGCCCGCTGCTACACGACGGTGCGCGGCATGCTGGGCTTCACCGGCCGGTGGAACGGTGTCGACGTGTCCGTCCAGGGTTCCGGCATGGGCATGCCGTCCGCCTCGATCTACGCGCACGAGCTGGTAAACGAGTACGGCGTGAAGTCGCTGATCCGGGTCGGCTCCTGTGGCGCCCTGACCGAGGATCTGCAGCTGCGGGACGTGGTGGCGGCGATCGGGTCGTCGACCGACTCGAACATGAACCGGATGCGCTTCGACGGGCTGATCGACTACGCCCCGGTGGCCGACTTCGGGTTGCTGCGTACCTCGGTCGAGGTGGCCGAGCGGCGCGGCATCAGCATGCGGGTGGGGCCGATCCTGGCGGCGGACGCCTTCTACACGGACCGGCCGGACCTGTACGACCGGCTCGCCGACTACGGCGTGCTGGCGGTGGAGATGGAGTCGGCGGCGCTCTACACGATCGCGGCGCGCTACAAGGCCCGCGCGCTGACCATCCTGACCGTCAGCGACCACATCAAGACCGGCGAGAAGACCACGTCGCAGGAGCGCGAGCAGACGTTCGGCCAGATGGTCGAGATCGCGCTGGACACCATCATCGCCTGACCTGATCGACCCCGGACCGCCCCGTCGCCGCAAGGTGGCGGGGCGGTCGCGCGTTACCGTCGTCACAAAAATAAATACGACCGGTCGTGCTTGTTTCCTCTAGGCTGATCGCATGACCTCCGACGGCCGCGTCGCCCGTGGCGACCGCACCCGCACCGCGGTGCTGGACACCGCGGTGGCGCTGGCGACCGAGGTCGGCCTGCACGGTCTGTCCCTGGCCCAGCTCGCCGACCGGCTGGAGGTGAGCAAGTCCGGCCTCTTCGCGCACTGGCGCTCCAAGGAGGCGCTGCAACTCGCCACAGTCGACCGGGCCGTGGCGCAGTGGCAGGAGATGATCGTCGCCCCCGCCCTGCGGGCACCCCGGGGCGTACGCCGGCTGCACGCGCTGCACGAGGCCCGGATCGAGTTCTACGCCGCCCGGGTGCTGCCCGGCGGCTGCTTCTTCGCCAACACCGAGTTCGAGTACAACGCCCGCCCCGGCCCGGTCCGGGACCGGCTCGCCGACGCGTTGTCCCGGTGGACCGCACTGCTGGAGCGCCTCGTCCAGGAGGCGGTCGACCTCGGCGAGCTCCCCGCCGACCTGGACGTGCCGCTGCTCGCGTACGAGATCGACGCGCTGGGGATCAGCGCGGTGATGCGGTCCCGGCTGCTCGACCCGGACGCCTCCTACCGGCACGCCCGCCAGGGCCTGCTGAACCGGTTGCGGGCGCTCTGCCCGGATCCGGCCCTGCTACCGGAAGGCCAGTCATGAGCCACACCACCGCCGACCTGCCGGTCGCCGAGTTCGGGCACGTCGAGCACGTGCCGGTGCACTTCGACGATCTGGACGCGATGGGCATCCTGCACAACGCGCGCTACGCCGTGCTGCTGGAACGCGCGCTGACGCCCTACTGGGCGGAGCGGGGCGTCGCCTTCCGGGGCGACGTGCACGCGACACCCGACGTGTTCCACGCCGTCCGGGAGTTCACCATCACCTATCGGGCGCCGGTCATCGGCGTCGGCGCGGTGGCTGTGCACTTCTGGCTGGAGCACTTCGGCGCCAGCAGCGCCCGCTACGCCTTCGAGTTCCGCTCGACCGACGGCGCCACAGTGCACGCCACCGGCACCCGGTCGATCGTCCGGCTCGACCCCGCCACGCTGCGCCCGACCGCCTGGACCGAGGTCGCCCAGGGGGTGGCCGCGACGCTGCTGCGCCCCGCGCCGGCAAGCGCCTGAGCCGAGAACTCTCAGCGGAAGAACGCGCGCAGCAACGCCGCGCTCTCGCGTTCCAGCACGCCGCCGTACACCTCGGGGCGGTGCGTGACGCGGCGGTCGCGCAACACGTCCCAGAGCGACCCGACGGCGCCCGTCTTGGGTTCCCAGGCGCCGAACACCACTGTCGAGACGCGGGCCAGCGCGATCGCCCCGGCGCACATGGTGCACGGTTCGAGCGTCACCACGAGCGTGCAGTCGTCCAGCCGCCAGCGGCCCAGCCGCCGCGCGGCCCGGCGCAACGCCAGCACCTCGGCGTGCGCCGTCGGGTCGCCGGTCAGCTCCCGCTCGTTGCGGCCGACCGCCAGTTCGGCGCCGTCGGGGCCGTAGAGCACCGCGCCGACCGGCACGTCGTCGGCGTCGCGGTCGGCCGCCGGGCCGGTCACCGCGATCTCAAGGGCACGGCGCATCCACAGCTCGTGCCGCTGCCGGCGGCCGATCGCGCCCGGGTCGGCGAGCGCCTCGTCCGCGCCGGGACCGGCACGCCCGGCCCGGCCGGGGGTGGGCTGCCCCGGGCGTACGGTCTCCAGCGCCGGATCGGTCGCGTCGGCCGGTTCGGCGGCGCCGGGCGTCAGGGACTCCCCGGGCTCAGACCTCACGCAGCTCCTCGACCTCGTCCACACAGCCCAGTACCTGGCAGATCTCGGATGTCACATCGGCCGGCATGGAGCCCTCGTGCGCGCAGAGCGCCAGCAGCTTCTGCGCCGGGATGCCCAGGTCGGCGAGGAGGTCCGCGTCGCCCACCGGGTCGGCCTCCGGGTCCACAGCGGGTTGTTCGGTCTCGTCGTCGCCGCCGGAGGCGCGCGGCTCGTCGACCTCCTCCAGCCCGGTCACCGAGGTCTTCAGGTCACCGACGAGCAGCGCGCCCAGCCGGGACTCCTCCGCGTACGCCGAGTCCGAGCCGAAGACCCGCAGGTCCTCTCCCTCGTCCAGGCGCAGGAGGACCAGGTACGTGTCGTCGGCCTCGACGAACAGCAGCGACAGGTCGGCGTCCGGCTCGACGTCGCGCAGCCGGTCGGCGACCTCCTCGATGTCGGTGACGCCCCGCAGGCTCACCTCACCGGCGGTCCAGCCGCCGTCGACGCGCGCCACGGCAGCAGCGAAGTACGACACGGTCCCCCCAAATTGGCTCAGCAGCATGCCGACACGTCACGCGATGCACGTTAACCGGTCGGGTCGGCGGGCGAGCGGTCAACGCCCCGGATGAACCGGCCGTTCTGAGAGAGAAAGCTGGTCAGCCGACGACGCGCCGGCGGGTGGCGATGAGTTGGCGCAGCCGCTCGGTGCGGGCCCGCTGCGGCCGCTGGCGCTGCTGTACCGCACGGGCACCGGCCAACTCGGCGAGGAGTTGCAGGCGACGGCGGCTCCGATCGGGGTCGAGCCGCGGCGGTGTGGTCCAGGCCATACCGCGAGGGTGGACCGTCCTCGTGCGTACGTCAAGGTGGCCTTCGCTACGCAGCGAGACCGGCACCGAAGGTCACCAGAGCGGCCAGTCTCCGGTCTGCGCCCACCTGGTCACGACTATCGCCGCGGCGATGCTCCAGCCACCCGCGGTGACGATCGCCACGCCGGTCGCCACCCCCCGGTCGCCGTGACGGACCAGCACCGCGGCGGCCACCCACGCCAGACCGCCGGCCAGCAGCGTCCACCAGGCGTAGCCGGCCACGCCGCCGCCGAACAGCCCGAACAGCAGCAGCCAGGCGAACGCGACGAGCGCGCCGACCGCCACGCCGGTGCCGGTGACCGGGTACGGCTCGCGGTAGCTGGGCCGCATCGACGTGTGCGACGGGAACAGCCCCGAGGGCGTACGCGGTGGCGGGAACGCCCCCGGACCGGTCCCCTCGGGTCCGCCGTGCCATCCGTGCGTCACCGCCGCCCCCTCTCCGGACCATCGGTCCCGCGTTCGGCTTTCGTCCCTACGGTAGTGGTCTGTCAGGATGACCGGATGCGCTCGCCATCGATCGGACGCCGCACGCTGCCGGCGTACCCGGTAGTGCTGCTCGTGGCGGCGCTCGCCGCCGGGTGCGGCACCCCGGCCGGGCGTGCCGACAGGTGGCAGGAGCCGAGCCCGGTGGTGACCGCCGCGCAGCCCGCCGACCCGACGGCGCCGCCGGTCGGCTCCTCGTCCGCCGCGCCGTCGCCGTCGCGCGCCGACGTGAAGCGGGTCTTCCCGGTACGGGCCGGCGACGTCGACTACCACCCGACGCACGGCGGCTACCCGGGCACCGACGTGTTCGCCGACTGCGGGGAACCGGTGGTGGCGGTCACCGACGGCGTGGTGCTGGAGGTGAGCCGCGTCGACCGGTTCGACAGGCGCGGGCCGCTGGGCCCGAACAACGGCGGGCTCTCCGTGTCGCTGCTCGGCGACGACGGCGTGCGCTACTACGGCTCGCACCTGAGCGCGATCACCGTCGGCGTGGACGCCGGGGTGCGGGTGCGTGCCGGGCAGCAGCTCGGCGAGGTGGGCCGTACGGGCAACGCGAACAACGTCTGCCACCTGCACTTCGGGCTCTCCCCGAAGTGCACCGGCGCCGACGACTGGTGGATCCGCCGGGGCGTGGTCTGGCCGGCGCCGTACCTGAACTCCTGGCGCAAGGGCGGCAACCGCTCGCCGGTCGCCGAGATCACCGCCTGGCAGCGCAAGCACGGCTGCCCGGCCGCGCCCGGCCGGCCCACCAGCGGCGGCTGACGATGCGGGGCCACCCGCCGGACGGCGTGAGCGCGTAGGTTCCAGGACATGACTGCCCGGGATCCCCTCGCCGACCTGCGCCGGATCGCGTTCCTGCTGGAACGGGCCAACGAGGCCACATACCGGGTCCGGGCGTTCCGGTCGGCGGCCAAGACGCTCGGCGCGCTGCCCGCCACGGAGGTGGCCGAGCGGGCCCGCACCGGCAAGCTGACCGAGCTGTCCGGCGTCGGTGACGTCACCGCCCGCTGCGTGGCCGAGTCGCTGGCCGGCGAGGAACCGGTCTATCTGCGCCGGCTGATGGCGACCGAGGGCACCGACCTGGACGAGGCGGCGGCGAAGCTGCGGGACGCGCTGCGCGGCGACTGCCACACCCACTCGGACTGGTCCGACGGCGGCTCACCGATCGAGGAGATGGCGCTGGCCGCGGTCGAGCTGGGCCACGAGTACATGGTGCTCACCGACCACTCGCCCCGGCTCACAGTGGCCCGGGGCCTGACCGCCGAGCGGCTGCGCGAGCAGCTCGACCACGTCGCCGCCGTCAACGAGGCGCTGCCGAAGGGCTTCCGCATCCTCACCGGCATCGAGGTGGACATCCTCGCCGACGGCTCGCTCGACCAGGACGAGGAGCTGCTGGCCCGCCTGGACGTGGTGGTCGGCTCGGTGCACAGCGGCCTGAACGACGACCGGGCGAAGATGACCCGCCGGATGCTGACCGCGATCGCGAACCCGCACCTGGACATCCTCGGTCACTGCACCGGCCGGATGGTCTCCTCCCGGCCCGCCGGGGTGACCGGGCCCGGCGACCGGGGGCACCGGGCGCGTACCCGCAAGGAGAGCGACTTCGACGCGGACGCCGTCTTCGCCGCCTGCGCAGAGCACGACGTGGCCGTCGAGATCAACTCCCGGCCGGAGCGGCAGGACCCGCCGAAGCGGCTGATCCGCCTCGCGCTGGAGGCCGGGTGCCGGTTCGCCATCGACACCGACGCGCACGCCCCGGGTCAGCTCGACTGGCAGCGTTTCGGCTGCGAGCGGGCCGCGCTGTGCGGCGTACCGGCGAAGCGGGTGGTGAACACCTGGACCGCCGACCGCCTGGTGAAGTGGACCGCCGGCCGGAGCTGAGGGTCAGCCCCGGGTGGCCGGTTCGGCGGCGGGGACGGCGGGCGCCACCGCCTCCGGGCGACGGCGGCGCCGCCCGAACAGGCCCTGCGCGACAGCCACGCCGACGAGCACCACGAACGCGCCCACAGGCTGGTGCCAGTTCATCCGCTCGCCCAGCACCACCGCGCCGACGAGCACCGCGAACACCGGGACCAGGTATGTCACTGTGGACGCCGTGCTCGCCCCGGCCAGCCGGATGTTGCGCATGTTGATGACGAAGGCGAGGCCGGTGCCGAGCGCGCCGAGCGCCAGCACGCTCGCGACCACGCGCGGGGAGAGGCCGGTCGGTGACGGCGGCGTCCCGGCGAACGGCGCGACCAGCGCGAGCTGCGCGGTAGCCACCAGCAGCTGGGCCGCCGACAGCGACAGCCCGGAGTACGCACTACCCGCGACGAACCTCTTCTGGTAAGGAATGGCCAGCCCGTAACAGGCCGCCGCGCCGAAGCACATGAGCTGGCCGACGAAGTGGGCGCCGCCGACGCCCTCCCAGACGCCGAGCACCACGAGCACACCGGCGAAGCCCAGCCCCAGCCCGACCGCCCGCCGGGTGGTGAGCCGCTCGGTGCGGAACACCAGCACCGCCAGCGGCAGCACGATCAGCGGTGTGGTGGCGTTCCAGATGCCGGCGAGCATCGACTCGACCCGCTGCTCGCCGTAGCCGAACAGCGTGAACGGCACGGCGACGCCGAACGCGGCCACCACGAGCATGTGCGCCCAGACCCGGAGGTCGCGGGGCAGCCGGTCGCGCAGCATGGCCAGCACCACGAGCAGCGTCAGCGCGCCGGTGGCCACCCGGTAGAGGGTGAGGTGCACGGGGTGCAGCTCGGTCACGCCGACCTTGATGAACAGGAAACTGGAACCCCAGATGGCGGCGAGCGCGACGAAGCCGGGCAACCAGGCCCGCACCGGTGCCCGGTCAGGAGTGATCTCGACGTTCACCCCTGACACTCTGCCGCAGGGGTACGACGAAGTCGCGCGGTATTCCGGATGCGCGGTCACGTAGGGTCGCCTCGTGGGACGAATCGATGACCTCGCCAACCGGTACGTGGCCGAGTGGGCCCCGCTGAGCCCGACCGGTGCCACCTACGTCGGCATCGCCGGCTACGACGACCAGCTCGACGACCTGTCGCCCGAGGGCTACGCGGCGCGCGCCGAGCTGGCCCGCCGTACGCTCGGCGAACTCGACGTGACCGAGCCGGAGACCGAGGCGGAGCGGACCGCCCAGGAGGCCATGCAGGAGCGCCTCGGCCTGGAGCTGGCCCGCCACGACGCGGGCGAGACCGGCAGCGAGGTCAACGTGATCTCCAGCGGCCTGCACGAGATCCGGATGGTCTTCGACCTCATGCCGACCGACGGCGAGGAGGCCCGGGCGAACGTGGCCGCCCGGCTCAACCGCTTCGCGTCCGCACTGGACGGCTACAAGCGCACGCTGCGCGAGGCCGCCGCCGCGGGCCGGGTCAGCTCACAGGTGCAGCTCGTCGAGGTCGCCAAGCAGTGCGACGTGTGGGTCGACCCGGAGGGCGACAACTTCTTCCACGGGCTGGTCGAGCGGCTCGACGCCGACGGCGCGCTCGGCGCGGAGCTGCGCAAGGGCGCCGCCGCCGCGACCGCCGCCACCGCCGAGTTCGGGCAGTTCCTGCGCACCGAGCTGGCGCCGGCCGGGCGGGAGAAGCAGGCCGCCGGGCGGGAACGCTACGAACTGGCCTCGCAGTACTTCCTCGGCGCGAAGGTCGATCTGGACGAGACGTACGCCTGGGGCTTCGCGGAGCTGGCCCGGCTGGAGGCCGAGATGCGGGCGGTGGCCGCGCGCATCGCCGGTCGCGGCGCGTCGATCGACGACGCGGTACGCGTGCTCGACGCCGACCCGGCGCGGACGGTACGCGGCAAGGAGGCGTTCCGGGACTGGATGCAGGCGCTCGCCGACCAGGCGGTCAACGACCTGAACGGCACCCACTTCGACATCCCCGAGCAGGTACGCCGGATCGAGTGCTGCCTCGCGCCGACGAGCGACGGCGCGATCTACTACACCGGGCCGAGCGAGGACTTCTCCCGGCCGGGGCGGATGTGGTGGGCGGTGCCGCAGGGCATCACCGACTTCTCCACCTGGCGCGAGGTGACCACCGTCTACCACGAGGGCGTGCCGGGTCACCACCTCCAGGTCGCCCAGACGGCCGTCCGGGCCGACCTGCTCAACCGCTGGCAGCGGCTGCTGTGCTGGGTCTCCGGGCACGGCGAGGGCTGGGCGCTCTACTCCGAGCGGCTGATGGACGAGCTGGGCTACCTCGCCGACCCCGGTGACCGGCTCGGCATGCTCGACGGGCAGGCGCTGCGCGCGGCCCGGGTCATCGTGGACATCGGCATGCACCTGGAGCTGGAGATCCCGAAGGACAACCCGTTCGGCTTCCACCCGGGCGAGCGGTGGACGCCGGAACTGGGCTGGGAGTTCATGCGGGCGCACTGCCGGGTGCCGGACGAGAACCTGCGCTTCGAGCTGAACCGCTACCTGGGCTGGCCCGGTCAGGCGCCGTCGTACAAGGTGGGCGAGCGGATCTGGTTGCAGGCCCGGGAGGACGCGAAGGCGCGCAAGGGCGCCGACTTCGATCTCAAGGAGTTCCACCGCCAGGCGCTCGACCTGGGCTCGCTGGGGCTGGACCCGCTGCGCAAGGCGCTGGCCCGGCTCTGAGCCGGTGGCGGGTGCCGGCGATGACTTTCGCCGGCACCCGTCCGGTCAGGCGCCGAGCGTCAGCCGCAGCGTGGGCCGGCCGGTGAGCGTGTCGCTGGTGACGTACGCCAGGTCGATGACCGGGTCGGTGAACGTCACCGGGATGGGCAGCGTGACCGGCAGGCCGTCCGGGAACGGCAGGTCCGGGGTGAGCGTCAGCTTGATGCCGGCGAGCTTGCCGACGAACCGGGTGCAGTAGAACGCGACGTCGTCGCGGACCGTGAGCCGGTCGGTCGCGTACCGCTGGGTGCGGCCGCGCGGGCCGTCGGCGACCAGCAGGAAGTCGTCGGTCACGGCTTCCTTCATGCTGAACTTCAGCACCTTGAGCGCGCCCCGCTCGGTCTGCAGGTCGGTGATCCCCTCGAACCGCAGCCCGGTCATCGTCACCTTGGTGCCGGTGAGCTTCGACGGCGTCTGGGCCACCTTCGGCAGGCTCGGGTCGGCGGCGATCCGCGGCAGCGGCTTGCCCGGTTCCACTTTGCCGGGCTTCGCCGGGTCCACCTTGCCGGGCTTGTCCGGCGCCGGGCAGTCGGCCGATCCGGGCCGGGTCGACGGCTTGCTCGTCGGGGCCGCCGATCCGTTCGCGGTCGGTGTGGGCGAGGGCGTCTCGCTCTTCTTGCTGCCCTTGAACAGGTCACCGATCCCGTCGAAGAAGTCGGTGATGATGTTGCCCTCCCGCGTCGGGCTCGGGCTCGGCGACGGGGTGGGCGTCGTTGTGGGCGCGCTCGCGCCGGGCGCCGGCGTGGCGGGCTTCGACGGGCAGGCGCTCGCGGCGGGCTTGTTCGGGGCGGCCTGCACCGCCCTCGGCTGTACGGCCAGGCCGGCGGTGGCGAGGCCGAGCACCACGAGGACGATGCCGAAGGCGCGCGGGTCCGCAGAGCGGCCCGCCCACTCCGGCGGACCGCCGTCGGATCCGGCGGGCTTCCCGTTCACCGACTGCCGAGGGACCGGCCGCTCCCCGCCCGGCCACTCGGCAGTCGGCTGCTCGACGGCCGGTCGCACTCCGGCCGGCACCTCGACTGTCGGCCGCTCGTCCGCGGCCGGTTCGTCCACCGGCTGCGCGTCCACGACGGTGTCGGGCTCGGCGTCGGTTCCGGCGGCGCGCTCGGCGTCGGTCTCGGCGGCGGACTCCTCCGCGCCGGCGGCGGACTCCTCCGTGCCGGGAGCGGCCGGACGGGCCGGCACCCAGGCGAAGGCGAGGGCGCTGCCCACGATGCCGAACAGCAGGCCGAGGAAGAAGCCGCCGAGGTTGAGCCCGATCAGCGAGTAGATGGTGGTGATCGCGGCGACGATCGAGTAGAACAGCCGCTGCGCCGGGCTGAGCCAGAGCAGCACGCCGCAGGTCACCAGGATGGCCGGGATCAGCAGGGCGAGCAGGCCGGTGGCTCCGCTGCTGAAGCTCAGGCCGTTGAGGGTCAACCGGGTTGAGGCGAGCATCTCCACCCCGGCCAGGATGATGAACAGGCCACCCCAGAACGGCCGGCTCCGCTGCCAGCGGCGGAAGGTCCGCCACGCCCGGGCCGCGGTGCCGGTCCGGGTGTGGGACGGGTCGACGGTTGTCACGTACTCCTCCTGGCGGAGCGGGAACGGGAACGGTGGGGCGGGCCCGCGGTGGTCGGCCACCGCGGGCCGTGCTCAGCTCAGAAGCACTCCTTGCCCTTGGCGTCGTCACCCACGTTGACCTTGAGCCGGAGCCCGACCAGGTTGAACGTCGAGGAGGTGGTGTAGCGGGAGACCTGCTTCAGGTCGCGGATGGTCACCCGGTCGGAGTTCTGGCCGAAGGAGCCCCGCTGCGCCGTCGGGTTGAGGTCGCTGGCGTCGCGGCCGATCTGGATGTTCGTGAAGGTCGCGTTGCCCTCGAGCGAGTCCATCGCGATCACGAGGTCCTTGGCCCGGGCCGGGTCCTTGCCGTCACCGGCGTTGATGGTGAGCACCACCGGCAGGCCGGGCAGGTCGGCGCGGACGGACTGGCAGAGCTTGTACAGCTCGGCGCTGCTGATCTCGGCCATCGCGACCGGGTGCGTCGCGCCGGCCTTGCCGTTCTCGCCCTTCTCGCGGACGATGCCGCCGTACTGCTTGAAGCCCTCACCCTCCAGGCGGTCGGCGCCGATCTTGAACGTCTGCCCGGACACGGTGATGTCGGAGGCGATGGCGCCGGTCGACATGCCGAACAGGATGGCACCGGCGGCGGCCGTGGTGGGCACGATCATGGCGGCGAAGCGCCGCCACCGGGTACGACCCTGGTTGTCGAGCCGATTCTGCACGGGTTCCTCCTCGAACGAATGTGCGCGGCGGCCGGTGGGGAACCGGTGGCACGCGCTGGACCCGCCCCTCTGTTACCGACGGGTAACGATCGAGCCTGATCGTGCACCCGATGCGGTGTAGCTCACAACCCCCCGATTACCGGGCGGTAATACGAGGGCGGGAGTGCGAGGTGACCCGGTGTCACGAAACGCCAGCCCAGGCGGGATGCCCAGGGCGGCATCTCGTCTCAAAACCGGCATAGATGACGGTGAAAGCGACGGAAAGTTACCGGACATCCGCCAGTTACAATCGAGTAACAAATGTAAAGTAGCTTCGCCCGCATGGGAGATCTCCACGACGGAGGGGTGGGCCGCTGTGCGGCCCACCCCTCCGTCGTGCTTCCGGCGTACCGGTCAGCGGCGCTCCACGTCGCCGGCGCCCGAACGCTGGGCCGGCACCTCGTCGGACCGCCAGTTCGTCGACGCCGGCGGGATCTCGTCGTCGAGCGGGCCACCCACGGGCTGCTGGTCCACCCGCGTCGCCGTCGGGTCGGAGGTCGGCGGGTCCGCCCGGTGCCGGGCGCTGCCGTCGCTCTTGGGCCGCGTCACCAGCCACACGCCCGCGATGAGGGCGATCAGGCCGAGCACACCGGCGATGATCGGGCCCCAGAGGCTGATCATGCCGATCTTGAAACGGTTGTCCTTCACCGTCTCGACGCTGCGGCTGATCGTGGCGTCGTTGTAGTTGAAGTCCGCGTCCAGCAGCACGGTCGGGGTGCCGGTGTCCGGGCGCAGCTCCTTGTACTGCTGCTCACGCACCTTGATGTAGGCGCCGGTCACCGGGTCGACCCAGAGCGTCCGGGTGTTGCTGTAGACGACCTGCCCACTGGTCGCGCTGGGCGCGAACTTGCCCAGCAGGGTCTTGACGCTGTCCGCCGGGGTGTTCAGCGGCTCGTTCTCGATCCGCTGCACGAAGCGGTACGTCTCGACGCCCTTGATCTTCTCCGTACCGGTGAACCGCGCCGGGTACGTCTTCTTCAGGTCGCGGTCGAACACCTGGTAGTCACGCTTGCCGGTGCCGAACGGGAACTTGTAGATCTGGCCGGAGTAACGCACGTTGCCGACCGGGGCCTGCTCCGCCCCGGACTCGTTGAGCCACTGCTCGTCCCACGGCGCCGCCGCACCCGAGATCCGGTACAGCGCCAGCTCGGTGCTGTACTGGCTGATCACGTCCTGGTTGTCGCTGCGCTTGACCGTCTGGTAGACGTTCCAGATGACCGCGTCGCCCTTCAGCTCCTTGGGCACGCGGTCCTTGGTGTCCTCCGGCTGCGGGATGACCTCGATGCTGGACACGAGATCGGCCTGCGGCACGTCGATGCTTACCGCGCCGTTCTCCGACTTGATCTGTAGGAACTTCGCGCCCTTCGCCTCGGCGACGGACGTCGTTGGTTCCAGGTCATAGGGCAGCTTGGTCACGGCGGGGGCCACGTAGAACGGCAGCCCAGCCGCGAAGACCAGCAACAAGACACCTAGCCCGAAGAGCGCGGCGCCCACGCGAAGCTTCACTCATCCTCCTGTAACCTGCCGCCCTACGGTCTGTCGTCCGGGGCACCCGATCCTTAGCATTGGCGGGAGGTTACTCCCCAGTCACCTGCAAAAGCGACCCCCTGGATGTCCAGATGTCCACAGCCACCACGCCAACAACGCCGGAGCCTGCGGTGACCGGCCGCCTTCCCGCCCTCGACGCGCTGCGAGCGATCGGCGCGGTGGCGGTCGTCGGCCACCACGTCGGCTTCCAGACCGCCGTCACCATGAACACCGCGTGGGGCGGCTGGTTGGCGCGCCTGGACGTGGGCGTCGCGATCTTCTTCGTGCTTTCCGGTTTCCTGCTGTTCCGCCCGTGGGCGCTCACCGTCGCGACCGGGCGCCCCCGGCCCCGCACCAAGCGGTACTTCTGGCGCCGCGCGTGGCGGATCCTGCCCGCGTACTGGCTTGCGGTGGTGGTCTGCTTCGTCGTCCTGCCCGGCAACCACCCGGTGTCGGCCGGTGACTGGCTGCGCCATCTCACGCTCACCCAGATCTACGGCCCGGGCCAGCTCCGGCACGGCCTCAGCCAGACCTGGAGCCTCGCCACCGAGGTCGTGTTCTACCTGCTCCTGCCGCTGCTCGCGGTGCTCGCCGTGGGCCGGACCTGGCGTCCCGTCCGCACCGTCCTGCTCGCCTCCTCCGGCGCGCTGCTGACCGTCGCGTGGGTCGCCATGATGGGCGCCGGCTGGCTCGACGGGGCGCTGCACACGATGTGGTTCCCGTCGTACGGCGCCTGGTTCGGCGGCGGCATGGCGCTGGCCGCGGCGCACGTGGCCCTGCGTACCGGCACCGCGCCGGCCGCCTTCCGCCTGCTCGACGACCTCGCCTCGGCGCCGCTCGCCTGCTGGGGGGCGGCGGTCGCGGTGATGGCGATCGCGACGACGCCGATCGCCGGGCCGCGCGACCTGACCAGCCCGACCGCCGTCGAGTTCGGCACCAAGATGGCGCTCTACCTCCTGATCGCCGTCCTCATCACGATCCCGGTGGCGTTCGGCGGGCGGACCCGGGCCAAGGAGGTCTTCAGCAGCGGGTCGGCACGGTGGATGGGCCTCGTGTCGTACGGGCTGTTCCTGTGGCACCCGCTGGTCATCGAGCTGATCTACCTGCTCGACGACCGACCGCTGTTCACCGGCGGGTTCCTCAGCACCTTCGCCCTGACCATGCTCTTCGGCCTGGTGTACGCCGCGCTCAGCTACTACGGCGTCGAGCGCCCTCTCCAGACGCTCGGCACGCAGCGCCGCCGAAGGCCGGCCGGGCGCGGGCCGGCACCGGAGACGCCAGCCGTCGCCGCCACCACTCCGGACGTCGCGGCACCGGCCTGACAGTAACTCCTCGATCACTCCAGGTGACCTGACGACGGCTGTCGGCCCAACGCCGCCGGTCGGGGCATTGCCGGGCGGGGAGCCCAGCCCTTAATGTGACGCGCACCGCTAAATTACTTGAGAGTAGGGTTCGCGTGGAGCGTCGCTTCGGCATGCCCGGACACGTGCTGTTCCTCAACTGGCGAGACACTCGCAACCCCGAGGGCGGCGGTTCCGAGGTGTACGTGGAACGGATCGCCGCCGAGCTGGTGTCGCGCGGATTCCGCGCCACCCTGTTCTGCGCGGCGCACCGCGAGGCTCCCGCCGACGAGGTCAACGAGGCGGGCATCCGATTCATCCGGCGCGGCGGCCGGCACACCGTCTACCTGTGGGCGGCGCTCTGCTACCTGGCCGGAGCAGTCGGCCTGGGCCCGCTCGCCGCACGCCGGGGCGGCCGGCCGGACATCCTGGTCGACGTCTGCAACGGCCTGCCGTTCCTCGCGCCCCTCTGGGCCCGGCGCCCGGTGGTCAAGCTGATCCACCACGTGCACCGCGAGCAGTGGCCGGTGGTCCTGCCGAAATGGGCCGCCCGATTCGGCTGGTGGGTCGAGTCGTCGCTCGCGGTACGCGTCTACCGGCGGTGCCGGTACGTCACCGTGTCCGAGGCGACCCGGCGTGAACTCGGCACCCTCGGCGTACCGCCGGAGCAGGTCTCGGTGGTCTACAACGGCACGCCGGAGATGCCCCGCACCGACGCCGAGCGCGCCCCGTTCCCGCTGCTCGTGACGCTCAACCGCCTGGTGCCGCACAAGCGGGTGGAGGTGGCGCTGCGCGCGGTCGCGGCGCTCGCCGACGAGCTGCCCCAGCTGCGGCTGGTGGTCGCCGGGCAGGGCTGGTGGGAGTCGCACCTGCGCGAGGTCGCCGCCGAGCTGGACATCACCGACCGGGTCGACTTCCGGGGCTTCGTCACGGAGGAGGAGAAGGCCGCGCTGCTCGCCTCGGCCTGGGTCGCCCTGACGCCGTCGCTGAAGGAGGGCTGGGGGCTGACGATCGTGGAGGCCGGCGCGGCGGGTACGCCGACAGTGGCGTTCCGGGAGGCGGGCGGCGTCGCGGAGGCGGTGGTCGACGGCCGTACCGGCCTGCTGGCCGACGACATCGACGACTACCTGGCCAAGGTGCGCGCGCTGCTGCACGACGACGAGATGCGTCAGGAGATGGGCGCCCAGGCCCGGCGGCACGCGGCGAACTTCACCTGGCCGGTGGCGGGGGAACGCTTCGCGACCCTGCTGGAGACCGCGGACTCGCCCCGCCGGGTGCAGCGGCGGGGCGATCCGTCCTACCTGTTGCCGTAGACCTCAGGGGCGTACGGGTCCTGCTTCCCGGCCCGCTTGGCCGCCTCCGAGGCGCTGCGAGCCTCGGCCGCGGCCTCCTCCGGCGTGGCGGTCGCGGCGGCCGAGATCCCGCCGAGGGCCAGGATCCCCAGCAACGCCGCCACCAGGCCGGACACGACAAGGGTCAAAGCTCTACGCATGCCATTCCTCCAGTGGTGAGACGTGCGAGCGGACGTTACCACGCAGTAGCTCGTCGGCGTAGGGTCGAAAAGGCGGCAGCCATGACCGCCAGAACGGCAGTTCCGCACGCGAACACGACAAGCCAGCGGCCCGCCCCGGCCCGCTGCGGCGCGCCCGACGCGGCCGGGTTCCGGTAGAGGCTCAGCGACTCCCCCTCGTACCGGAGGTCGAGACCGGCCAGCACGGCCGGGTCCACTGTGCTCGGCGTGCCGTGCTGCACCACCACCCAGCCCACCCCGGTGGCCGAGACCGGCCGCCCCTCGGCGAGCATCCGGCGCACCTCGCGCAGCCGCGGATTCTCCCCGGCCACCGCGACGTCGTCGACCACCAGCGTGTCGTCGGTGAGCACGGTTCCGGGCAGGTAGCGGGGCGCCGGGTCCAGCACCACCCGGCCCGGGTTCCACGGATAGGCCCGGTAGGCGGTCAGCGGCAGCGCGAGGACCTCACCCGGGTCGTCGGGCAGGCGCTCGGCGACCGCCCGCCAGTCCGCCGGGTAACGCACCGGACTGATCCGGCCGGCCCCGCCGAACGCCAGGTCCGGCATCGCGGCCACCGGCAGGAGCAGCAGCCCGGCCAGCACGATCCCGCCGACCTCCCGGTCGATCCGGGCCACCAGTCGCTCGGCGCCCAGCGCCGCGCACACCACCAGCACGAGGGCGTACGGCGCGAGGAACTTCTGCCCGTCGCGGAGCAGCCCCGCCCCCGGCACGTGCGCCACCGCCCAGCTCAACGCGCCCTGCCCACCGGGCAGCACGGCGAGGGCGGCCAGCAGGTACCCGCCACCGGCCAGCACACCCAGCCGTACCGCCGCGCCCGCCGGCAGCCGGCGTCGCAACAGGCCGGCGCCCACCACGGCCAGGACCACGAGCACCACTGTCGCCAGCGGAGCCAGCGCGGCGGACCGGCTGGACGGGGTGGCCTGCGCGCTCCAGATGCCGCCGGTGCCCGCGAGCGCCACCAGCGGGCCGGCCCAGTTCTCCGCGCGCGCCGCGAACGCCGCCACGCCGGCCGGATCGGACGTGCCGCCCGCGCCGGTGACCAGGGCCGCCACGATCCACGGAGCGTTCAGCAGCGCGACACCGCCCACCGCAAGCGCCGACCGCCGGAGCCGGCGATCCGCCGCCAGCACCAGCACCGTCGCCAGCGCGATCAGGCCGCCGGTCGGGGTGATCGCGGCGGGCGCGGCGAGCAGCACCACCCGGGCGAGCGCGCCGTCGCGGCCCGCCCGCAGGTTCAGCGCCGCCCGCGCCAGCCAGGGCAGTGCGGCGTACGCCAGCAGCAGCCCCCACTGGCCGATCAGCAGCCGCTCGGCCAGGTACGGCGTCCACGCGTACGCCACGGCGGCGACGAGTCGCACCGCACGCCGCTCGGTCGGCACCAGCCGTCCGGCGCCCACCGCGGCGAACAGGACCGCCCCGGCCAGCGCCACCCGCTGCACCACCCAGCCCGGCACGAGCTGGGTCACCAGCGAGACCAGCGCGTCCATCGGCACCGCCCGGGGCAGGCTCTGCGCCGGGGCCACCAGATCCCAGCTCAGCGGCTGCCGGGGCACGAACACCATGTCGTACCGCAGCGCGTAGCCCGGCGCCGCGAGCGGGGCCAGGATCAACGCGGTGGCGGCGACCGCCACGAGGTACAGCGGAAGCGACTCCCGCCACCGCCGGACCGCGGGGCCGCCGCCCTCGGCGGTACGTCCGGTCATTGCGGCTTCGGCACCGCCTTGCCGATGGTGATGAGGTTGGTGCACAACCTGACCCCGGGGGTGTTCACCGTCAGCTCGACGGCGGACCCGGCGCCCTCCAGCATGAAGAACACGTCGTTCAGCCCGCTCTTCAGCGTGATCTCGCGGGTGGCGTCGCCGAGGTTGAACACCGCTGTCGAGTCGCCGGAGCCGACGTAGCCGAAGTGCACCACGTACGGCCACTCCACCAGGTAGCCGTCCATCGGGATCCGGACGGTCCGGCCGCCCTCGGCCAGGTGCCCGCAGCCCTCCACGGGCCCGGGCGCGACCTTGCGCCCCTCGACCACGACCGGACGGATCCGGCCGTTCTCGTCGAACGTCGACGGCTTCTCGCTCATCGTCACGAACGTCGGCTTGCGCGGCGCCGGCCGGAAGAAGTGGGACTGGAGATTGTCCGGCCAGAAGTACCCGGCCACCACCCGGTCCGGCACGGTGGTGTCGAAGAAGACGGTGCCCGGCGGCGCTGCGGCCAGCTCGGCCTGCGTCGTGGCCAGGTAGTCCCGCCCGTGCTTGGTGCTCCAGTTGTCGCCGAAGCGCGCGGTGCTCCACAGCGTGCCCACGCCGATGGTGGCCAGCAGCACCACCATGGAGACCAGACCGACCGCGAAGGCCCCCGGCTCCCGCAGCACCGTCGGCAGCGGCCACGCGGAGACGTCGTCCTCGTCGCTGTCCTTCATCCCGAGCAGCGCCACCCCGACGCAGATCGCGGCCACCAGCACCACGTCCGCGACGTACCGGGGGACGACGCCGACCAGCGGCCCGAGCGGCCCGCCGAGCCGGGTCACCGCGAACAGCGCCGCGACCAGGCCCAGGTAGCAGGCGAGCAGCAGCCAGGCCCGCCCGGCGGACGGCCGCCGCCGCACGGTGACCACGATCAGCGCCGCGAGCACCGCCCAGGACAGCCACTTCGCGATGTCGTACGGGTCGGACAGCGGCGGCCCGTCACCGGCGTACGTCCAGCGCCACGGCCCGCCGAGCAGGCCCGGCACCACCGTGTCGCCGATCAGGTCGCCGAGGAAGGTGAAGACCTGCCCGACCGAGGTGGGCTCGTCCAGCCCCCGGGCCGGGCGGGTCAGGTAGTACGCCAGGTACGCACCGGACAGCGCGGTGAGCATCAGCCACGCCGGCCAGAACCGCACGACAGTGTTCACGAGGCTGCGCCACGCGCGTCCCTTGGTGAACAGGAACGCGGTCAGCAGGAACAGCAGCGGCACGATCAGCAGCGCCTTGGTGTCGAAGAGCAGGCCGAACACGACCCAGAGCGCGACCAGGACGAGGTGCCGCTTCCGCCCGGTGCGCACGTACCGGACCTGGGCCGCCACCGCCAGGACAAGCGCCAGCTGCGGCGGCAGCACGAGCAGCCCGACCAGCCACAGCGACGACACCTCGAGCGTCAGCGGGCTGAACAGAAACAGGCTCAGCGGGACCAGCAGCCCCCAGCCGGGCCGCAGCAGGTCACGGAGCAGCCGGTACAGGGCGATCCCGACCGCCGCCTGCCCGGCCGCCAGCAGCAGGATCCACGGCCACCCGGCGAAACCGGCCGCCCGGACCATCAGCCACGCGACCGCCAGCCCGGCCGGCATGAGGTGGTTGTTGAAGGTGCCCAGGAGGTAGTCCGGGTCCAGCCGGGTGTCCAGCACCTGCGCGGCGATGACGAACTCGTCCTGCGAGAACCAGCCACGGGCGGCCAGCCCGGCGCGCGACGCGACGGACACGACGATGAGGGCGATCGCGACCGCGCGGACGCGGTCGGCGGCTATCCAGCGACCGATCGGTCCGGGTCCGTCGTCCTCCGCGCCGACGGCTGCCGGACGCGTCTCGGCCGCTGCTTGTGGCATTGACATGGTCGGCAGCCTGCCACACGCTTACCTGCCGTGGGGACGGCCGTTCCGCCGATAACGCCCAGCACCGGCCCCCGGTCGCCGCTGCGGGCCGGTTCCGGATAACGTCGCGCGACACGCGTCATGTGCGGGTACGCGTACGGCCGGCGGAGACAGGAGCCGAAAATGCGGGCGGACGGGACGACAACGCCGCCGACGGGGACGGATGCCCCCGTCCGGGAGACCGGCCGTGCCCGGCAGACGGCACGGCGGTTCCGGCACCTGACGATCTGTCTCGCACTCACCGCCCTCGCCTTCCAGCAGGCGCCCGGGCAGGTGGTCCCGGACACCAAGGTCGACCTGAACGTCAATCCGGCCGGGTGGCTGCTGCGCTCGCTGCACCTGTGGGATCCCACCGGCACGTTCGGGCAGCTCCAGAACCAGGCGTACGGATATCTCTGGCCGATGGGCCCGTTCTTCCTGCTCGGGACGGAACTGGGTGTCGCGCCGTGGATCGTCCAGCGGCTCTGGTGGGCGCTGCTGTTCTGCGTCGCGTACCTCGGTGTGGTGCGGCTGGCGGGCCGGCTCGGCATCGGCAGCCCCGCCGGCCGGATGATCGCCGGTGTCGCGTTCGCGTTGTCCCCGCGCATCCTCACCCAGCTCGGCTGGTCGTCGGTGGAGTCCTGGCCCAGCGCCGTCGCGCCGTGGGTGCTCATCCCGCTCGTGGGCCTCGCCCGGGGCGCCCGGCTGCGCCGCGCGGTCGCCGGATCGGCGGTGGCCGTCGCCTGCGCGGGCGGTGTCAACGCCACCGCCGTCGCCGCCGTGGTGCCGCTCGCCCTGCTCTGGCTCGCCACGCTCAAACCGCTGCGCCGCCGCGTCACCGCCCTCGCGGCCTGGTGCGGGGCGGTCGCCCTGGCCACCGCGTGGTGGCTGATCCCGCTGCTGGTGCTCGGCCGCTACAGCCCGCCCTTCCTGGACTACATCGAGACCGCCCGCAACACCACGAGCGTCACCGACGGGGTGACCACGCTGCGCGGCACGTCCTACTGGGTCGCCTACCTGGCCTCCCCGTTCGGCGCGACCATCCCGGCCGGCGCCCGGCTGGCGAACGACACGCTGCTCGTCGTGGCCACCCTGGCGGTCGCCGCGCTCGGGGTGCTCGGCCTGTCCCGGCGCGGAATGCCGCACCGCCGGTTCCTCATCACCGGCCTGCTGCTCGGCGTCGCGCTCGTCGGCCTCGGGCACACCGGCGACCTGCCGAACATCCTCGCCGGGCCGCAGCAGCAGTTCCTCGACGGCATCGGCGCCCCGCTGCGCAACGTGCACAAGTTCGACGTGCTGCTCCGCCTGCCGCTGGCGCTCGGCCTGGCCCACCTGGTCAGCCTCGCGGTACGCGCCGCCCGGACCGCCCCCGAGCAACGCCGTGGCCGGGCCACGGCCCGCGCCTGGCTCACCGCCGGCACAGCCATGGTCGCGGTCGCGGGCGTCGCCTCACCGGCGCTCGCCGGTGGCCTCGCCACGCCGGGCGCGGTGAAGGACGTGCCCGGCTACTGGCACGAGGCCACCGACTGGCTGGACGCGAACACCGGCCGTGGGCGGGTGCTCGTCGTCCCCGGCGCGCGCTTCCCCGCGTACGACTGGGGCAGCACCACCGACGAGATCGCCCAGCCGCTGCTGGACAGTCGGTGGGCGGTGCGCAACGCCATCCCGTTCACCCCGCCCGCCACGATCCGGCTGCTGGACGCGATCGAGTCGACGCTCGCCACCGGCGCCGGTTCGGCCGGCCTGGCCGACCTGCTCGCCCGCTCCGGGATCAGCCACGTCCTGTTCCGCGCCGACCTCGACCACGGCCGCTCGGACACGGCCCGCCCGGCGGTCGTCCGGCAGGCGCTGGAACGCTCGCCCGGCCTGAGCCGCGTCGCGTCCTTCGGCCCGGTACGCGGCGGCTCCGACACCCCCGACGAGTTCCGCGACCAGGGCCTGGACGTGCCCGGACGGGCACTTGAGGTGTACCGGGTGGACCGGCCCGTCCAGCCGGTGGTCGCGTACGACCGCGACGACGTGACCACTGTCGTCGGCGGTCCCGAGTCGCTGCTCGACCTGGCCGCCTCGGGCCAGCTCGGCCCCGCGCCCACGGTCCTGGCCGGCGACGCGAAGGCCGGCGAGTCCACCGGGCGGGTCGTGCTGACCGACGGGCTGCGCCGGCGCGACGTGTCGTTCGGCCGGCTGCGCGACAACTCCTCGCAGACACTCACCGCCGACGACACCTTCGCGGTGTCCGCGCCCGCGCACGACTACCTGCCCGACTGGGGGCCGGAGTGGTCGACTGTCGCCCGCTTCGAGGGCATCAGCGGGATCCGCGCCTCGACCGCCCGCTCCCAGATCGACGCCACCGGCGGCACCCGGCCCGAATACCAGCCGTACGCGGCGATGGACGGGAACACCACCACGTCCTGGCGGTCGGCGCCGCACTCCCGCAGCGACAGGCAGTGGATCGAGGTGAACCTGGCGAACCCGACCCGGGTCACCCGGGTGGAGGTGTGGTTCGACCTGAAGGCCGACGCCCTGCCCACCACGGTCACCGTGACCGCCGGGTACGAGAGCCGCACCGTCGAGCAGTTCGGCGACCACATGGTCTTCGAGCTGCAGGGCGTGCACGCCACCCGCAAGGTCGAGGTCTCCGTCGACGCCGCGTTCGACCTGCGCCCGTTCGGCGACAAGACGGTCGGCATCACCGAGATCAAGATCCCCGGCATCCAGACCAGCCGGACCCTCCAACTGCCCGCCGCACCCGCCACCGACCAGCCGGCCGGCGTCGTCGTGTCGGCGGCCCCGACCACGCCCGCCTGCTTCACCGTCGACGGCCGCCCGCGCTGCTCCACCGACGCGGTCCGCGGCTCGGAGGACGCCTCCACCATCGACCGCACCTTCACCCTGCCGGTTGCCGGGACGTACGACGCGAAGCTGTGGGCGCGGCCGACACCCGGCCCCGAACTGAACGCCGCCCTGGACAAGCTGGTCGCCGAGGCCCAGCCGCTGCGCCTCGCGCCGCAGGTCACCGCGTCGTCGACGGCGGTACCCGACCCGGCCGGCCGGCCCGGCGCGGTCCTCGACGGCAACCCGGCCACGAGCTGGTCACCGGCGCTCAACGACGAGGCGCCGATCCTGCGCCTCACCTGGCTCGAACCGCAGGTCATCAGCCGGATCCGGTTCACCGTCGAGGAGGGGACCGCCGCCACCCGGCTCGGCAGCGTACGGGTGGTCGGCAACGACGGGTTCCGCAGCAACCTGCTCACGAACGACGGTGTGCTCACGCTCGACCCGCCGATGCGAACCGACTCGATCACCATCCAGTTCCTGGACAAGCCGTCCGCCACCAGCACCGACCCGTACGGCCTGCGGCTGCCCGAGCCACTGCCCATCGCCGTCGGCGAGGTGACGGTGCTGCCCCTCGGCACCACAGTCGCACCCCGTCCGGAAACGCCGCTGAAGCTGGCCTGCGGCTCGGGTCCGACGCTTCAGGTCGGCCCGTCCCGGATCACCACCACGCTCACCGGCACGGTCCGTGACCTGCTGGAACTACGCGAGATGCCGGTGACGGCCTGCGGCCGGACCACGCCCAAGCAGCTCGACCTGGGCAGCGGGGAGCACCGCGTCGTCACCACCGCGAGCACGCTCGCCACCGCCACCCGGGTCGCGCTGACGCCACGGACCGCGACGCCCGCCGCGGCGGCCACCGCCGGCGACATCGAGGTGCGTTCCTGGTCGGCCACCGAGCGGCGGGTACGCGTGGCCGAGCACTCCGGCGACCGGGTGCTCGCGGTCCGGGAGAACACGAACACCGGCTGGCAGGCCACCATCGGCGGGAAGACGCTCACCCCGCTCGTGGTGGACGGCTGGCAGCAGGGCTGGATCCTGCCCGCGGGTGTCTCCGGGGAGGTGGTGCTGCGCTTCACGCCGGACACCCCGTACCGGATGGGCCTGCTGCTCGGCGGCGTCCTGCTGGTGGTGGTGGTCCTGCTCGCGGTGCTGCCTGATCGCCGCCCCGCCGGGGATCGCGCGGTCGCCGCCGTGCCGGCTACCCGGCGCCGGCTCACCCGCTCGCTGCCGCTGCTCGCCGTCGGCGCCGCCGCGCTCGTGCTCCACAGCGGCCTGCTCGGCGGCCTGCTGGTCGCGGCGGGCTTCATGCTCGCCGTACCCGGACCGCGTCGCCTGCCCTGGGGCAGCGACCCCCGGCGGGTCAGGCGGCTCGTCCGGGCCGCCGAGACGTGGCTTCCCGGGGCGCTCGTGGTGCTCGCCGGATGGATCTACCTGGAGTCGGCCGACCGGCACACCGACGCGCTGCCGCAGCTCGTGACGGTCGCCGCCCTCGGCGCGCTCTGGCTCTCCACCACCGCCCGGCGGCGGCCCGTACGCCGGATCCGCCCGGCGGCGACCCCGGCCGTGCCGGCACCCCGCGAGCCGGAACACGACGCCGCGCCGGTTCCGGATCGGGAGGCGGACCGCGACGATCGCGCCGAGCCGGACGGGCGACCGGCGCCGGACGCCGCCCCGGTGTCCCGCGTCTCGGAGATCACGTGAGCGACGGGCGGCCGGACCCCGCGCCCGAGCCGGCGGACGGCCGCCGGAGCGGGCTGGGCGCGGCGGGCGTCGCCGTCACCCTCGCCGGTGTCCTGGTGAACGGCCTGGCCTACCTGGTGCCGGTCCTCGCCGCCCGCAAGCTCGACGCGGACGACCTCGGCGCGCTCGCCACCGCCCTCGGGCTGGTCGCCATCGCCGGTGTGCCCGGGCTCGGCCTGCAACTCGCCGTTGCCGTGCACCACGCCCGGCACGGCCCGTCCGACACCCGGCGGCTCACCGTGCTGACCGCCGCCCTGTGCGCGGGCGCGCTGGTGCTGGCGACGCCGGTGCTGGTCGCCGCGCTGGACCTGCCGGTCGTGGTGCCCGCGCTGCTGGCCGTCACCACGGCCTCGGTGGTGCTCTCGTCGCGCTCGCTCGGCGAGCTGCAGGGCGGCCAGCGCTTCCTGCGGCTCGCCACCGCGATGGCGCTGCTCGCCGCCGCCCGCTACGGCGGGGTGATCGTCGGGCTGCTGCTCGGCGCGGGCCTGACCGGCGCGCTCGGCGCCGGGGCGCTCACCGCCGCGCTGGCGCCCCCGGCGCTGGCCTGGCTCACCGGCACGCCCCGGCGTCCCTCTGCCGCCCCGCGCCTGACCGTCGCGCAGGTGACCGCCGGATGCGGGGCGACGCTGGCGATGCTCGTCGTCTCCTACGCCGACCTGCTGCTGGCCCGCCAGCTGTTGCCGCCCTCGGGCTCCGGCGCGTACTCGGTGGGGACTGTCCTGACCAAGGGCGCGCTCTGGGCGCCGCAGGTCGCCGCCGTCCTGGCCCTGCCGCGCCTGGCCCGAGGGGACCGCCGCAGCCGCACCGTCGCGCTCGCGGTGACCGGCGCCTGCGGTCTGGTCCTGGTGGGCGCGTCGGCGATGGCCGGCGGGCTGGCCTTCCGGCTCGTCGGCGGACCCGACTACACGGCGCTGGGCCGGTACGCGCCGCTGTTCGCCGCCGTCGGCGCGCTCTACGCGGTCACGTTCGTGCTGCTCAACGACCGTCTCGCCGGGGGCGTCAGGTGGGCGGCGGCACCGCTGTGGTTGGGCACCGCCGCGCTGGTGACTGTCGCCGCCGCCGTGCGCCCGCGCACCGTCGGCGGCCTGGTCGTCGCGGCCCTCGTCACTGCCGCGGTCACCACGGCGCTGATGGCCGTACCGGCGCGCCGGCGCACGGCCGGACCTCCGCCCGCCGCTGTCCGTGCGACGCTGCCCACCGCGGCGCGACCCCGAAACGGGTGATCGGTGCGACACCGGCGGTCACCCGACACGACCTCCGGGCCGGACACTCCCGGTGGGCCCGAGCGTTGGTTACCGTAGGTGTCTCCCGTGGGGGAAGCGGTCCCCGCGTGTACTTCCGATCGAGGTTGCAGTGACGATGTACGGCGAGAAGATGCCGGCTGCCGACGACCGACCCACCATCAAGGTGGCGGCGGTGAGCTGGCCCGGCGTCGAGATCGAGCCGGTCGCCACACCGCCCGGGGGCGACGCGGCCAAGCCCACACGCTCGCGACGGACCCGGCTGCTGCTGGCCGGGGGGATCGTCGCGGCCGTCCTGGCGGGCGGCGTCGGCCTTGGCGCCTACGCGTACGCCGGTGACGTGCCCCGCGGCACCACGGTGCTCGGCACCGAGCTGGGCGGGCGCAGCCGCGCGGAGGCGGCCCAGACGCTGCGCGCCGAGCTGGAACGCCGGGCCGAGAAGCTCAACGCCCCGCTCGCGGTCACTGTGGGTGAGAACAAGGCCGAACTGAAGCCCTCCGACGTGGGGCTCGCCATCGACGTGGACGCGACAGTGGCAGCGGCGGCCGAGGCCGACGCGCACGCGGTGAGCCGGCTCGTCGGCTCCCGTACGGTCGAGCCGGTGGTCACCGTCGACCAGGCCAAGCTGGGGGCGGCCCTGCGCAAGGTGATGGGCCCGCAGGGGCGTGAGATGACCATGCCGGCGATCATCTGGACCGGCACCACACCGAAGCCGGTCTACCCGAAGCCGGCGCTGACGATCGACACGGACGGGGCCACCGCCGTGGTGAAGGCCGGCTGGCTGGCCGCCGAGCCGGTCACCGTGCCGCTGGTCGAGAAGTGGCCGGCCACCACCCGCGAGGAGGTGGATCGCCTCGTCGCCGAGCTGGCCCGGCCCGCGGTGGCCGCGCCTGTCACGCTCACCACCGACGGCGGCTCGGTCACCATCCCGCCCGCCGCCATCGCCCGGTCGCTGCGCTTCTCCGCCGACGACGCGGGCACGCTCACCCCGAAGGTCGACGTCAAGCGGCTGCGTGCCGCGCTCGGCGACCGGCTCACGAAGCTCGAGGTGGAGCCGAAGGACGCCGGCCTGACCATCAGCGGCGGCAAGCCGAAGGTGGTGCCCAGCAAGGCCGGGCGCCAGGTCGACGCCGCCGCGCTCGGCCCGGCCCTGCTCGCGGTGCTTCCGAAGACCGAGGGCCGTACGGTCACCGCCGAGCTGAAGCCTGCCGCCCCCGAGCTGACCGAGGCGGAACTGGCGAAGCTCGGCATCAAGGAACGGGTGTCGAGCTTCACCACCCAGTTCACCGGCGGTCTCTCCTCGCCGCGCAGCCAGAACATCGTGCGGGCCGCGAAGGACGTGGACGGTGCGCTGGTGAAGCCGGGCGAGACGTTCTCGCTCAACGGGCACACCGGCGAACGCGGCTACGACCAGGGATACAAGGACGCGCCGACGATCGTCGGCGGGAAACTCGTGCCGGGTGTCGGCGGTGGTGTCTCCCAGTTCACCACCACGCTGTTCAACGCCACCTACTACGCCGGGCTGGAGGACGTCGAGCACAAGCCGCACTCGTTCTACTTCAGCCGCTACCCGGCGGTGATCGAGTCGACCATCTACTGGCCGCAGCTCGACTTCAAGTTCCGCAACAACACGCCCTACGGGGTGCTGATCGACACCTCGTACACGTCCAGCTCGATCACCGTCTCGATCTGGAGCACGAAGATCTACGACAGTGTGAAGACCGAGTACGGCCCCCGCCGCGACATCACCCAGCCGAAGACGGTCTACCTGACGCCCGGGCCGACCTGCATCGCCGCCGCCGGCAGTGTCGGGTTCGCCCAGGACGCGTACCGGGTCATCAAGAAGGACGGCAAGGTGGTCAAGCGGGAGAAGTTCAGCTGGCGCTACGACGCCGAGCCCCGCTTCATCTGCGCCCCCAAGCCGGGCGACGACTGATCCGCTCACGCAGAAGGCCCCGCCGGCATGTCGCCGGCGGGGCCTTCTCATGCTTCTCAGGGCCGCGCCGCGGCCAGCCCTTCGCGTACGCCGTCCGCGTCGCGGTCGGTGCCGTAGACGGGCGTGTCCGGCTGCTGCCGCCAGCTCTCGTCGAGAGTGCCCGCGTCGACCGGGTCGAAGCCCAGCTCGTCCACAAGCCCCATGACGATCCGCTTGGCGTCGGCCTCGTCACCGGCCACCGGCAGCGCGATCCGGCCCGCCGTACCCGCCGGCTTGCCCTCGTCCATCAGGTGCGCGGCCTGGATGTTGTTGAACACCTTCACCACCCGCGCGCCCTTGAGGTGGTCGGCGGTCCAGCGGCTGGAGCTGAGGCTGCGGTCCAGCAGCTCGGGGATGTCCCCGTCGCGCTGGGGGTAGTAGTTGTTGGCGTCGACCACCAGCTTGCCGTCGAAAAGCGCCGCCGGGAGCTGCGGCACCGCCTTCAGCGGGATCGCGACGACGACCAGTTCCGCATCCCGCACGGCCTCCTCCACGGAGACGGCCCGGGCGCCGGTCTCGGCGGCGAGGTCGGTCAGGCTCTGTGGGCCGCGGGAGTTGGCCACCGCGACGTCGTGACCGAGTGAACGCAGACGACGGGTGAGGGTGCCCCCGATGTGCCCTGACCCGATGATTCCGATCTCCATGCCCACTCCTGTACCCCGTACGGTCGGACCTCATCACGGCCCCGGCGTACGGCACGTCACGTTTCGCGCCGCCGAGCCGGCGGGCGGGCCGACGTGTGTCGGCGGTCCCGGCTCGACGGTACGAGACGGAGGCGGCCCGGCGTGGTGATTCCGGGGGAGTACGCAATTCAGGGCCACCCCGTGCGGGGTGGCCCTGAATTGAAAGATTGTCCGGCGGTGTCCTACTCTCCCACACCCTCCCGAGTGCAGTACCAT
>NZ_JBEZMS010000039.1:0-47245 GCF_040652815.1 Micromonospora sp. NPDC048169
CCGCCCCCGCGGCCCCCATCACGCTCGGCGGTGAGCGGTTGGGCCCCTGGGGGGCCCCCCCCCCCCCGGCGCGGGGGGGGGCCCCCCTACTTCTGCCCGGGCGGGCCCCCCCGGGGGGGTCCCCGGTCTGCGTCCCCCCCCCGGGTGCGTCCCCGTCTCCCGGCCGGACGGTGCGGCCCGGCTGTGGGCGTGCGCCGCACACACCGGTGCGGCGTCGCGTGCGGCTCAGGGGGCGCCCTCCGGTGAGGGCCGGGGCACGGCCCGGAAAAGGCGCCAGCCGCTGCCTTCCACTCGGGAAGGCAGCGGCTGGTTCGCCGACCGCGACTGTCGGTCAGGCGCCGAGCCGGAGCCGCTCCGGCTCCGACTGCGGCAGCGCCTGCGGGGCCTGGCCGTCGTTGGCGGCGCCCGAGTCCACCCGACGCGCGTACTCGTCGAGCAGTTGCTGAGCCTGGTCGTTGGCCTGGCTGAACCGCGCTACCAGGTCCGCGCCGCCGACCAGCACGTCGTGCATGGCCTGCACGGCCGTGCTCTGGACGGGCAGGAAGTTGCCCATCACCGCCCCCCGGGTGGCGGGGGAGTCGGGACTGGCCCGGAGCTGGTCGACGGCGGCCCGCTCGTGCGGGTTCCGGTCGTACCAACCCTCGCTGGCGAGCAGGGCGATCGACGCCTCGGTGGAGGGGACGAACGCCCGCCCGTGGTCATAGACGGCGCGGGCGTTGCGCGGGCTGTTCAGGAACTGCATGAGGGCCAGCGCGCCGTCCCGGGTCCGCTCGTCCAGCCCGTCGCGCAGCCACAGCGACTCGCCGGCGATGACGCTTCCCGAGTAGCCGGCCCGCTCGTTGTACGGCATCGGGCTCGCCTGCACGTGGAACCCGGCCCGCCGGGCCGCCCGGACGATGGGACCGGCCTCGACCGAGGTGCTGATCATCATCGCCGTGTCCCCGGCGGCGAACGTCTCCATGCAGCCCCACCAGTCCGACGACTTGCCGGTGTAGAGGTAGTGGCCGGCCCGGTGCAGGTCCCGCCACCAGGTCGCGTAGGCCAGCATCTCCGGGGACGTGTAGTGCACCTTCTCGCTGCGCCCCGACCTGCCGTTGTCGTGGTCGGCGGTCAGCCCGCCCTGCTGGGCCACAGACTGCTGGAACAGCCAGCCGAAGTTGGGCCAGGTGATCCCGCCACGGCGCGCGCCGTTCCGGCCGGCGACGGCGGCGCAGGCGGCCTCCACCTCCGACCAGGTGGCCGGCGGCTCGGTGATCCCGGCCGCGCGCAGCGCGTCCATGTTGGAGTAGAGCAGGAGAGTGGAGGTGTTACGTGGCATCGACCGCAGCTCGCCGCCGAACGTGTGGTAAGCGCGCATGTTGGCCACGATGTCGTCGAGGACCACCGGCTCGCCGAGGATCTCGTCCCGCCCGCCCACCGCCTCGGTCACCGAGGTGAAGAACGGCCGTCCCTCCGGGTCGCGGAGGTCCTGAACCTCCTGGAGATACGTGTACTGGTACGAGGCGATGTGCGGCGCCGTGCCCTCGCGTGCGGCCCGGGCCATCTCCCGGGGGAAGGCGCCCACGTTGACGGCCTCGACGACGGCCCGGTACTGCGGATGCCTGCGGTTGAACTCCTCCGCCTGTCTCCGGACCGGGTCGACGAGTTGTTGCCACATCGGCCAGCGGTTCAGCCAGAGCTTGATTGTGATCTTGTCGGCTGATTCATGCATCAGTCCTGCCACCTCAGGTCGGCGCCGGGGATATTCATAGGGTTCTCATGCTCTGCGCCGTCAGCAGCTGTCGCATCTCCTCGCTTGCCCCGGACCGTCCGCAGGCGGGCACGCGGGAAGAGGACCTTCCCCGGCACGGCGGGCCAGACTTCAGATCCGGAGGCCGGACCTGAAGTGGAGGACTCCGCCATGACCGCACCCGTTCTCGCGCCGGGCGCGCCGGTGCACCTGCTCGTCCGGCGCCGCGCCGAGGCGGCGCCGGAAGCCACCGCCATCTCGTGGGGAGACGAGGCCGTCTCCGCGCGCGACCTCGACCGGCACGCCGCACGGATCGCCGCCGCGCTGGCCGGCTTCGCCGGTCGCCCGGTCGCCGTACGGGTACCGGCCGGACCGGACCGGTACGCGGCGCTGCTGGGGGTGCTGCGCGCCGGCGCCGTGCTGCTGTGGTCCGGCACCGGGGCGGCCGGCGAGCGCGGTCGCGCCATCCTCGACGCGGTGCGCCCGGCCGCCGTGCTGACCGGCGGTGCCGGCGACGAGCTGAGCGACTGGCACACCGGGCGCACCGGTGTACCGCAGATCGATGTGACAGCCCTGCCCGACGCGACCGCGACCGAGCCGTCCGTTCCGCCCGGGGCCTGGGCCTACCTCGCGCACACCTCGGGTTCCACCGGCCGGCCCAAGGGCGTGCCACAGACGCATGCCGCACTGGCGCAGTTCAGTACCTGGTTCGCCACCGAGTTCGGACTGGCTCCGGGCGTACGGGTGGCGCAGTGGGTGGCCCCGGACCACGACCCCGCGCTGTGCGAGACGTTCGCGACGCTGGTGGCCGGCGCGGTGCTCTGCCCGGTGCCCGACCCGATCCGCGCCCACCCCGGCCGCCTGCTCGCCTGGCTGTCGGCGGAGCGGATCGACGTCCTGCAGACCGTGCCCAGCTTCGCCCGCCAGTTGCTGACCGAGAGCACCGAGCGGTCCCGGGTGCCCCTGCTCCTGCGTCGCCTGCTGCTCATGGGCGAGGCAGTGCCGGAAAGCCTGGTCCAGGGATTCCAGGCCGCGGCGCCCCGGATGGCCCTGGCAAACATCTACGGCCCGACCGAGACGGTCGCCGCCACCTGGCACCGGATTCCACGCGGGTTCCGGGGCACCGTGCCCATCGGGCGGCCGATCCCCGGCCGGGACGTGCTGGTCCTCGACGAGCGGGACCGCGACTGTCCGCCCGGAGTGGTGGGTGAGATCGTGGTCGGCAGTCCGTACGTGACCCCGGGCTATCTCGGCGACGACGCCGGTGGGCCGGCCTTCCGCCCTGTGCCCGGCCGTGGGCCGGGGCCCTGGTACCGGACCGGCGACCTGGGCCTGCGCCGCGACGACGGGCTGCTGGAGTTCCGGGGCCGCCGGGACCAGCAGGTGAAGATCCAGGGGCATCGGCTGGAACTGGCCGAGATCGAGTCGATTCTGCTCGAGCACGGCTCCATCGCCGAGTGCGCCGTGCTCGCCGTGACCGGTGCCGACGGCATCGTCACCAGGCTGACCGCGTACGTCGTGCCGCGGGAGGGGCCGGACCCGGCACGGTGGCGCGCGCACATGCGGCAGCGCTTCGGTGACGTGATGCTGCCGATGACGTTCCGGGTTGTGCCGCACGCGCTGCCGCGCAACGAGACGGGCAAGGTCGACCGCCGCCGGCTGACCGGACTGGACCAGCCGCCGGCCCCGGCCGACGGACAAGACAGCAGCTCAGGAGATGCGTCGCGGTGACCTGAGCGGCCAGAGTCACACCTAACGGCGTTCGGACTCGAGGAGAATCAATGGACACAGTCACCACGCTGCCACGAGCGGAGCTGCTGCGGCGTGCGGCCGAGCTCGGCCCGCTGCTGCGGAACAACGCACAGGCGTCGGAGGAGCAGCGGCGGCTCAGCATCGAGACGCTCGAAGCGCTGGGCGGCTCCGGCCTGCTGCGTATGCGGGTCCCGCGGAGCTACGGCGGCTACGAGTCCGACATGCGGACCGTCGCCGAGGTGCTGGCCGAACTCGCGCGCGGCGACGGCTCCGCGGCCTGGACCGCGTCCGTCTGGCTGATCAGCAGCTGGATGGTCGGGCTGTTCCCCGACTCCGTGCGCGCGGAGGTGTTCGCCGATCCGGACGTGCGGATCAGCGGCATCCTCAGCCCGACCGCCATGGCGACGCCGGTCGACGGTGGCTACCGGGTCAACGGCAAGTGGTCGTTCAACACGGGCTGCCTGCAGAGCGACTGGAACGTCAACGCCGCCGTCCGGCCCACCCCGGACGGCCAGTTCGAGCCCGTCATGGTCCTCGTCCCGATGAGCGAGCTGCAGGTCATCGACGACTGGCACACCACCGGCATGCGCGGCTCGGGCAGCGTCTCCACCGTGGCGGACAACGTCTTCGTGCCCGAGGACCGGGTGCTGCCGATGGGTCCGGTGATCGGCGGGGCGCACCCGCTGCAGCAGGACCCCTCGGCGCCGATGTGGCGGGCCCCGTTCATGCCGATCGCCTGCATGACTGTGGGCGCCGTCGCCTACGGGCTGGCGCAGGCGGCGCGGGACGCGTTCCTCACCCGGCTGCCGGGCCGCAAGATCACCTACACCGACTACGACGAGCAGAGCGCCGCGCCGCTGACCCACCTCCAGGTGGCCGGCGCGACGCTCCGGGTGGACGAGGCCGGCTTCCACATCCTGCGCACCGCCGACCGGATCGACGCGAAGGCGGCCACCGGCGAACCGTGGACGATCGAGGAGCGGGTCCAGGCCCGGCTCGACCTGGGCGCCGCGTGCCTGCGCGCCAAGGAGGCAGTCGACCTGCTGGCCGGTGCGAGCGGCGGAAGCTCGCTCCAGCTCGACGTGCCGATCCAGCGCATCGAGCGCGACATCAAGGCGCTGAACCTGCACGCGATCATGCACCCCGACACCAACTTCGAACTGTACGGGCGGGTGGCCTGCGGGCTCGCCCCCAACACCCAGTACCTCTGATCTCCTGCCAGGAGGAGCGACATGACCACTCAGCAGCAGCCGGCCACCGCGGACATCGCCGAACGGGTCGCGGCCATCTGGACGGATGTCCTGGGCGATCGGTCCGGCACGTTCTTCGAACTCAACGGGCAGTCCATCGCCGCCGTGCAGATCGCCGCGGCGGTCGAGGAGCAGCTCGGTGTCACTCTCGACATCGGGGACCTGTTCGAGGACCCGGATCTGGAGACCCTGACCCGTAACATCCTGGCCCGCGTCGAGGGGTGACTGGGATGGCCGACCTGACCCACGTCACCCCGGCCGCTCCGCTGGACGACGTCGTGGCGATCCTGGAACGCGACGGGGCGGTGATCGTCGAGAACTTCGTCGACGGCGAGACCCTCGCCGGGCTCCGGGCGGACCTCGAGTCCGGCCTCGATGCGGCCGGCTACAGCGAGAGTGGTTACGACGGGCAGAAGACCAAGCGGCTGTCCAGCCTGTTCCACTGGTCGCCGCGTCACATGTCCACGGTGGTCACCCAGCCGCAGTACCTCGGTGCGGCCCGGCGCCTGCTGCAACAGCCCACGCACATGTGGATCGGCAAGGTCCGGATGGAGGTGACGCCGAACATCCAGGTCAGCTTCACCCAGGCGATCCGCATCGACCCGGGGCAGGGCCGGCAGCCGTTGCACCGCGACGACGCGATGCATCTGTGGCGGCATCCGGGCCCGCCGTGCCGGCTGCAGCTGATGCTGGCCATGACGGACTTCACCGCGGCGAACGGCGCGACCCTGGTCATCCCCGGCAGTCACCACTGGGACGACGAGCGGGCCCCGACGTACGCCGAGACGGTCCCGGCCGTCATGCCCGCCGGTTCCGCGCTGCTCTGGCCGGGCGGCGTCTACCACGGCGGCGGCGCCAACACCACTGACTCCTCGCGGATGAGCCTCTCCGTCGCGCTCGACCTGGGTAACCTGCGGCAGGAGGAGAACCAGTACCTCGCGGTCCCGCGGGAGACAGTGCAGACCCTGCCGGAGGAGGTGCAGCGGCTGCTCGGCTGGGACCGCTGCCCGCCGGGTCTCGGCCAGGTCGCGACCCAGGACCCGCATCTGTTGCTGGAGCGGACGCTGGAGGAACTCACCGCCCGGCCGCGCGGTGCGAATCCGTTGATGTAGGGCCGGCCGGGTCCCACCCGAACCGGTGGCGCGCCGGACATGAGCCGGTCCGTGCCGTCACCTGACGCAGCCGGTGCGCTCTGCGAGAGCAGGCGCACCGGCTGCGTCGTGTGATCCCGCCGGAGACGGCCACCGCCCCGGCCGGCCGGGGCCGGCTCACCGGCCCGCCGGCGTACCCGTCACGCTCTCGCCTGCGGTGCGTTCCCGCTCGGCGGCGTACGCGGCTTCGAGGCGCTCGAAGGCGCCGGGGCCGTGCCGCGGCTTCGGCGGCGCGCCCAGGTGGCGTACCCGGAGCTCGTCCATGAGTTCGTCGAGGAACGCCGGGCCCGCGTCGCGCATGAACTGCTGTCGGCTGCGGAGCGCGTCGTCGCCGCGGCGCCAGTCGAGCCCCCAGTCGCCGAGGGCGTAGAGGATCGGCAGGGTCTGGATGCCACTCTCGGTGAGGCTGTAGAGAGCGCGCTGCCCCCGCGCCGCGGTGCCGCGGGTGAGGATCCCCGCCTCGACCAGCCGCACCAGGCGGTCGGCGAGGATGTTCGACGCGATGCCCTCGACCGATCCGGTGAGCAGCGCCCTGAAGTATCGTCGGTCGCCGAAGATGACGTCGCGGAGCACGAGCATCGACCACCTGTCGCCGAGCAACTCGACGGCGGCGTTGATCGGACACCCGGATCGTTGTTGCACGCTTCCTCCTTGACAGGTATGTCGCTCTACATATAGTGGTTGCGGAACGCAACCGCTACCGGGAAGAGGCGATGATGGGCCGCTTCGTGTACTGGATGAACGTGTCCCTCGACCTCCGGATCGAGCAGGTGCCGGGTGACAACGGCGCCGGCGAGTGGCTGCGCATCGACGAGGAGCTGCACCGGGAGTTCAACGCGCGGGCGCGCGCACTCTCGATCATGGTCCAGGGTCGCGTCATGTACGAGATCATGGAGGAGTACTGGCCACGCGCGCGGGGGGACGAGTCGCTGCCGGACTTCCTGCGGGAGTACGGCGAGATCTGGACCGCCGCGCCCAAGGTGCTGGTGTCCCGCACCCGCCGCCACGCCGACCACAGCACCCGGATCATCGGCGGTGACGACGCGATCGAGCAGCTCGCCGACCTCCGCGCCACCACCCTCGGCACTCTCGGGGTGGGCGGCGCGACGCTGGCCACGCAGCTGCTGCGGGCGAGGCTGCTCGATGAGCTGCTGCTCTTCACCCACCCGGCGATCCTCGGCTACGGCCGGCCGCTCTTCGACGACTACGACATGCCCATCGACCTCGACCTGATCGAGCAGCGGTCGTTCAAGCAGGGCGTCACGATGCATCGCTACGCCGTCTGCGACGCGAGCGAGACGAGCCCCTGACAGCGCTCCACCGGGCCCGCCGGTCGGTCAACCGCCCGTTCCACCAGGCTGAACCGTTCTCGTGGCGAGGTCGAGGTCGGCGGCGCGGGCGAGCTGATCCCGGGTCCGGGCGTCGCTGAGAAGCGGCTCGTCGAACTCCCGGGAACCCGAACGGACGGCCGCCAGCACCCGGTCCAGGAACAGGAGCATGCTGTCGGCCGGCGGGAGCCGGTGCGACTCGGACGTGCCCCCGGCGTCCACCCGCACGGTGGGGGAGAGGTCCGGCGGCGCCGAGAACGGGCGCTCGAAGTCCACACCGACGCCGGGGCCCAGCAGATGGAGGGCGTTGCGGTAGCCCGTCGTGAAACCGAACTGTCCGACGAGCGTGCGGTCGCCCGGATAACCGGCCAGCACGCTGTAGGCGAGTTCCAGGCCGTCGGGGGCACGGTCGCCGACGATGACCTGGAGGCGGTCGGGCTCGGCATCCCACAGGACCCGGCCCAGGGACGCGAGGTAGGGGCCGGTGTCCAGCAGGGCTCCGCCACCCCGCGAACGGTCGTGGCGGAAGTCGGTGGCGGGCACCGGCGGGGTGAAGACCGCGACGGCCTTGGTGAACGTCGCGTCCAGCGCGCCCGCCCAGGCGAACATCGGATGGTACGAGTAGCAGGTCGCCTCGGCCAGGACCAGCGACGACCGCCGGGCCAGTGCGACGGCCGACCGCGCCTCGGTCAGGGTCGGGAAGGCGGGCTTGTCGACCACCACGTGGTGTCCCGACCGCAGGGCCCACGCGACGGCCTCGGCGTGCTCGCCGTTGGTCAGGGAGATGTAGACCAGGCCGGGCCTGCGGCCGGTCAGGGTACGCCAGTGCGTGCCGTCCCGGCGGCTCACCACGGTGATCGAATCGAAGGGAAGCGCCGCGGCGGCGGGCAGGACCCGCCGCTGCGCGAAGCGCGACCGGCCGATCAGGAGGAAGTCCACGCGACTCCTAGAGAAGGCAGGCCATCAGGCTGCGGGCCTCGACGTTCACGTAGTAGCCCGCCGACACCAGGCGGTCCAGCAGGCCCAGTGTCATCCAGCGGTGGGTGGGCGGCACGTCCACCTCCTGGCCGGGCCGCAGTTCGATGACCACGTGCCGGGTGTCGGCCCGCAGGAAGCGGCCGCCGTCCTCCGACTGCACCGAGCTGTGCCGGACCTGTGACACCGGAGCGGAGAGATACTCCACCAGCGGGGGAAGATCGGACGGGGTGCGGTAGTAACCGGGGGCCAGCTGGATGCTGGCGGCCAGCTCCAGCCGGTCCGTCAAGCCGGGCTGCACCAACGCCTGGACCAGGAACTCGAGCACGCCGCCCCGGCGCCGGCAGAGGAACGCGACCAGGTTGCCGGGCACCGGCTCCAGCATCGGCTGGGTCCAGCTGGTGACCTCGCGGCTGGTCGCGGTGATCTTGAGGCCGACGACGCGGAAGTAGCCGCCGTCGCGGTGCCGGATGCCCTCGTCGTCGGCGATCCAGCCGTCCAGGCCGGACAGGGCGGTGCGGTGGACGTCGAGCGTGTAGAGCTCCTTCTGGTCGATCAGCCAGGTCATGGCGTCGGCCAGGTCGGCGTCCGAGCGGCTGCGGCGGTGCGAGGCGACCACGGCCGCGTGGAAGTCGTCCTCGGGGTCCGGCCCGTTGCCGGCGTAGGAGATGCAGGCCAGCACCGTACGGGCGTTCATGTTCACGTGGCCGGCGGCCAGCTGTGCCCGAAGTTGCCCGAGGGTGAGCCAGGCGAAGTCGTCGAGGCGCGGCACGTCCACGTCCGGCGGAATCTCGACGATCATGTTGCGGTTCCGCTTGTGCAGGTACCACGACGCGTGTTCGGAGAGCAGCCGGTCGACCAGCACCCGGCCGCGCGAGGGGCGCAGGAAGTGTTCCAGGTACGGCGTGGGTCGCCCACCGTGCACGCGCTGGTAGTTGCTCTGCGTGGCCTGCACGGTCGCGGCGTACTGCACCAGGCTGCTGTTGCCGGGCTCCATCTTGACCTGCATGAGGAAGTGCGGCACGCCGTGGAACCGCTTGACCAGGATGCCCAGGATGCCGATGTCGGGCTGCACGATGATCGGCTGGTGCCAGGCGGGCACGGGACCGAAGTTGGTGCGGACCGCGAGGCCCTCCACGCTGAAGAAGCGACCCGAGGTGTGCGCCAGCCGGTCTGTCAGCCGCCATTCGGGCAGCGCCGACAGCGGCACCTCCGTCACCTCGTACGTGGCGGAGGCAGACCGCTGCTTCAGGAACAGGTCGGCGTCGACAGGCCCGTCGGTGACGAGCGCCGAGGCGAGGAACCCGGGTCGCATCAGATCGGCCCGGACAGCGAGGGCAGTGGGAAGACGAGCTTCCCGCCGGCGGCGACGAACTCCCGCTCCCGTTCGAGGAAGCCCTGCCGGTGCACCCAGGGCAGCACGAACAACTGGTCGGGGCGGCGGGACTTGGCCTCCTCCTCGGAGACGATCGGGATTCCGGTGCCCGGGGTGACCGCGCCGTGCTTCTCCTCGCTGACCTCGCCGATGCACGGCAGGTCGTCGGTGGTCAGGCCGCAGTACTGGAGGATCACGTTGCCCTTTGTCGACGCGCCGTACCCGACGGTGTGCAGGCCGGCCCGGCGCGAGCGGTCGAAGAACGCGCGCACCTGGTCGCGGTGCTCGGCGACGCGGCGGGCGAACGTCTCGTACGGCTGCTCGGTGTCGAGCCGCAGCGCCGCCTCACGCTGCCGGACGCGCTCGATGCCGGCGTGGTCGATCCGGTGCTTCGACGGGTCCTTGACCAGGGTGACGCAGAGGCTGCCGCCGTTCACGTCGGTGATCTCGGCGGTGGTCAGGGTGAGCCCGGCCCGTGCCGCCATCCACTCGATCTGGCGCAGCTGGTAGTACTCCAGGTGCTCGTGGCAGATCGCGTCGTACGCGGGAATCTCCAGCAGCGGCAGCGCGTAGCTCATCTCGATCATCCACACGCCGTCGTCGGCCAGGATGTCGCGCACCTCGGTCATGAAGCCCAGCGGGTCGGGCAGGTCGTAGAACATCGCGATCGCGGTGACGATCTTCGCCTTGCGGTCGCCGTACCGCTCGGTGAAGCCGTCCCTGGTGAAGAAGTCGGAGATCAGGGCGATGTCGTCCGGGTAGTACTGGCGCCACTTCTCGCCGGTCGGATCGACGCCCACCCGGGTGACGTGCGACGGGTACGCCTTGAGCAGGGTCCCGTCGTTGCTACCGATGTCGAGCACCAGGTCGCCCGGACTCAACTCGACCAGGCCGGTAAGGGCGGCCACCTTGCCGTTCAGGTGATTGATCATGAAGGGGCGGATGCTGGAGCGGTAGCCGTAATGCTCGCCGTACATCAGCGACAGGTCGGCGGTGTGCCGCATCTGCAGGAGTCCGCAGCCGCCCAGGTCACACCGCACAAGCTCCAGTGGGGCGATCTGTACGTCCTCGCCGGGCCGGGGGAAGATGCCGGTGAGTGCCTGCATCCCCAGGTCCAGCACCGGCACCAGATTGCGGTTGCCGCAGATCCGGCAGGCCGTGCATTCGGTGACCGTTCCGGTGCCGATGGTCATGATGCCTCCCATGGTGAGTGACGGGCGCTCAGCGGTCGCGGCGCGCCGGCTTGTCCGCTCAGACCGCCACGGCCGGGGTGCGCCGTTCGACCGCCGTGCGGAACAGCGAGGCCACCTGCTCGACCTCGGCGTCGGTGAGTGACTGGTGCAGGGGCAGCAGAAGGGTCGTCGCGGCGGCGGCGTCGGTGCCGGGCAGGCGGGCGTCCGAGCCGTACAGCGGAACGCGGTGCAGCGGTGGATAACGGAATGTCGTGTAGACGCCGTTCTCCAGCAGTTCCTCGGCGATGCCGTCACGCAGCGCCGGATCCACCTGGACCCAGTAGAAGTAGTGCGTGGACCGGTGTTCCTCGGGCGGCTGCGGGCAGAGCCGCACGCCCCGCAGGCCCGCAAGCGCCCGGTCGTAGGCGGCGCAGATGTCGCGGCGGCGCGCCACGAAGCCGGGCAGGCGGCGCAGCTGGACCTGGCCGATGGCCGCGGTCATGTCGTTTCCGATGAGCCGCTGGCCGACCTCGTGGATGGTCTGATCCCACCAGCGGCGCGGGTCGCGGGCCATCGCCGCGAAGGCGCCGCGGTCCTGCATGCCGTGGTAAGCCAGGCGGTGGGCGCGCCGGGCCATCTCCGGATCGCGCAGATAGATCATGCCGCCGTCGCCGGTGGTGATGATTTTGCGTGAGTCGAAGCTCCAGATGCCGACGTCGGCGAAAGTGCCGCACGCCTTCCCCGCCACCTGGGAATAGACCGCGCAGGCGGCGTCCTCGACGAGCGGGATGCCGCGCTCGCGGCACAGCTCGGCGATCCCCACGACCTCCCCCGGGTGACCGCCGTAGTGCAGGATCGTCACCGCCTTCGTGCGCGGGGTGAGGCAGGCGGCGATGTCCGCCACCGACGGGTTCAGGGTGTGCGGGTCGACGTCGCAGAACACCACCCGGGCGCCGGAGGCGGCGATCGTGTTGGCGTTGGCCACGAAGCTCACCGAGGGCACCACGACTTCGTCGCCCGGACCGAACTCGAGCAGCCTGGCGGTCAGCCCCAGCGCCGAGGTGGCCGAGTTGAGGAAAAGCAACGTCTCCGGCGGTACGCCGAGGTGCTCACCGAAGGCGCGCTCGAACTCCCGCGTCCGAGGGCCGTAGCCCAGCCAGTTGCTGTCGAATGCCTCGCCGACCGCCGCGAGCTCCTCGGCACCCACACTCGGCTGAAACACGTTGATCATGCGGCGTCCTTCCGGCCTACGTCCAGCAGGGCCTGCGCCTCGGCGGTGGCCCGGTGGAGCGGGCGGCCGGGTCAGTGCCTTCATGCTCGGCGACCACGGCCGGCGGGTGCATCTTCGTCGGTGCCGTCCGCGGCAGCACGTGAACACCAGGCCGGCACCAGGGCAAGCGAAGAGGTGCGACGGCTATCGCGCCGGTGATGGCATCGATGCGCAACCAGGCGTTCTTTCCCCACACCAATCGGGAGCATCACATGACCACGGTGGAAACCGATGTCCGAGTCGAGTTGAACGGCGAGACGCTCGACGTGCCGCAGGTGCGCCAGGTTGCCGAGGAGCACGTGCCGGTAGTCCTCGGCGAGCGGGTGCTCAGCCGCGCCGCCGCGAGCCGGGAGCAGTTCGAGGAGACCGTCCGCAGCAACGTTCCGGTCTACGGCGTGACGACCGGCTACGGCGAGATGATCTACATGCTCGTCGACACGGCCAAGGAGACCGAGTTGCAGACCAACCTGGTCCGCAGCCACAGCGCCGGCGTCGGTCCGCTGTTCGCCGAGGCCGAGGCACGCGCCGTGGTCGCCGCCCGGCTGAACGCGCTGGCGAAGGGCCACTCCGCGGTTCGTCCCGTGGTGCTCGAGCGCCTCGCGCTCTACCTCAACGAGGGCCTCACCCCCGCCGTACCGGAGATCGGCTCACTCGGCGCCAGCGGAGACCTGGCCCCGCTCGCACACATCGCCAGCACCCTGATCGGCGAGGGCTACCTGCTGCGCGACGGCGACAAGACGCCGACCGGGCCGGTGCTGCGCTCGCTCGGCATCGAGCCGCTGCGGCTGCGCTTCAAGGAGGGCCTCGCCCTCATCAACGGCACCTCGGCGATGACCGGTGTGGGCGCTCTGCTGGCCGAGTACGCGCTGGCCCAGGCCCGACACGCCGAGATCGCCGCCGCACTGGTCATCGAGACGTTGCAGGGTTCGATGAGCCCGTTCCAGCCGGAGGGCCACGACATCGCCCGGCCGCACGCCGGGCAGATCGCGAGCGCCGCCAACATGCGCACGCTGATGGCCGGCAGCAAGCTCACCGTCGAGCACGCCGACCTGCGCAAGCAGGTGGCCGCCAGCAAGGAGAACGGCAACGGCAACGGCGGCAACGTCTACCGCTCCGACGTCTACCTCCAGAAGGCGTACTCGCTGCGGGCCATCCCGCAGGTCATCGGCGCGGTGCGGGACACCCTGTCGCACACCCGGCTCAAGCTCGAGATCGAGCTGAACTCGGCCAACGACAACCCGCTGTTCTTCACCGGCAAGGAGATCTTCCACGGGGCGAACTTCCACGGTCAGCCGGTGGCCTTCGTGATGGACTTCCTGACCATCGCGCTCACCCAGCTCGGCGTCCTCTCCGAGCGGCGCAGCAACCGGCTGCTCAACCGGCACCTCAGCTACGGTCTGCCGGAGTTCCTGGTCAAGGGCGAGCCGGGTCTCAACAGTGGCTTCGCCGGTGCGCAGTACCCGGCCACCGCGCTGGTCGCGGAGAACCGCACGATCAGCCCCGCCAGCACCCAGAGCGTCCCGTCCAACGGCGACAACCAGGACGTGGTCAGCATGGGCCTGATCGCCACCCGTAACGCTCGCCGGGTGCTGCGGAACAACCACATCATCCTGGCCCTGGAGTTCCTCGCCGCCGCGCAGGCCGTGGACGTCTCCGGCCGCCGGGACCGGCTCAGCCCGGCCGCCCGGGTCACCTACGACACGATCCGGTCGCTCGTGCCGACCCTCGACGAGGACCGCTACATGGCCGACGAGCTCGAACTCGTCGCCGCCGAGCTGGAGCGCGGCACGCTGCTCAAGGCCCTCGACGACGCCGGCGTCCGCCTGAACTGACGGGAGAGTCTCATGACCGGCACGCGGACCGCGTATCGCACCTGCCCGCTCTGCGAGGCCGTCTGCGGCCTGCGCCTGACCCTCGACGGTGACCGGGTCACATCGGTGACCGGTGACAAGGACGACCCGTTCTCCAAGGGCTACCTGTGCCCGAAGGGCGCCACCCTGGGCCGCCTCGACGAGGACCCGGACCGGCTTACCGGCCCGATGGTCCGCGAGGGTGAGGCGTGGCGCCGGGCGGACTGGGACGAGGCGTTCGCGATCGTCGCCCGGGGGCTGGAGGGAGTCATCGCCGAGCACGGGCGGGAGGCCCTGTCGCTCTACTACGGCAACCCGACCTTCCACACCATGGCCGGCATCCTCTACCGGGGTCCGCTGGCCATGGCGCTCGGCACCCGCAACGTGTTCTCGGCGAGCACCGTCGACCAGATGCCCAAGCACGTGGCGTCCGGGCTGATGACCGGCGACCCGTGGGCGGTGGCGGTGCCCGACCTCGACCGCACGGACCACCTGCTGATCATCGGAGCCAACCCGGCGGTGTCGAACGGCTCGCTGTGCGCCGCGCCGGACTTCCCGGGGCGGATGCGGCGGCTGCGCGAGCGCGGCGGGCGCATCGTGGTGCTCGACCCGCGCCGCACCCGGACCGCCGAGCTGGCCGACGAGCATGTGTTCGTCCGGCCCGGCAGTGACCCGGCGCTGCTGTTCGCCATGGTGCACACGCTGCTGGACGAGGAACTGGTGACGATCCGGGTGCCGGTGGCCGGCCTCGACCGGCTGCGGGAGCTGGCCGCGCCGTTCACGCCCGAACTGGTGGCCCCGTTCTGCGGCGTCGACGCGGAGACCGTCCGGCGGCTCGCCCGGGAGCTCGCCGCCGCGCCCACCGCCGCCGTCTACGCCCGCATCGGCACCTGTACGGCCGAGTTCGGCACCCTCGCGCAGTGGTTGGTGGACGTGCTCAACGTGCTGACCGGAAACTTCGACCGGGCCGGCGGGGTGATGTACGCGAAGCCGGCCACCGCCGAGGTGCACAAGAGCCCCGAGCCGTTCACCGCGGGGCGTTGGCGCAGCCGGGTGAAGGGCTTCCCCGAGACCCTCGGGGAGTTCCCGGCCGCCACCATGGCCGACGAGATCGAGCAGCCCGGCCCCGGTCAGGTACGGGCTCTCGTCGTCGTCGCCGGCAATCCGGTGCTGTCCACTCCGGACGGCGGACGGCTCGACCGGGCGCTGGAGAGTCTCGACTTCATGGTGGCTGTCGATCCGTACCTGAACGAGACGACCCGGCACGCCCACGTCATCCTGCCGCCGCCGCGCACCCTGCAGATGGCGCACTACGACTTCCTCATCTCCACCATCCAGGTACGCAACTACGCCCGCTACTCCCCGGCGGTGGTGCCACTCGACGCCGGGCAGCGCAGCGAGGCCGAGATCCTGGAGCGGCTCACGCTGATCGCGATGGGACTGGGCGCGCAGGCCGACCCGTCCGGGCTGCCAGAGCAGATGCTGGGCCAGCTCCTGTCGGCGATCCCGGTGACGACCCGCGCCGAACTGGACGGCGAGGACGGCCCGGATCTGCTGCTCGACGCCATGCTGCGGATGGGCCCGTACGGCCTGACCCGCCGGAAGCTGCTCGACCACCCGAACGGGATCGACCTGGGCCCGTTGGAACCCCGGCTGTCCGAGATCCTCAAGACGCCGTCCGGGCGGGTCGAGCTCGCCCCCCAGCCGCTCGCCGAGGACACCGGGCGGTTGCGGGCGGCGATGATCCGCCCGCCCGCGCCCATGGTGCTGATCGGACGCCGGCACCTGCGCTCGAACAACAGCTGGATGCACAATGTGCCGACGCTCACCGGCGGCACCAACCGCTGCACCCTGCAGATCCACCCGGACGACGTGGCCCGGCTCGGCCTCGGCGAGCGGGCACGGGTCAGCTCGGCCTCCGGCGAACTGGAGGTCGAGCTGGAACCGACCGACACGATCATGCCCGGGGTGGTGAGCCTGCCGCACGGGTGGGGGCACCGGCGTACCGGCCAGCGGGTGGCCGCCGGTCGGGCCGGGGTCAATGTGAACGAGCTGACCGGTGGTGCCGTGGACGTGCCCTCCGGCAACGCGGTCTTCAACGGTGTGCCGGTCGCCGTGGCGCCGATCGGCGGCTCAGTAAGCGGCTCAGTAAAGCAATCTGGAAGATCTTAGGCCGCGATCGACGACCATAGACTCCCGCTCACCTAACCGAGTGGGGGGAACAGCGATGAGAAGACGGGCGATCCTGGTCGCGGGCGGATCGGTGGCGGGCGCGGTGATGCTGTCGCGGGGGGCGGCGGCGACCACCAGCGGGCCGGACGCGTCAGCCGCGGCCCACCACCACGCGCACGGTCCGGCCGGAGCCACCGCGCGCAAGGCGACGACGCTCAGCGTCACGCCGTTCCAGACGCGCATGCCGGTGCCGCCGGTCGCGGTGCCGAAGCGGCAGACGGCGGACTGCGACGAGTACGAGGTCCTGGTGCAGCCCGCCCAGCTCGAACTGGTGCCGGGTATCAGCACCGCGGCGCTCACCTACGGCGGCGGCTGGGTGGGCCCGACCATCTACGGCCGCACCGGCCGGCCGGCCAAGGTGACCTTCCGCAACAACCTCGACACGCACACCAACGTGCACCTGCACGGCGGCCACGTGAAGGCGATCGACGACGGGCACCCGATGGACATGATCCTCCCGGGTGCCGCCAGGACCTACTACTACCCGAACAACCAGCGCGGGGCCACGCTCTGGTACCACGACCACGTGCACGGCGACGAGGCCGAGCACACCTACCGCGGGCTGCACGGCTTCTACCTCGTCAACGACCCGGCAGAGAAGGACCTGGGGCTGCCGACCGGCTCGTACGACGTGCCGATCATGTTCACCGACGTCCAGATGGACACCGACGGTTCACTGATCTGGGGCTTCCCGAACGAACGTGACCTCGTCGTGGTCAACGGGAAGGTCAAGCCGTTCTTCCCGGTCGCCGCCCGCAGGTACCGGTTCCGTGTCCTGAACGCGACGAACGAGGGCAAGTACACGTTCAGCATCGACAAGGGGAAGATGTGGCAGGTCGGCTCGGACGGCGGTCTGCTGCCCGCGCCGGTGGCCCGGACCTCGCTGACCCTCAGCTCGGGCGAGCGGGCGGACCTGCTCGTCGACTTCACCGGCCTGCCGGTCGGCACCTCGGTGGTGCTCAGTGACGCCGTCAAGGGACCGGTGCTGCGTTTCGACGTGCGCTCCACCGCCGCCGATCCCAGCCGGTTCCCGCTCCGGCTGCGCCCGCTGCCCACGCTGCCCGTGGCCACCAAGCAGCGTGAGGTTCACCTGGGGTTCGACTTCAGCCAGGAGCCGCCGTACCCGATGGTCAACGGGAGGTCTTACGACCCGAACCGGGTGGACTTCAGCATCAAGCGTGGCACGACCGAGATCTGGACCGTCTACAACGACGACGTCGAGGCCGGCATCGACCACAACTTCCACCTGCATCTGACGCAGTTCCGGGTGCTGGGCCGCACCGGCGCGCCGATGACCGCGGACGACGCGGGGCTCAAGGACACCGTGCTGATCCCGGCCGGAACCTCGGTGCGGCTGCAGGCCACCTTCACCGACTACCTGGGCCGGTACGTCTACCACTGCCACTTCCTCGAGCACTCCAGCATCGGGATGATGGCGCAGATGGAGATCGTGCCCTGAGCCGGGCGGCGCCGGCGCGGCGCTGAGCACCGGCGGAGATGCCGTGCTGGCCACCCCGATGTGACGCTGTCGGCATGACCGTCATCTCGAACGTGGTTGCGCCGTCCGCATCCCCGTCCGCCCCGACCGAGTTGACCGAGTTGACCGAACGAGCCCGGGCCATGGTGCCCGGGCTCGTTCCACGACAGCGTGACGACGGCGGTCGCCGGCTGGTCGGGGGTACGCCCGCCCGGCCGTCCCGGCGTGGCGGAGCACGGCGATGACCGGGCCGCTGACCGGGGACGAGTACGTCGAGAGCCTGCGCGACGGCCGCGAGGTGTTCCTCTACGGCGAGCGGGTCAAGGACGTCACCACCCACCCGGCGTTCCGCAACCCGGTACGCATGACCGCCCGGCTCTACGACGCGCTGCACGATCCGGCCCAGCGCGACGTGCTGACCGCGCCCACGGACACCGGATCGGGCGGCTTCACCCACCCGTTCTTCCGCACCCCGCACACCGTCGACGACATGATCGCCGATCAGCGTGCCATCGCGGCCTGGGCGCGGATGAGCTACGGCTGGATGGGGCGCAGCCCCGACTACAAGGCGTCGTTCCTCGGCACGCTCGGGGCCAACGCCGGCTTCTACGCGCCGTACAGCGACAACGCGGAACGCTGGTACCGGGAGTCCCAGGAGAAGGTGCTCTTCTGGAACCACGCGATCGTGCATCCGCCGGTGGACCGTAACCGGCCGCCGGACCAGGTGGCCGACGTCTACATCCGGGTGGAGCGGGAGACGGGCGAGGGTCTGATCGTCAGCGGCGCCAAGGTGGTCGCCACCGGGTCGGCGCTGAGCCACTACAACTTCATCGCCCACTTCGGCCTGCCGGTGCGAAAGAAGGAGTTCGCGCTGATCGCCACCGTGCCGATGGGCGCGCCCGGCGTGAAGCTGATCTGCCGTCCGTCGTACGGGGCGAACGCCGCCGCGGTCGGCACACCGTTCGACTACCCGCTCTCGTCGCGGCTCGACGAGAACGACACCATCCTCGTGCTCGACCAGGTGCTGGTGCCGTGGGAGAACGTGTTCGTGTACGGGAACCTCGGCAAGGTGCAGATGTTCGCCGGCCAGTCCGGCTTCTCCGAGCGGTTCACCTTCCACGGCTGCACCCGGCTCGCGGTCAAGCTCGAGTTCCTCGCCGGCCTGCTCGCCAAGGCCCTGGAGCTGACCGGCACGAAGGACTTCCGCGGCGTGCAGAGCCGGCTCGGTGAGGTGCTCGCGTGGCGCAACCTGTTCTGGGGGCTGTCGGACGCCGCCGCCCGCAACCCGGTGCAGTGGAAGAACGGCGCGCTGCTGCCCAACCCGCAGTACGGCATGGCGTACCGCTGGTTCATGCAGATCGGTTACCCGCGGGTCAAGGAGATCATCCAGCAGGACGTGGCCAGCGGGCTCATCTACGTCAACTCCAGCGCCGACGACTTCCGCAACCCGGAGATCCGGCCCTACCTCGACCGGTACCTGCGCGGCTCGGACGGCTCGGACGCCGAGCAGCGGGTCAAGGTGATGAAGCTGCTCTGGGACGCGACCGGCACCGAGTTCGGCGGCCGCCACGAGCTCTACGAGCGCAACTACGCCGGCAACCACGAGAACACCCGGGTCGAGCTGTTGCACGCGCAGACGGCGACCGGGCTGGTCGACGGCTACAAGGCCTTCGCCGAGCAGTGCCTCGCCGAGTACGACCTGGACGGGTGGACCGCCCCCGACCTGTGGACGCCGGAACGCTGACGGGACCGGTCCGACGCACGCCGGTGCGGTCCGGCCCCGCGCCCGCCCGGCCCCGCCGTCAACCGGCCAGCCAGCGCAGCACCGGCTGCCCGGACTGCTGCTCGGCCTCCCGGTAGCGGGGCAGGATCGAGTCGGTCACCGCCCCGCCGGTCAGCCTGAACAGCGCCGTCGAGAGACTCAGCTGGCCGAGCCGCGCGGCGCCGACCGACACCGGCACCCCGGCGGCGGCACACACCTCGGCGACGCCGGCGCCGTCGTGGACGGCGTCCAACAGCAACAGATCGAGCGGCGAGACCACATACGACGGCAGCAACGCGCCGCAGAGGTGGTCGAGCAGCCAGGTGATGACCTCGTCGCCCGGCCCGCGTGGCAGGTCGAGCTCGCGATACCGGCCGGTCAGGACCGCCACCTCGGCCTCGGCGATGCGGCGCCGCCCGCCGGCGACCAGCGCGGCCAGCCCGGCGACGCCGAATTCGCGGTAGAGCAGCGTGGCCTGCCGGATGTGCGCGGAGCGCAGCCTCGGCGATGCGGGGCAGTGCCGGTCGTGGACGAGGATCGACCGTAACGCCGTGCGCGGCACGACCGCGGCCGCCGCGTAGCAGAGCCCGAGGACGTCGGCGAGCCCCTGCTCCAGCCCCCGGTCGGATCCGTCCGGCCCGACGTCCGCGGCGGCGTGCACCAGCCTGCGCGCGGCCCGGGTGATGCTCAGGAACGGCCGCAGCCCGGACAGCCGCAGGTAGGCACCGGGCTCGAGCCGGTGCCGGGCGGCCTTCGACGGGCCGATGGAGATGGACGTGCGCTCAGACGCGGCGTACGGATCCGGCAGAACCGACCCGACCGTGACGGTCATTCCGGCCACGTCCAGGCCGGCCGCCGTGAGCCGGTCGCGCAGCGGTCCCGCCGCGGCGAGCACCGCGTGCTCCGTACCGCTGCTGCCGAGGGCCAGCGGCGCGTCCGCCAGCTCGCGGAGCTGGGCGGCGGTGAGCCGGCGGGCGGCGGCGGCGTCGTCCGCGCACTCCCCGCTGTCGCCGTCCAGCGACGCGCCGGCCCGGCGCAGCAGGTCGATCGCCTGCCTGGCCGGCACGACGTCGTCCAGGGGCAGGTGGGGCTCGACACCGGAGAGGAAGGCCTCTACGTTCGCGAAGCGGCAGGGTGCCAGATGGATGCCGGCGAAGAGCCAGTCCCGCATCGTTTGCGTCATCAACGCCTCTTTCAGGTTATTTCCCTTGGATTGTGACAAGATCGGCGCGCGAATCAACTCGCATCGTGCTCTCTGCCGGGCGAGCACGCGCGGCGGAGACCGGTGGCACCGGGTGGTCCTCCAATCGTGCGTTGAACCCGCCGTCTGCGCTGCCCCGACGGCAGGCGCGTTCCCGGGGGACCGGGCACAGAGTTGGGCCCGTCGTGCGGGGGGAAGCACGACGGGCCCGGTTCGGGACGGCGGGGCTCAGCCCGACTGTGCGAGCGTCGGCTGACGCGGCCGGTCGACGGGGGCGCTCCGGGCGAAGGCGCCGCGCAGCACGCGCCACAGCGTCGCGGGGCGCATCAGCGCCTGTGGGGTGTCGACCATGCCCGCGGCCCGCAGGTACGCCGTGGTGACCTTCGGGTCCCGGGTCGCGGCGACCTGCACGAGCCGCAGGTAGCGCTGCACCATCCGCATCTTGAGAGACCGGTGGCCGGGCACGTCCGGGAAGTTCAGGTCGACCGTCGTGGTCATCTCCCACGGCGCGTCGATGCAGTCGCGGGCCAGGTCGCGGAAGTACGCGGCCGGGTCGGGTTCGCCGTGCGCGCTCAGGTGGCGCCGGATCGTCAGGGCGGCGACCGCGGCCACCGTCATGCCCTGCGCGTACACCGGGTTGAAGCTGGTGACCGCGTCGCCGGTGACCAGCAGGCCGGCCGGCAGGCGGGACATCCGCTCGTAGCGCCGGCGCAGCGTGACGGGATAGTGGAAGGGGACGGGCTCGTCGATCGGGCGGGCCGACTTGAGGGCGTCGGCGATGTCCGGGATCGCCAGCGACCGGATGAAGTCGTAGAAGCCCTCCTGGTCGGTCGGCGGGTGGTCGCCGAGCAGGCCGTAGGCGGTCAGTTCGACCTTGCCGTGGTCGGTCTGGGTGAAGATCGCGCCACGCGGCGAGGCGGGGTACGCCACCGGGATGATGGCCAGGTCGCCGTGCCACGGGTCGTCGTCCAGTTCGTAGTGCTGGGTCACGTATCCGAGGTTGATCTTGATGCGCTCCTCGGGGACCCGCTCGTAGCCGAACCGCTCCAGCATGGCCGGGGTCCGCGAGCCGCGGCCGGTGGCGTCGACGACCAGGTCGGCCTCGATCACCTCGTCCCGGTCGTTGTCCAGATCACGCAGCCGGGCGCCGGTGACGCGGGCACGGTCCGGTGTCGTCTCCAGCTCGACGATGTCGCGGCGCTCCAGGAACCGCACGCCGGACAGCTGCTCGACGCGCTCGCGCAGGTGACGTTCCATCAGCGGGGCCGTGGCGGGCACCGCGATGTAGCCGATGTCCTCGCGGACCAGCGGCCGCCCGTTGAAGTACCACCGGCACGAGCCGGCGTAGTCGCCGGTCGGGCAGCCGTCCGCCACGAGTCCCTCGATGAAGCCGGGGAACAGTTCCTCGGTCACCTGGAGGCCGCGGACGTGCATGGCGTTGATGTGCTTGCCCTGCGGGCGGCCGCGACGCGGTCCCCGCTCACCGACCAGCTTGTCCCGGTCGACGATCAGGACCTCGTCGTACCGCTCGGTCAGCACTCGCGCGGCGAACAGGCCGGCGTAGCTGCCGCCGAGCACCAGCGCCCGGCGTGGATTCTTCCCCATGGGTGGCTCCACCCTTTCTCTGTGCGATGCGGCTGCTTGACGGTCAGCCGGGCATCCTGCTCATCGGCGCGGAACCGAGCAGGCCGCCGTGCACGGCGAGGTCTGGCCGGTGATGCGGGCCGAGCGGGACGGCAGGAGGAACAGCACGGCTCGGATACGTCGGCGGGCCACCGAACGGGCCACCCGACCTGGCTGCGGAACACCCTCAGCCATCGGGATGAGCGTCGCAGTCAGACGGGCGGGCTCACATCTCCCCGCTTGCCCTCATCCGGCACGATCCGGCCGGTGGTCGCACGGGCCGCCGCGAACGCCGCCCAGGCGGTCAGCTCGACCAGTTGCGCGTCGTCCGACCGGCACTGTGCGACCAGTTCCGGGGTGACCCGGTAGGACGCGTACGCGGTCAGCAGCGCCACCCGCCCGGCCGGCCGGTCCGCCGCGGGCAGTTGCTGGACCGCCTCGTCCAGCCACGCCCTGGCGCTGATCCCGGGCCCCGCGAAGCCCGGATCAGCCAGCCGGGCCTCGACGAGTTCGCGCACCCGGGCCGGGACGCTCCGTTCGCCGGCTGCGGCGATGGCGGCGCCGGCGCGGTTCAGCGCCTGGGCGATGTGCGGCACGGTCGCGGCCCAGGCGGTGCCCGCCAGCGGGCCGGCCTCGGGCAGCAGGTCCAGCGACGAGCCCGCCGCGACCTCGACCCGGCCGAGCCGGCCCAGCACCGACGCCGCGGTGCGCCGCAGGACCCGTTCGGCCGGCCTCGGCACGGCCGGCAGCGGTGAGTCCCGCAGGAACACGTTGACCATGCGGTTGATGTAGTGGAAGACCAGCACCACCCCGACCAGCTCGGCCCGTTGCTCCGGTGGGAACGGCTCCGGCCCCTCGCCGGTCCGCGCCCAGCGGACCAGGGCGCGCAGTCGGGGCTCGGTCACCTCGTCGGTCCCGCCGGCCGCGATGCGGGCGGAGTCCGGCCCGGCGAGCAGGCCGGTCAGCGCGGCGCCGTGCACGTCCAGGCAGTACGGGCAGCGGTTGGCCACCGAGACGGCCGCGGCGACCGCCTCCTTGTCGGCGCGGCTCGCCCGGCCGGACACCACCAGGGTCTCCCGCAGGATGCTCCAGCAGGCGGCCAGCACCGGTGGCGCCGGGGCGTGCAGCGCCACCGGCGGGGCCAGCATCCCGAAGTCCGTCTCGACCTGGCGGTAGACCAGCGCGACCGGTTCGGGGGCGGTCTCCGGCGGCACCGGCCGGACGTAACGGATGTGGGCCGGCGCGATGCGTCGGGTCGCCGCTCTCAGCAGTCTTCCCATCGTCGTCCTTAGTCGAGTGCGTATGCGATCTCGGTGAGGTAGCGGCCGTAGTCCGAGTGGGGCATCTCGGCGCCCAGCTCGTAGCAGGCCTCGGCGTCGATGAAGCCCATGCGCAGGGCGATCTCCTCGAGGCAGGCCACCCGGACCCCCTGCCGCTCCTGGATCACCTGCACGTACTGGCTGGCGGCGAGCAGGCTGGCGTGCGTGCCGCAGTCCATCCACGTGTAGCCGCGGCTCAGCGGTACGAGCCCGGCCCGGCGCTGCCGCAGGTATTCCTGGTTGACGTCGGTGATCTCCAGTTCCCCGCGATCCGACGGACTCAGGCCGGCGGCGATGCTCACCACGTCGTTGTCATAGAGGTAGAGGCCGGTGATCGCCTGGTTGGAACGCGGCCGCCGGGGCTTCTCGAAGATCGAGACCAGCCGGCCCTCCGTGTCGGTCTCGGCGACGCCGTAGCGCTCGGGATCCGAGACCGAGTAACTGAACAGGGTGCAGCCGTCGACCGAGCGGGCCTCGTGCTGCAGCAGGTTGTAGAAGCCGGCGCCGTGGAAGAGATTGTCGCCGAGGATCAACGCGGACCGGTCGTGTCCTATGTGACCGGCGCCGATGAGGAACGCCTCGGCGATGCCGCGTGGCTCCTTCTGCTCGGCGTAGCTGAGGTTCAGGCCCAGCCGGGATCCGTCGCCCAGCAACTGGCGCATGTGCGGGAGCACATCCGGGTTCGAGATGATCAGGATGTCCCGGATGCCGGCCAGCATGAGTACTGAGAGCGGGTAGTAGAGCATCGGTTTGTCGTAGACGGGCAGCAACTGTTTGGACGTCGCCAGCGTCAGCGGGTACAGCCGCGTACCGGTGCCACCGGCGAGAACAATTCCCTTCACCATCGGGTCCGTTCGTCGAGTCGACATCTGCCGGAAAACCAGTATGTGGCGGGCCGGCAGACCCCCAGGTCTCCTGGAATGCGGTGCGCGCAGAACCCCGGCGAGCGGCCCGGCTGTTCGCACTCTCAGAGGCGCAGCCCGCTGGGAAACGGCGTGATACTCCACTTCACCGGGCCGTTCGGGCTCCGCTCATCCAGGAGGTCGGTAACAGTGACTGTCGATCAGGACACGGATATTCTGGCGGGATTCCGGTCCGATGACGCCAACTTCAAGTTGACGCTGTGGGATCCACGGAACAACGGAGTGCGGTACCTCAAAGCACTGCTGTACAGCGTCAGCGGCCGGCTGAGCCCGCAGGACCGCGAGCGGCTGCGCAAGACCCGGAACCGGGACGTCGGCGATCCGATCACCGTTCGCCACGACGGCGACGAGATCGACATGGACTACCTGCGGGCCGTGCAGGAGGTCGGTTTCCTCGCGGAACGGGTGCGCCTGGCCGGTGCGCGAATCGTCGAGATCGGCGCCGGATACGGCCGTACCTGCCACGCGTTGATGGCCAACCACGACGTCGCGGAGTACCACATCGTGGAGCAGGAGCCCTCGCTGCGGCTGGCCCGCGCCTACCTGCGCGCGGTGCTCGAGCCCGCGCAGTACGCCAAGGTGTCCTTCCACGCGGCCGCGGACGCCGGGCGGACGTTCCCGCGTGACGTCGACCTGGCGATCAACATCGACTCGTTCGCCTGCATGCCGCCGGAGGTGGTCCGCGGCTACCTGGGTCTCGTCGACGAGCGGAGCCAGGCGTTCTACGTGAACGGCCCGGTCGGCAAGTATCTGGACAAGGCGCTGGACGACCACTCGCAGGGCACCGAACAGGTGGCCTCCGCGCTGCGCGCCGGGCTGCTGACCGAGGTGATCGACATCTTCGACAGCGAGGCCGTGCGTAAGCAGTCGCGCCGGTTCGTCTCGGCCTACACGCCGGGGGACCGCTGGGAGTGCGCCGCCGAGGCGAGCACTCCAGTGTGGAGCCACTACTGGCAGGCGCTGTACCGTTCCTCCAGCGCGCGGCAGGCCGCGTAGCCCGGGAGCAGGCCGGCGTCCAGCGCTTCGGCGAGACTGGGCGCCGCCTGGTCCCGCGGCGAGAGGATGGGATCGATGTCGGCCGGGATCGGGAGCGCGAGCTGCGGGTCGAACGGCGCGAGCGCGAGTTCGTTCTCCGGCCGGTACTCCAGCGACAGCAGGTAGTTCATCACGGTGTCGTCCTCGAGTGCGACGAAGAGATGACCGACCCCGAACGGCAGGTACAGCGCCGGACACCGCTCCTGGTCAAGCTCCACGGCGTCGTACCGCCCGAACGTCGGCGAGCCCACCCGGAGGTCGACGATGATGTCGAGGGCGCGGCCGTGCAGGCAGTAGACGTACTTCGCCGTGCCGGGCGGGGTGACTGTGTAGTGCAGGCCGCGTACCGCGCCGCGGCGCGAGACGCTGAAGTTGACCTGGGCCACCGGAAACAGGGGACGTCCGAATGCCGACGACCGGAACGGCGTACGGAAGACGCCGCGCTCGTCCGGAAAGGCCGGCGTGTCGAACGCGAGGGCACCGGCGACCAGCTTCCTGGGTGCGGATGGAATAGTCACGGCACCAGGGTCGCCGAGTCGCCGGCGCCGGTCCACTTCCGGGTTGCGGCCCGGGCGTCACCAGCAGTTCGAGGGACCGTGACCAGCCACTCCGGCCGTCAGCGGAACGTGCGCATGGGCACGCTGCGCCACGATCTCCATCGCCAGCTTGCGGACGTCCAGCAGGGCCAGCAGGACCGGTGGGTCGAGCGGACCGGCGCTGTTGAACTCCAGCGCGGAACGGACCACCGAGCGCGGTGCGACGGTGATCGGGCCGAGGCTGGCCACCGACACCGACTCGTTCACGTTTGCCTGGTAGCCGTCCGGATGGCCGCATGATCCCGGCACCGCCTGGGCCAACAGATGCCAGGTGCCGCTGGGCACGTCGTCGAGCTCGAGATGCGCCGGGTCGGCGAGCACCGTACAGCGCACCGGGCGGCCCTGCGGAATGCGTTCGGGGAAAAGGCCGGCGAAGACCAGCCGCGGCTGGCCGTCCTGTGGCATCCGGATGCGGCACTCGACGCGACCACCGGCCGACGACGTGGTGTGGGCGTCTGTTTCCGTGACGATCTGCCGCGCGAATCCGGACTGGAGCCGGTATTCGGTGGGGGACATGCCCACACTACGGCTGAACCGGGTGCTGAACGTGCCGACGCTGTTGTAGCCGACCCGCTGGCTGATATCGGCGATCCGCAGTGGGGTCGAGACCAGCAGTTGCTGGGCGTGCTGGAGCCGCAGTGCGGAAAGGAAACGGCCGGGGGAGATGCCGGTGACCCGCTGGAAAACGCGCGTGAAGTGGAATTTGCTGAACATGGCCGAGCGGGCCATGTCGTCAATCGTCAGCGGTTGGCCTAGATTGTCGCGCATTGTCGTCACTGCGCGTTTGACGGCTATCTCAATTTCCTGTTCCATTGCGCCCATTCCGGCCAATTCCGAATGCTGGCGGCCTTGTGATGTCCGTCGCTCTTCCCCGAGGCTATCTCAGGGCGGGAGCGGGCGCAATCCGCCGCGCCATCAGTTTCCCGACGCCGAATCCACGCCGGGGTGCGGCACGTGGATGTCCTGGCCGGGGCCCCTCGCCGGGTGGCGGAATGTAGATAGTGGAACGCACTGCTGCGTACTGAGAATCAGTTGTCGAACATCGCCGGAACCCAGTCGAATCCGAAATAGCGGGTAGAGCCGGGCGGATGTGGCCGGGGGTGCTCCCGTGCCGACCCGCCGGGCCGGCGGCCCTGACTCAGGCGGCGCCGGCGTATTCCTCGGCGGGCCGGTTCTGCTCGGCCAGCCGGCTCAGCGCGTAGGTGCGGACGTCGAGCAACGCGAGCAGCACCGGCGGATCGAGGGCGCGGCCCGGCCGCAGCACCAGCTCGGTGGAGATCGGCTTGCCCGGCCGGATGACGATCGGCCCGGCGGTGGCCACGGCGACCGGCCGGTCGGCGTGATCGCGGTACGAGCCGGGTGGGCGCCGGTCGGCCGAAACCGACTGCGCGAGCAGGTGCCACCGGCCCAGCGGCGCGTGGTTGAAGGTGATGTGCCGCGAGTCGCGCAGCACCGCGCAGCGGACCGGGCGGCCCTCGGGGACGCGCTCGGGAAAGAGGCCGACGAACGTCAGGGTGTTCTCCGTGGGGCCGGCGGGGTGCACCACGCAGGAGAGGCTCGCGTCGCTCAGGGCCACCCCGTCGGAGTCGGTGCGGATCTCGCTGGCGTAGCCGGCGCGCTGCCGGAAGGTGGTGGGTGACATCCCGACGCTCCGGCTGAACCGGGAGCTGAACGTGCCGACGCTGCTGTAACCGACGCTGACGCTGACGTCGGCGACATTCATCGGCGTCGAGACGAGTAGTTCCTTGGCCCGCTGGAGGCGCAGCGCGGAGAGGAAGCGACCCGGCGACACCCCGGTGACCCGCTGGAACAATCGTGTGAAATGAAACTTGCTGAACATGGCTGCGCGAGCCATGTCATCGACCGTCAATTGTCCACCGAGGCGCTCGTGCATCGCCTCGATGGCGCGCAGAACTGCCTTCTCCGACGTATCCTGCATTCTTCCCCCAGGGCTGGGCCGCGCCGCAACAATGAGATTCCGGCCTTCTCGGCCGATCCGTCACGGCGAGCGGTGGAATGCGCACCGAACAGCGCACCCCCACGTTCATGTGTCGCCAGGCTAGCCACGGCCGAGTTGGGCGGGCAACCGGATAGGCCGTCCCGCCGGGCCGAGCGCAATATTGAAGTAGCAATTGGATACCGGAGATACCCGATCACAGCTCTCCGCCGGGAAATTCTTTTCCAGAATTGCTTCCCTCGTCCGGCACGCGGGATTTTCGCGTTCGATCTGCTGATACTGGCCACACCGGCGGAAGGAGCAGCCATGATCGTCGGCCGAGTCGCAGCCTCAGTCGTGCAACGTCAGGTACGCCATGTCACACCGGTCTCCGCGCTCTCCGCGAGCGGTCTGGTCGAGCAGGTGTACCAGCAGGTGGCGGACGAGATGCGCCTGGTGATCCCACCGGCGCTCATGCATTCACCGTCCCCCCGCGCGCTGGCCGCCTACTGGACCCTCATGCGCGAGCCGGTGCTGGCCAGCGGCGCCGCCGACCGGGCCTCGAAGGAGGCCGCCGCGACCGCTGTCGCGGTCGCCACGATCTGCCCGTACTGCGTCGACATGCACTCGGTCAGCATGTACGACCTGGCCGGCGAGTACGACGCGGACCAGCTCGCCGCCGACCGCGTCGACGACATGCGCGACCCCCGGCTGCGTGAGATCAGCCAATGGGCGCGGGGCGCGCAGGAGGCGCCCGACGGACTCGGGGTGCCGGCCTGGCTCACCCCCGCGCAGAGCGCCGAGCTCATCGGCACGGTGACCGCGATGCACTACCTGACCCGGATGGTGAACGTCTTCCTCTCCAGCTTCCTGCTTCCGCCCGGCCTCACCGGGCGGGCACGGCAGCGCATGAAGCAGGGGGTGGGCCGGCTGCTGCGCGACACGTTGCGCGCGCACCGCGAGCCCGGCCGCTCCCTCGACCTGCTGCCGGACGCGCCGCAGCCCGCCGACGCCGGCTGGGCGGCGGGCAACCCGTTCATCGGCGGTGCGCTGGCGCGGGCCGCCGCGACGTTCGACGCGGCCGGCGAACGGTGGCTGTCACCCGAGGTCCGTGCCGTGGTGCGCGAGCACCTCGACGGCTGGCGCGGCGCGGACACCGGCATCTCCACGGCGTGGTGCGAGGACCTGCTCACCCCGCTCGGCCCGGCCGACCGGGCGGCCGGACGGCTCGCGCTGCTCACCGCGGTGTCGTCGCACCAGGTGGGCGACGGGGTCGTCGCCGAGTTCCGGCGTCACCAGCCCGGAGACGAGGCGCTCGTGGAGGTCACCGGGTGGGCGGCCTTCGAAGCCGCCCGTCGCATCGGAGCCCGGCAGCGTCTCGCCGCACCCCGCACACCAGGAGACGCGCCGGCCGGGAATCGCATAACACGATGAAGTCTCACCCACACACCGCGTGAGGGAGTTTCCCGATGCCCACAGTCCTCGGTTCGTTACGCCGGATGGCCCTGACTCCGTCGTTCCACGACGTGAGTTTCGCCGGGCGCGGATTTCCGGTCACGCCCACCGACGCCACCCGCGCCCTCGAAGCCATCCCGCAGGCCGTCGTCTGCGGCTTCGAGTGGGGCATCGAACTGCGGGACCAGTGGGGCCTGGAGCGCCGGCTCGACATGGTCGACGCCGAGCTGCGCGGCTTCGCGTACGAGGGCGCGACGATGGCGTTGACCGTGCGGGACGCGATGGCGGGCGGCCGGGGAACCCGTACCCGGGAACTGCTGCGCGGACCGGGTGTCCCGCACACGTTCCTGACCTACATCGGCATCGGGTTCGCGATGGCCCGCCTGCCGCGTCCACTGTGGCGCGGTGTCCTACCCGACCTCACCGGCACGCCCTACTTCCCGACCATGAGCTGGCTGGCCGTCGACGGCTACGGCTTCGACCGGGCCTACTTCGACACCCGTAGCGTGGTGGAGCGCCAGCGCCGTCCGGCGCCGTACCCGTGGCAGGGCCGCGCCGACTACTTCCCCCGCGCGGTCGACCAGGGCATCGGGCGGGCGCTGTGGTTCATCCACGGCGGAGTCCCGCAGCACGTCGACGCCGCGGTGCGCGCCTTCGCCGCCGAGCGGCACGCCGACCTGTGGAGCGGTGTCGGCCTCGCGGCCACCTTCGCCGGCGGCTGCGACGAGACCGGTCTGGCGGTGCTGCGGCGGGCGTCCGGCGAGCACTGGCGGCACCTGGCACAGGGCGCGGTGTTCGCCGCCAAGGCCCGCGACTTCTCCGGCTTCGTGCCGGAACACTCGGCGAGCACGCTGCACACGCTGACCGGCCTCACCGTGTCGGCCGCGGCGACGCTGGCCGACGACATCAGCCTGAGCCGAGCCGAACCGACAGGCCCGCCCGACTACGAGTCCTGGCGGCAGCAGATCCGCGACCACCTCGATGCGCTCGCCCTCTCCCACCCCCCAGCGGAGGCCGTGACATGACAGCCTGGCACAACCTGCGACGGCGCGTCCTGACGCCGGACATCTCGGAGACCAAGGTCGCCGTCCGCGGCTTCCACGCCAAGTCGGCGGAGGCCGTCGACCGGCTGGAGACCGTCGGCAGGTCCTTCCTGACCGGTTACGGCGCCGCCGCGGCGACCGGCCGGCCGGCCGACGTCGAGGCCGAGCTCAGGCAACTGCCCGAGCTCTACCGCGGTTTCGCCTACGAGGGCGCCGGCATGGCCATGGCCGTGCTCGACGGCCTGCCCGTCGGACGCGGCGGGCACGTGCGGGCGCTGCTCGACGGGCCGGGCGCCGACCACGTCTACATGGTGTACGTCGGGGTCGGCTGGGCGATGGCCCGCCTGCCGAGGTTCCGCTGGTCCACGCTGTACGGCCCGGACCCGCTGCTGCGCTGGCTGCTGCTCGACGGCTACGGCTTCCACCAGGCGTACTTCAAGACCCGCCAGTACGTCCACGAGCGGTACCAGGCGCCCCGGGCCCCGGCCGTCGTGCCCGGCCCGGCGTGGCACACCAACCAGGTCATCGACCAGGGCATCGGCCGGGCGAGCTGGTTCGTCTGCGGCACCGACCCGGAGCGGGTCGCCGCGCTGTTCGCCACCTTCCCCGAGGAGCGCCGGCCGGACCTCTACAGCGGAGCCGGCCTGGCCGCCACGTACGCGGGCGGCGTCGACCGCGCGGAGCTGGAGTGCCTCGCCGAGGCGGCCGGCCCGTACCGGGGTCAGCTGGCCCAGGGGGCCGCGTTCGCCGCGCAGGCCCGGCTGCGTGCCGGTCTCGTCGTCCCGCACAACGAACTGGCCACCGAGGTGCTGTGCGGCACGGACGTGGCCACGGCCGCCGCCGCCACCGACCACGCCCGCGAGGGCCTGCCCGCCGACGGCGCAGTGCCCGCCTATGCGACCTGGCGTCAACGCATCGCCGACGCGTTCTCGGCACACACCGGGGTGGAACGGCGCCGCTGACCCCGTCTCGTGCGCCCCGTCCGCCCGTCCATGTGAGGAGCCCCGATCGCCCATGTCCAGAATCGCGCTGGTGGGAATGGCGTGCCGATATCCCGACGCCACCACCCCCAAGGAACTCTTCGACAACGCCATCGCCGGCCGCCGGGCGTTCCGCCGGCTGCCGGACGTCCGGATGCGGCTGGAGGACTACTGGGACCCGGATCCCCGTACCCCGGACCGCTTCTACGCCCGTAACGCGGCGGTCATCGACGCGTACGAGTTCGACCGGATCGCGTACAAGGTGGCCGGCAGCACGTACCGTTCCACCGACCTGACGCACTGGCTGGCTCTCGACGTGGCCGCCGGAGCCCTGGCCGACGCCGGCTTTCCGATGGCCGAGGGCCTGCCCCGGGAGCGCACCGGCGTGATCGTCGGCAACACGCTCACCGGCGAGTTCTCCCGCGCCAACCAGCTGCGGCTGCGCTGGCCGTACGTGCAGCGCACGGTGACCGCGGTGCTGCGCGAGCGTGGGTTCGCCGACGAGGACCTGGACGCTCTCCTCGACGACCTGGAGCAGACGTACAAGAGCCCGTTCCCGGCGGTCGACGAGGACACCCTGGCCGGCGGCCTGTCCAACACCATCGCCGGGCGCATCTGCAACCACTTCGACCTGCAGGGCGGCGGCTACACGGTGGACGGCGCGTGCTCGTCCTCGCTGCTCTCGGTGGCCACCGCCTGCAAGGCGCTGGCGGACGGCGAGCTCGACGTCGCGGTGGCCGGCGGGGTGGACCTGTCGGTCGACCCGTTCGAGGTCATCGGGTTCGCCAAGACCGGGGCGCTGGCCACCGGCGAGATGCGCGTCTACGACCGCGGCTCGAACGGGTTCTGGCCGGGCGAGGGCTGCGGCATGGTCGTGTTGATGCGTGAGAGTGACGCGCTGCGCGGCAACCACCGCATCTACACCACGATCGCCGGCTGGGGCATCTCCTCCGACGGGCGCGGCGGCATCACCCGGCCGGAGACCCGCGGCTACCACCTCGCCCTCAACCGGGCGTACGCCCGCGCCGGCTTCGGCATCGAGACCGTGCCGCTGTTCGAGGGGCACGGCACCGGCACGAAGGTGGGCGACTCCAACGAGCTGACCGCGCTCAACCAGAACCGGCTGGCCGCCGACCCGGGCGCCGCGCCCGCGGTGATCGGGTCGGTCAAGGCGATGATCGGGCACACCAAGGCCGCGGCCGGTGTGGCCGGGCTGATCAAGGCGTCGATGGCGATGCACAACGAGGTCATCCCGCCGACCGTCGGCTGTGTCGACCCGCACGAGGTCTTCGAGTCGCCGAACGCCGCGCTGCGCGTCGCGCGTCGGGCCGAACCGTGGCCGGACGACCGCCCGGTGCGCGCCGGCGTGACCGCGATGGGCTTCGGCGGCATCAACACGCACCTCGTCCTGGACCGCGGCGAGCCGGTGCGCAAGGTGCGCTACGGGAGCCGTACCCGGGCCATCGCGGCCGGCGCCCAGGACGCCGAGCTGCTGGTGTTCGACGCGCTGACCCCGGCCGAGCTGCGCGAACGGCTGAAGCGGGTGGCCGACTTCGTGCCGTCGATCAGCTACGCGCAGCTCAGTGACCTGGCCGCGACCCTGCACGGCGAGCTGCGGGAGCTGCCCTGGCGGGCGGCGGTCGTGGCGCACTCCCCGTCGGACGCGACGAACCGGTTGAAGGCGGTGGTCGACGCCCTGGACGCCGGCGAGCCGCAGTTGTTCGCCGACGGGGGTCGTACCTGCTTCGGACAGATCGGCGACGGGGAGATCGGCTTCCTGTTCCCCGGGCAGGGCTCCGGCAAGGGCACCAGCGGTGGCGCGCTGCGCCGGCGCTTCGCCGAGGCCGACGAGGTCTACCGCGCCGCCGCGCTGCCCCGCAGCGGCGACATGGTCGCCACCGAGGTGGCCCAGCCGCGCATCGTCACCGGCTCGATCGCCGGCCAGCGCGTGCTGCGGACCCTCGGCCTGGAGGCGGTCGTGGCGGTCGGGCACAGCCTCGGCGAGCTGACCGCCCTCCAGTGGGCCGGGGCGATGGACGACGAGACCGTGCTGCGCCTGGCCGCCCTGCGCGGCCGCACCATGGCCGAGCACAGCTCCTCCGGCACGATGGCCGGTCTGTCCTGCGGGCCCGAGCAGGCCGAACGGCTGATCGCCGGACTGTCGGCGGTCGTCGGCGGGCACAACGGACCCGGACAGACCGTGATCAGCGGCAGCGTCGAGGCCGTCGAGCAGGCCTGCCGGCGGGCCGAGGAGGCAGGCGTCGCGGCGACCCGGCTCGCCGTCTCCCACGCGTTCCACTCGTCGCTGGTCGCCGAGGCCGCGGGCGCCTTCGGCGGCCTGTTGCGCCGGGAGTCCTTCGGCACACCCGACCGGCGCGTGGTCTCGACGGTGACCGGTGAGGAACTGCCCACCGATACCGACCTGGCCGACCTGCTCACCCGGCAGATCACCGAGCCGGTGCTGTTCGCCCAGGCGGTCGCCGTGGCCGCCAAGAACGTCGACCTGCTCATCGAGGTCGGCCCCGGCCGGGTGCTCAGCGGCCTGGCGAGCGGCGTGGTGGACGTGCCGGCGGTCGCGCTGGACACCGACGACGAGTCGTCGGTCGGCCTGCTGCGGGTGCTCGGAGCGGCCTTCGTGGTGGGGGCCACCGACGTCGACCCCGCGCTGTTCCACGGGCGGCTGGTGCGCCCGCTGGCGGTGGGCACGGAGTTCAGCTTCTTCGAGAGCCCGTGCGAGGCCGCGCCGCAGGTGCCGGCCCGCAACCGCGGCGGGATTCCGGCGGCGCCGTCCAGCACGCCGGAGGCGCAACCCGTGTCCGGCCCGGCCGGTGAGTCGGTCGCCGACCTGCTGCGCCGGATGACGGCGGAACGGGCGGAACTGCCGCCCGAGCTGGTCGACATGAACAGCCGGCTGCTCGACGACCTGCACTTCAGCTCGATCACCGTGGGCCAGATGGTGAACCGGGTGGCGCAGAGCATCGGCATCCCGCCGAGCCGTACGCCCGCCAACTTCGCCACCGCCACCCTCGCCGAGCTGGCCGAGGCCCTCGAAGGACTGCGCGGGTCGGAGACGGTCGAGGGCGTCACCGAGGCCGCGCCGATCGTCACCGGCGCCGCCGACTGGGTGCGGTCCTGGCGGGTCGACCTCGACGAGCGCGACGTGCCGGCGGCGGCCGGCGTCGAGCAGCGCGGCAGCTGGCAGGTGCACGCCCCGGCGGAGCACCCGCTGGCCGAGCCGCTGCGGGCCGCGCTCGAGCGCGGCGACGTCGGCGGCGGCGTTCTGGTCCTGCTGCCGACCGACTGCGAGGAGGCGGATCTGGCCGAGGCGCTCGCCGGGGCCCGGGCCGCGGTGACGGGCGCCTCCGGTGGCCGGTTCGTCCTGGTGCAGCACGGGCGGGGCGCGGCAGGTCTGGCCAAGACCCTGCACCTGGAGGCGCCGCACATCCGCACCACTGTCGTACACATCGCGCCGGAACCCGACGCGGTGGACCGGATCGTCGCCGAGGTCGCCGGCACCACGAGCTTCACCGAGGCGTGGTACGAGGCCGACGGCACCCGCCGCGTGCCGGTGCTGCGCCCGTTGCCGGTGAGCGCGGAGCGCACCGAGGCGGCGCTCGACGAGTCCGACGTGCTGCTGGTGACCGGCGGCGCCAAGGGCATCACCGCCGAGTGCGCCCTGGCCATGGCCAAGGACAGCGGTGCCCGGCTGGCCCTGCTCGGCCGCTCCGACGCGGCCACCGACCCGGAGATCTCGGCGAACCTGGCCCGCATCGCCGAGCAGGGCGTCACCGTCCGGTACGCGCGGGCCGACGTCACCGACCCGGCCCAGGTGCGCGCGGCGGTCGAGTCGCTCACCGCGGAACTCGGCGGTCCGGTGACCGCGGTGCTGCACGGTGCCGGGCGCAACGAGCCGACCGCCCTCACCGGCGTGAACGAGGACCTGGTCCGTCGCACGCTGGCACCCAAGGTGGACGGCCTGCGCAACGTCCTCGACGCCGTCGGCGGCGGTGGGCTCAAGCTGCTGGTCGCGCTCGGCAGCATCATCGGCCGGGCGGGGCTGCGCGGCGAGGCGCACTACTCGATCGCCAACGAGTGGCTCGACGACCTGGTCACCCGCTACGGCGCGGACCACCCGGACTGCCGCGCCCTGGTGCTGGAGTGGTCGGTCTGGTCGGGCGTGGGCATGGGCGAGCGGTTGTCAGTGGTCGAGACGCTGGCCCGCGAGGGCGTCACCGCCATCACCCCGGACCAGGGCCTGGCGATGCTGCGCCGGCTGCTCGCCGACCCGTCGGTGCCGTCCACCGTGGTGATCAGCGGCCGGACCGAGGGCATCCACACGGTCGAGCGGGAGAACCCGCCGCTGCCGCTGCTGCGCTTCGTGGACCGGCCGCTGGTGCGCTACCACGGCGTCGAGCTGGTGGTGGAGACGGAGCTGAACGCCGGCACCGACCCGTACCTCGCCGACCACCTGCTCGACGGCAACCTGCTGTTCCCGGCGGTGCTGGGCATGGAGGCGATGGCGCAGGTGACCCGGGCCCTGACCGGCTGGACCGGAGCGCCGGCGATCACCGACGCCCGGTTCGAGCGGCCGATCGTGGTGCCGCCGGGCGGCAGCACGACGATCCGGATCGCCGCGGTGCGCACCGACGACGACGCGGTCGACGTGGTGATCCAGAGCGAGGAGACCGCGTTCGCGGCCGACCACTTCCGCGCCCGGCTGCTCCGGCGCGACACCGGCCCGGCCGGCGGCGCCCCCGACCAGGTCGGCGAGGGGATGCCGCCGGTGGCCCTCGACCCGGCCGTGGACCTCTACGGCGACGTGCTCTTCCAGGGCGGCCGGTTCCAGCGGCTGCGCGGCTACCGGCGGGCGCAGGCCCGGGACGTGGACGTCGTGGTCGAGGCGCTGCCGCAGACCGACTGGTTCGCCGCCTTCCTGCCCGGCGCGCTCGTGCTCGGCGACCCGGGCGTGCGGGACACCCTCATGCACGGCAACCAGGTCTGCGTGCCGGACGCGACGCTGCTGCCGGTGCGGGTGGACGAGCTGCACCCCGCCGGTGACCGGCTCGACCGGGCCGGTGAGCTGCGCTACTGCGCCACCGAGCGCAGCCGGGACGGCGACACGTACGTCTACGACATCGCCCTGCGCGACGCGGACGGCTCGGTCATCGAGCGCTGGACCGGACTGCACCTGCGGGCGGTACGCAAGCGCGACGGGCGCGGCCCGTGGGTGCCGGCGCTGCTCGGGCCGTACCTGGAGCGCACGATCGGCGACCTGGCCGGCATCCGGGCGGCGGTGGTGGTCGAGCCGGACGACCCGGGCGACGACACCGGCGACCACGTCGGCACGCGGCGGGTACGCACCGCCCGCGCGGCCTGGCGGGCCGTCAACCGCCCGGTGAACGTCCGGTACCGCCCGGACGGGCGGCCCGAGATCGACGGGAACCTGACGCTGACCGCGTCGCACGGCGCCGGTCTCACCCTGTGCGCGGTGGGGGAGGGGCAGCTCGGCTGCGACGTCGAGCCGGTCACGGCCCGGACGGAGGACGACTGGCAGGGGCTGCTCGGCCGGCACCTCGACCTGGCCCGCCTGATCGCCGAGACGTGCGCCGAGCCGCTGGACGTGGCGGCCACCCGGGTCTGGTCGGCGATCGAGTGCCTGCGCAAGGCGGGCGCCTCGGCCGACGCCCCGCTCACGCTCGCCGGAACCGAACGCGCTGGCTGGGTCACCCTCGCCTCCGGCGACATCCGTATCGGCGCCCTGGCGGCGACGGTACGCGGCGGCGCCGCCGAGCCAGTGGTCTTCGCCGTACTCGCAAAGGAGGGCCAGTGAAGTACTTCGAGTATCGCCACACCGTGGGCTTCGAAGAGACCAACCTGGTGGGCAACGTCTACTACGTCAACTACCTGCGGTGGCAGGGCCGGGCGCGTGAGCTGTTCCTCAAGGAGCGTGCCGCGGAGGTGCTCGCCGATCTGCAGGACGACCTGAAGCTGTTCACGCTGAAGGTGGACTGCGAGTTCTACGCCGAGATCACCGCGTTCGACGAGGTCTCCATCCGGATGCGCCTGGTCGAGCTCGGTCAGACCCAGCTGCAGTTCGGCTTCGACTACGTGCGGCTCAACCCGGAGGGCGGCGAGACGCTCGTCGCCCGGGGGATGCAGCGGGTGGCGTGCATGCGCGGCCCGAACAACCGGACCGTGCCGTCGCGGGTGCCGGAGGCGCTGGTGCGCGCGTTGGAGCCGTACACCCATCAGTTGGCGAGGGCCCGCTGATGACCGAGCTGCAGACCGAACGCGAACCGGTGCCGCAGGTGCAGGACACGGCCCTGCTGCGGCGCACCTTCGGCTCCTTCGCGACCGGGGTGACGGTGGTGACGACCGGCGGCGACGAGCCGCACGGCATGACGGCGAACAGCTTCACCGCGGTGTCGCTGGAACCGCCGTTGGTGCTGGTCTGCGTCGACCGCAACGCCAACATGCACAGCGCCATGGTGCGGGCGGGCACCTTCGGGGTGTCGGTGCTCAGCGCCGGTCAGGAGAAGGTGGCCCGGCACTTCGCCGGGCGCCGGCCGATCGGCGTCGCGGAGTTCGCCGACACCGACTGCCTGCGGGGCGCCTGGTGCGACGCCCCACTGATCGCCGGCGCGGCCGCGCACTTCGAGTGCGAGCTGTGGCGCACGTACGACGGCGGCGACCACAGCATCTTCGTCGGCCGGCTGCTCAGCATGGCGGGCCGCAGTGACGAGGACGTACTGGTCTTCCTGCGCGGCCGGTTCGGGCGGATCGAGTGCGACGCGGCCGACCGGAGGGCGGCATGACCGCCGCCTTCACGCCCACCGACACCCCGTCGCGGGGGCGCGCCCTGCCGGGGCCGTCCCGGCGGTCGGCGCTGCGGCTGCTCGCCCAGATGAACCGCGACCGGCTGGCCATGATGACCGGCGCCGCACGGGAGTACGGCGACGCCGCCCGGCTGCCGGTCGGGCACAAGGCGCTCTACTTCTTCAACCATCCCGAGACTGCCAAGCACGTGCTGGCCGGCAACGCCGCCAACTACCGCAAGGGCATCGGCCTGGTGCACGCCCGGCGGGCGCTCGGCGACGGCCTGCTCACCAGCGAGGGCGAGCTCTGGAAGGAACAGCGCAAGGTGATCCAGCCGGCCTTCCAGAGCCGGCGGATCGCCGAACAGGCCGGGGCCGTCGCGGCCGAGGGAGCCCGGCTGGTCGACCGGTTGCGGAGCCGGATCGGCGCCGGCCCGGTGCAGCTGGTCGACGAACTCACCGGCCTGACCCTGGGCGTGCTCGGCCGCACGTTGCTCGACGCCGACCTGCACGAGTTCGACGGGATCGGCACCGACTTCGCCCGGGTGCAGGACCAGGCCATGTTCGAGCTGGAGACGCTCAGCATGGTGCCGATGTGGATCCCGCTGCCGCACCAGATGCGGTTCCGCAAGGCGCGGCAGCGCCTGGAGGTCGTCGTCGAACGCCTGGTGGCCGAGCGACGCGCGCGCAGGACCGACGCCGACGACGTGTTGTCCCGGCTCATCGTGTCGGCCGACCGCGAGGCCGACCCCCGCACGGGGCGGATGCGCCTGCGCGACGAGTTGGTGACGCTGCTGCTGGCCGGGCACGAGACCACGGCCAGCACGCTGAGCTGGAGCCTGCACCTGCTGGACCGGCACCCGCAGGTCTGGCAGCGGGTGCACGACGAGGCGGTCGAGGTGTTCGGCGGCCGGGCTCCCGAGTACGACGACCTGCGGCGGCTGACCTACACCTCGGCCGTCATCTCCGAGGCCATGCGGTTGTTCCCGCCCGTCTGGCTGCTTCCCCGGATCGCGATCGAGGACGACGTGGTGGGCGGCTACCGGGTGCCCGCCGGAGCGGACGTGCTCGTCTCGCCGTACACCCTGCACCGCCATCCGGCCTTCTGGCCGGAACCGGACCGGTTCGACCCGGAGCGCTTCCTCGGCGACGCCGGGACGGACCGGCCGCGGTTCGCCTACATCCCCTTCGGAGCCGGCCCCCGCTTCTGCGTGGGTAACCACCTCGGTCTGCTCGAGGCGGTTCTTGTGCTCGCCCTGCTCTGCCGCGACCTGCGGCTGACCGGGCTTCCCGGCCGACCGGTCGTCGCCGAACCGATGCTGTCGCTGCGCATCCGCGGTGGACTGCCGGTAACGGTGCAGGCCGCCTGACCCCTGAATGGAGAGCCTCTTGTCAACGCCCACGATCGGACGGCCACGGCGGATGTTGCCGGCCCTGTTCGCGATCCTGCTGGTCGCCGGCCTCTACGCCATCGCCCGCGCACCGTCCGCATCAGCCTCGGAGCGGGCCGAGATCTCGTCCCGCTACCAGTTCACCGAACTCCCGATCGCCCTCCCGCCGGGTCTGCCGAACAACAACGTCCGCCGGGTGAACCAGGACTACCAGCACATCCGCTCCTGGATCTCGTCGGTCGGCGCGAGCATCGCCGTCAACGATCTCACCGGGGCGGGCGTCCCCCAGGACCTCTGCCTGGTGGACACCCGCAGCGACTCCGTCATCGTCACCCCCGTACCCGGAACCGGGACCCGGTATGCGCCGTTCGTGCTGGATCCCGCGCCGCTGCCCAGCGGCCCGGGGGTCGCGCCGATGGGTTGCACGCCCGGTGACTTCAACCAGGACGGTCGGATGGACCTGCTGACCTACTACTGGGGTCGCACGCCGATCGTCTTCCTCAACAAGCAGGCCGGCGCCTCGACGTCGCTCAGCAAGGCGGCCTACCAACCGACCGAGCTGGTGCCCCAGTCGCCCTCCGCGGACGGCAGCTACCACGGCCCGCTGTGGAACACCAACGCGGTGGCGGTCGCCGACTTCGACGGTGACTCGCACCCTGACATCGGGGTGTTCAACTACTTCCCGGACAGCGGGGTACTCGACCCGGACTCCCCGCGCAACGTCGAGATGAACCACTCCATGTCCCGGGCGAAGAACGGCGGTGGCGCGCACGTGCTGCGCTGGACCGGCGCCACCGGCGGCGACCGGCCCTCGGTGAACTACCAGGAGCAGCCCGGCGCCGTGCCGCCGAAGCTGGCGTCCGGTTGGACGCTGGGAGCCGGCTCTGCGGACCTGGACGGCGACCTGCTGCCCGAGCTGTACCTGGCGAACGACTTCGGCAACGACCACCTCCTGCACAACGTGTCCACCCCCGGAAAGATCAAGTTCGCCGGTACGGAGGGACGCCGCGGCGCCATGACGCCGAAGTCGATGGTGCTCGGCCACGACTCTTTCAAGGGCATGTCGATCGACTTCGGCGACCTGATGGGCACCGGCCGGTTCGACATGTTCGTCAGCAACATCACGACCCCGTGGGGCATCGAGGAGAGCAACTTCGTCTGGCGCAACAACGCCGCGAACGAGCAGGAGGCGGGCCGGAAGCTCCGCAAGGGCATCGCCCCGTACGACCAGAAGGCCGCCGAGCACCAGATGGCCTTCACCGGCTGGGGCTGGGACGCCAAGATGGCCGACTTCGACAACAGCGGGCGCCTGGCGGTGGTGCAGGCGGACGGCTTCGTCAAGGGCACCATCAACCGCTGGCCCTGGCTGCAGGAACTGGCCATGAGCAACGACCTCATGTTGCAGAACCCGCACATGTGGCCGAAGGCCGAGCCCGGTGACGACATCGCCGGACACCAGAAGCTGGCGTTCTGGGCGCCGGGCAAGGACGGCAAGTTCCTCAACGTCAGCGAGGACCTCGGCCTCGCGGTGCCGGTGCCGACGCGCGGGATCGCCGTCGGTGACGCGGACAACGACGGTGGCCAGGACTTCGCGGTGGCCCGCCAGTGGGACGCGCCCGTCTACTACCGCAACGCCAAGGCCGGCAAGGGGAACTTCCTCGGGCTGCGGCTCTTCCGCCCGGCGCTCGGCGACGACCGGGCCCGTACGCCCGCGTACGGCGCGCAGGTCTGCATCAAGAGGGCCGACGGCCGGATGCAGATCTCGCAGCTCGACGGTGGCGGCGGGCACAGCGGCCGCCGCAGTTTCGACGTCTTCTTCGGGCTCGGCGACGCCGGCTCGCAGCCCGTCGAGGCCACCGTCAAGTGGCGTGACGCCAACGGGGTCGCCCGCAGCCAGACGCTCGACCTCACCAACGGGTGGCACGACGTAATGCTCACCGAGCAGGCAACGGAGGTACCAGGACGATGACCGACACCGAGGTTCGGACCGCGACGAGGACCCGGCCGGCAGAGCCGCTGGTCTCACCAGCCGCGGCCTCCGGAGAGGCGGCGCGTGAGCCCGCCCGCGTCGACTCCGCCGACCCCCGCTACAAGGCGCTGCGCAACTTCGCCATCTCGATGAGCGTCTTCAACATCCTCGGCTACACAGTGCTCGGCTTCGAGCAGCCGTGGCTCTGGCCGCTGCTGGCCCTGGCCGTCGGCTACACCGCCGAGATCGCCATCGAGTCGGTGGCGGCGTGGGCCAACGGCCGCCGGCCGGAGTACGCCGGCAACGGCGCGTGGGGCATGTACACCTTCCTGCTGCCCACCCACATCACGGCGCTGGCCTGCAACATGCTGCTCTACGCCAACGTGCACTTCTGGCCCATCGCGTTCGCCGTCGTGGTGGCGATCGGGCAGAAGTACGTCTTCCGTGCCCCGATCAAGGGACGGATGCGCCACTTCCTGAACCCGTCGAACTTCGGCATCACGATCACCCTGCTCGCCTTCTCGTGGGTGAACATCGCGCCGCCGTACCACTTCACCGAGTCGGTGCCGGACGCGATCTCGTTCATCGTCCCGTTCGTCATCCTCACGGCGGGCACCGTGCTGAACGCCATGCTCACCAGGAAGGTCCTGCTGATCATGGGCTGGGCGGGCGGCTTCGTCATCCAGGCACTGGTACGGCACTGGATCTGGGACGTCTCGCTGTGGGGCGCGCTGGTGCCGATGACCGGTGTGGCCTTCGTCCTGTTCACCAACTACATGATCACGGACCCGGGCACGACGCCCTCGACCGGCCGCGCGATGTTCATGTTCGGCGCCTCGGTGGCCACCGTCTACGGCATCCTGATGGTCTTCAACGTGGTCTACACGCTGTTCTTCGCGGTCACCATCGTGTGTGTCATCCGCGGCCTGTACTGGTGGGTGCGTTCGTACCGGGAGAGCCGCCGGCCGCAGCTGGCCCCGGCCCTGGCCTAGGCACGCCGCCACGCCGACCAGTGTGGGCGTCGCCGCCGTACCCGTGACGGCGGCGGCGCCCACGCCGTCGCGCCCGAGCCCGGCCCCGGCCGGACGCTGAGGGCGCTTTTCAGGAGATGCCCCGGGTTCGGGCGTGAGGCCAGACTGGGCCCGGTCGCGTCGTCCGGGTGACACCCGGCCGCCCGGCACCGCCAAGCCGCCGGGCGATCGCGGATGCCCCGGAGCCCGAACTCACCTGGCGTTCAAGCGGGAGGCGTTTATGAGCATCGTCGACGTGAGGCGCAAGGCCTTCCACCATCTTCTGGTCAGCACCGTGCTGGTCTCGATCATCAACGTCACCGTCTGGTTCGGGGTCACCTTCTATGTGTACGTGCAGACGCGCTCGGTGTTCGCCACGGGAGTGATCTCCGGGCTCTTCCTGGCGATGTCCGCGCTGACCGGCATCTGGTTCGGCAGCCTGGTCGACCGCCATCCGAAGAAGACGATGATGCAGGTGTCGTCGGTGGTGTCGCTGGTGCTGTACCTCGTGGCCTTCGTGATCTACGAGACCGCGTCGCCGGAGTCGTTCACCGACCCGACCAGCGTGGTCCTGTGGACGCTGGTGGTGGTGCTGATGTTCGGCGTCGTCACGGGCAACATCCGCCTGATCGCACTGCCGACGCTGGTGACGGTCCTGATCCCCGAGGAGTCCAGGGACCGCGCCAACGGCCTGATCGGTGCCACCATCGGGGTGGTCGGCGTCGTCACGAACGTGATCAGTGGCGTGCTCGTGGCGGTCGACGGCATGTTCTGGGTGCTGGTCCTGGCCCTGGTGGTGCTCGCCGCCTCCGTGGCGCACCTGCGCCTCGTGCCCGTTCCCGAGCGCGCGGCCACCGACACCCGTCCGGGTGAGCCGGCCTCCCACGGGCCGGCGCCCGACGTGGCCGTGCCGGGCGGCATGGTGGATCTGCGGGGCACCATTCGGGTGATCGGCCAGGCGTCCGGGCTGGGTGGCCTGATCGTCTTCTCGGCGTTCAACAACGTTCTCAGCGGCGTGTTCCTGGCGCTGATCACCCCCTATGGACTGACGCTGATGTCGGTCCAGGCGTGGGGGTTGCTCTGGGGTGTGCTGTCCACGGGCTTCATCGTCGGCGGGCTGATCATCGCCCGGACCGGCCTGAGCAGGAACCCGGTGCGGTTGCTGCTCATCGTGAACCTCTGCCTGTGGGCGGTCACCCTGCTGTTCCCGGTGCGGTCCTCGATCATCCTGCTGTCCGTGGGCATGTTCATCTACACCCTGCTCCAGCCGTACGCGGAGGCCTCCGAGCAGACGATCCTGCAGAAGGTGGTGCCCTACGAGCGGCAGGGGCGCGTCTTCGGCTTCGCGCAGAGCGTCGAGCAGGCCGCCTCACCGCTGGCCGCGTTCCTGGTCGCGCCGATCGCCCAGTTCCTGGTCGTCCCGTTCATGACCGACGGCGCCGGTGCCCGGGCGATCGGCGGCTGGTACGGCACCGGCACCGACCGCGGCCTCGCGCTCATGTTCATGCTGAGCGGCGTCGTCGGCCTGATCGTCACCGTCCTGGCGATGCTGAGCCGTTCGTACCGACAGCTGAGCCGGCGTTACACGCAGTCCCCGGCGGCTTCCGCCGAACTGAGTCCCACCGGGCAGCGGTGAGACGAACACGCCGCCGGTGTGTATTCACCGGCGGCGTGTTCGGTCTGGTCGAAAGGGACGTCAGGAACGGTCGCGCGGGCAGTTCTGATAGACCGCGAGCACCCAGTCGTCGTTCTCCTTGACGAGGATCCACGACGCCCGGATCGCGTTCTCGGGCGCCAGTTCCTCGGCGCCGGCCTCGATCACCCCGCCCTCGGTCAGCAGCGCCACGGCGCCGGGACCGAGCGGCCGGATCGCGATCGGCGTCCCGGTGACCGTCGTACCGCGGTAGGGACCGGCGTACGCGTTCGTCATGAACTGCCTGATGGCCTCGCGTCCCTGAACGAGGACGCCGGGCAGGATCAGCGTCCCGTCCTCGGCGAACAACCGGGCGAAGGCGTCGGCGTCGTGCTCACGCCACGCGTTGACCATGCGCGCCGGGACGGCGGCGATGGCGGCCTGTTCGGTGGATGCGGTAGTCGAAGTCATCGGCTCTCTCTTTCTCGACGAGACGGCGGAACGGCCGTCCCCATCGTGTCCACATCCGTGCCCGCGTAGCGCCTTCACGCGTGCGCAGCATCGTGCCGCAAGCCCAGAGATGACCCCGAACGGCGCAGCGAATGAACATGAGAATTCGATTCGACGTTCGCAGAAAGGCGGTGCAGGGATGCCACCGGAATCCACGCGGTTGACCGATTCCGAGGTGATGACGCTCGAGGCCTTCGCGGACACCATCATCCCCGGAGAGCGGCGGCACGCCACCGACCGAGCCGTCGCCGGCGCGGCCGACGGCGGGGGCGCTGTCGCGTCCGGCGCCGTCGATCTGATGGCGTCCGAGGAGGGCGGCCTCGGCGGGCTGCTGCCGACGCTCGTGATCGGGCTCAACGACCACGCGCAAGCGTACGCCGACAAGCACGGCCTGACCCTCGACGACAGCGTTCCCGCCTTCGTCGCCCTGGACTTCGACGACCGGACCGCGTTGGCCGCCGAGCTGATGGCGCCACGCACCGACGAGCAGGACCTGTGGGTCCCGCTCGCCATGTTCAGCGTGATGGCCTGGGACACCGGTGCCTCCGTGCACACCACCGAGGCCCTGGCCGCCGGCCACCCGGGCCTGACCACGATGGGCTTCAACGGGCCCGACGCCGACGGCCTGTGGCGCTTCCCGGACTTCTCCTACCGCCGGGTGCTCGCCTCCCCGCACCCGCACACCACACCCTCGGGAGATCCCGCATGACAGGTATTGAGACCACCGACGTCCTGGTGATCGGCAGCGGCTTCGGTGGCGCGATCCCGGCCTACCGGCTCGCTGCCGGCGGCGCCCGCGTCGTCGTGCTCGAACGCGGTCCGTGGCTCACCGGCGAGGAGTTCGAGCACGACTTCAAGTTCGGCAGCTCGAGCACCCGGGCCTTCGAGTTCACCATGGGCGACGGCATGAACATCCTCGGTGGCAACTGCGTCGGCGGCGGCAGCGTCGTCTATTTCGCGGCCATGCCACGGGCGCCCCGGTACGCCTTCGAGCGGCTCGGCGGCGCGGGACGGCGGTTGTGGCCGAGCAGCATCAACCGTGCCGAGCTCGATCCCTGGTACGACATGGTCGCCGAGTCGCTGCCGATCACCCGTCAGGACTGGAACGACGTCACGTACTCCGGGGGCCTGTTCGGGGCGGCGTGCGCGCACGCGGACCGTACGGCCAACCCGGTGCCCGCCGCCATCGACCGGGACAAGTGCACGAACTGCAACTGGATGATGTCCGGCTGCCGGTTCGACGCGAAGCGCTCACTGCTGCTCAACTACCTGCCCGGGGCGCTGGCGCACGGCGCCCGGATCCGGCCCCTGCACGAGGTGCAGCGCATCTCGCGCACCGACGACGGCTACCGGGTGCACTTCAACACGGTGGACGAGGTGGACTACCGCAACGTCACAGGCAGCGGCGCGATCGACTGCAAGGTCGTGATCGTCGCGGCCGGCGCGGCGGCGACCCCGGCGATCCTGCAACGCTCCGAGGACGACCTCGGCGAGATGCCGGCCGCCGTGGGCCGGTACTTCTCGGGCAACGGCGAGCGGCTCAACACGGCGGTCGTCGACGAGAACCGGGTGCGCGAGGTGCTCGGTCTCTCCCGCCCCGACGGGCGGGCCTACGAGGGATACCAGATCGGCAAGGGCCCGGTCTGCGCCAGTTGGGACCGGCTCGACGGGAACCTGCCGGAGTTCCACCGCTACTCGCTGGAGCAGCTGTACTTCCCGCCCGGATTCGGCACGATCCTCGCTCAGGTGCGTGACGCCACCGGGCCCACGTGGTTCGGCGTCGAGAAGAAGGAGATGCTGCGCCGCTGGCAGTCGTGGCTGACCATCTTCATCATGTCCGAGGACGACAACGAGGGTGTCTTCGGCCCGCCGCCGGAGACCGGCAACGCCGACCGGGTCTCGCAGCAGATGCTCAGCCGCGGCCCCCTGCGTTACGACCCGACGGCGAACACCCGGGCCGCCTGGGCGCGGGCCGACGCGGACGTGCGCGACATCCTGGAGCGTGACGGCCTGGCCAAGGTGATGCCGTGGAGCAACGAGGTGATCGGGGCCTACACGGTGCACCCGTTGTCGTCCTGCCGGATCGGCGACGACCCGCAGACCTCCGCCCTGGACGACACGCACGAGTTGCGCAACCACCCCGGCATCTTCGTCACCGACGGCTCGTCGGTGCCCGGTGCGTTGACCGTCAACCCGGCCTTCACCATCGCGGCGCTGGCCGAGCGGGCGGTGCCCCGGATCGTCGAGGCGGTCGCCCGGCGCGGCGTCGGGGTGCGGTACGTGGCCGAGCCGCCGGAGGCGCGCACCAGCAGCCGCCGTCCTCTCCTCGCCCAGGCGTGAAACGGCCGGGTCCGCCTCGACGGACCCGGCCGCGTGGCGGGGGGGGGGGGGCCCGCGCGGCCGCGCGGGCCCGAGGCCATGGGGGGGGCCGTGATTTGGGGAAAGCCCGGAGCCCGGCGCGTCAGCCGCACCCCCCGGGACGG
>NZ_JBEZMS010000040.1:0-43780 GCF_040652815.1 Micromonospora sp. NPDC048169
CGCCCAGACCGTCCAGGTGTCGGCCTACCCCGACCACTACGCCCAGTGGGAGCAGCAGGCCGCCGACCTCGTCGCCGAGCACTGGAACAAGTAAGCGAGACAGGCCGGCACCCCGAACGGGGTGCCGGCCTTCACGCGCTTGCCGGGTGCGGGGCGACCTGGCCCTGGCGCTGCCGGGCGGCGCAGAGCTCGGCGAGCTTCGCGTACGCGGGCGCGCCGATCAGCGCGGTCAGCTCCGGGCCGTACGAGACGTACATCGGGTCGGTGCCGACGTGCGCGTCGGTGGAGGACGTGCACCACCAGTCGAGGTCGTGCCCGCCCGCGCCCCAGCCGCGCCTGTCGAACTCGGCGAGCGTGGAGATCAGCACCTTCGTGTTGTCCGGCCGCTTGTGCCACTCCTGGTCGCGGCGTACCGGCAACTGCCAGCAGACGTCCGGCTTGTACTCCAGCGGGTGCACCCCGTCGCGCAGCGCCTGGGCGTGCAGCGCGCAGCCGCCACCGCCGGGGAAGTCGGCGTCGTTGAGGAACACGCACGGGGCGTCCACGTCGCGGGTGGCGGTACGCCGGGCCGGGGTCTTGCCGTCGACCGTGTCGTTCTCGGTCCAGTTCTTGAACCCGCGCCGGAAGTGCTGCCACGTCTCCGGCGTCAGCCGCTTCACCGCGGCCCGGACCCGCTTCTCGTCGTCGGAGTCGGTGAAGAACGCGCCGTGCGAGCAGCAGCCGTCGGCGGCCCGTCCGGCGATGATGCCGTGGCAGCCCTGGCCGAAGACGCACGTCCAGCGGGACAGGAGCCAGGTGAGGTCGGCGCGGACGACATGCTTCGGGTCGGCCGGGTCGACGAACTCGATCCACTCCCGTGGGAAGTCCAGCCCGACCTCGCGGCTGCGCGGGTCCTCGGGGTCGTCCACCAGCACGTGAAGCTCGATCTGCCCTGTCACTCGGACCAGCGTACGCGCGGTGACCCCGCCCGGCCGTCGAGCCGACGAAACGTGTTGGCCCTAGGGTCTTTCCCATGCGACTGGGTGTCCTCGACGTCGGTTCCAACACGATGCACCTGCTGGTGGTGGACGCCCACCACGGCGCGCATCCCTGGCCGGCGCACTCGGAGAAGGTGGTGCTGCGGCTGGCCGAGCAGATCGGGCCGGACGGCGCGCTCACCGTCGGTGGCGCGGACGGCCTGGTCAAGGCGGTCGGCATGGCCAGGGCGGCGGCGGACGGGCTGGGCGCCGAGGATCTGCTGGCGTTCGCCACGAGCGCGGTCCGCGACGCCACGAACGCCGCCGACGTGCTGGCGCGCGTCCGCGACGAGACCGGCGTACGCCTGGAGGTGCTCTCCGGCGCGGACGAGGCGCGGATGACGTTCCTGGCGGTGCGGCGGTGGTTCGGCTGGTCCGCAGGGCGGCTGCTGGCGATGGACATCGGCGGCGGCTCGCTGGAGCTGGCCGCCGGCATCGACGAGCACCCGGACGTGGCGATCTCGCTGCCGCTCGGCGCGGGGCGGCTCAGCCGGGAGCGGCTCGCCGTCGATCCGGCCGGCGCGGCGCCGCCGCCGGCCGAGGCCGTGGAGGAACTGCGGGCGTACGTGGACGCGCAGCTCGACCCGGTGGTGGAGCAGTTGACAGCGGTGGGCTGGGAGCGTCCGGTCGCCACCTCGAAGACCTTTCGCACGCTGGCCCGGCTGGCCGGAGCGGCACCCTCCGGCGCGGGACTGTGGGCTCGGCGCAGCCTGACCCGTACCGGCCTGCGGCAGGTGCTCGGGTTCATCAGGCACATCCCGCCGGCCCAGCTGCCCGAGCTGGAGGGGGTCAGCGCGCAGCGGGCGCACCAGCTCCTCGCGGGCGCGGTGGTGGCCGAGGCGGTGATGCGCCGGCTCGACGTGGACTGCGTGGACATCTGCCCGTGGGCGCTACGGGAGGGCGTGATCCTGCGCCGGCTGGATCAGCTCGCGCCGATGTGACCGTACGAGCGCTCTGGGTAGTTTTGCGGTTGCTCGTCCCGATGCTCGCTGGCGGTTGGGGCTACCCTCGAAAGCGTGACCTACCGCGTTCCGGTGCTCCTGTCCACGTCCTCGGTCTTTCCCGAACGGACCGCAGCGGCGTTCCAGCTCGCCGCCGAACTCGGCTACGACGGCCTCGAAGTGATGGTCTGGACCGACCCGGTCAGCCAGGACGCGGGCGCGCTGCGCGGCCTCGCCGAGCACTACGGCGTACCGGTGCTGTCGGTGCACGCCCCGTGCCTGCTCGTCACCCAGCGGGTGTGGAGCCCCGACCCGTGGGAGCGGCTGCGCAAGGCCGCCGAGCTGGCCGAGACGCTGGAGGCGCCGACGGTCGTGGTGCACCCGCCGTTCACCTGGCAGCGTGACTACGCGCGCACCTTCGCCGACGGGCTCGACACCATCGCCGGGCAGTTCGGTGGGCTGCACTTCGGGGTGGAGAACATGTACCCCGTGCGGATGGCCGGGCGGCAATTCGTCCCGTACGCGCCGGGCTGGGATCCGACCGAGATCGGGTACGCCTCGTACACGCTCGACCTGTCGCACTGCGCGGCCTCGCACACCGACGCGATGGCGATGGCCGACCGGATGGGCTCCGGGCTGGCACACGTGCACCTGGGCGACGGCACCGGCGAGGGGCGCGACGAGCACCTCGTGCCGGGTCGCGGCGGCCAGCCCTGCGCGGAGATGCTGCGCTCGCTGGCCGGGCGGGGCTTCACCGGCTCGGTGGCGGTGGAGGTGACCACCCGGGGCGCCAAGAGCCGCGCGGTCCGTGAGGCGGACCTGCGGGAGTCGCTGGAGTTCGCCCGGGCGAACCTGACCGCGCCCTCGCCTGTCGACGTCTGACCGCGACGCGTCGCCCCGGCCGGGCGGCGGGTCAGCTCACCGGGGACAGCGGCTGCGCCGGTACGGCCTGCTCGCCGACCGCGGCCCGCTTGCGGGCCCGATGCGCCGCCACGTGGGAGCGGGTGGCGCAGCGCTCGGAGCAGAACCGGCGGCAGCAGTTGGACGAGGTGTCCAGGTAGACGTTGCCGCAGCGGTCGTCGGCGCAGACCCCGAAGCGGGCGCTGCCGTACTCGCAGAGCCACACCGACAGGCCCCAGACGGCACCCGCCAGGTATTCGGCGGAGACCGACGCGCCCCGGCTGGTCACGTGCATGTGCCAGTCGGAGGAGTCGTGGCCGGAGATGCGCGGCTGCACCGGGAACGCCTCCAGCAGCGCGTTCAGCTCCGCCACCGCCTCGTTGTCCCGGCCGGAGGTGCCGTATTCGAAGACGTCCCGGAGGCGCTTCTGCGCCCGCCGGAAGATCGCGAGGTCCCGTTCCGCGACCTCGTCGCGCATCCAGGCGTTCTCGTCCGGGAAGAGGGCCCGCAGGCCGTCGAGGTCGTCCAGCCGGGCGTTGACGAGCTCGACCCCGGTCCGGGCGTACGCGTCGAAGTTCACGACACCAACGGTAGACGACTCACGGCAGACGCGGTGCGTCGATGTAGTGGGGCAGGAACCGCGCGTAACCGTCGGTGATGAGGCTTTCGCTTTCCCGTACGCCCGCGCCGGCCGACTCGCCGTCCACGATCCAGCTGCCGAGCACCGTCCGGTTGCCCTCGAACTCGGGCAACGCGCGGAACTCCTGGAAGCAGAAGCCCTCCTCGCCGTAGATCCCCGGGTTGGTGATCTCCGTGCCGCCGGTCACGATGCGTACCGATCCGCCTTCGCGGCCGAGCAGCGGCTTGGCCACGTACTCGGTCATGCCGCGCGGCGAGTCCAGGTACGCGGGCAGCAGGTACTCGTGCCCGGGGTACAGCTCCCAGAGCACCGCGAGCAGCGCCTTGTTCGACAGCAGCAGCTTCCAGGCCGGCTCGATCCAGGTGGTGGGCGTGCCGGGGTCGAGCGCCGGCCGCCCGTACGGCTCGGCGAGCATCCACTCCCATGGGTAGAGCTTGAAGCAGGTGGTGATCGGCCGGTCGTCGGCGTCGACGAAGCGCCGCCCGTCCCAGCCGACCCGCTGGATCGGCATGAGCGTCACGTCCAGCCCGGCCTGGCGGGCCGTCTCGGCCAGGTAACCCGCGGTGATCTGGTCCTCGCCCGACTCCTCCTCGGAGGACCAGAGCACGTGCGCCCGCGGCTCGTGCAGCCCGGCGCCGATCTTGGCCCAGGCGCCGACGAGGCGTTCGTGCAGGCTGTTCCACTGGTCCGCGTCCGGGCGGGTGTGCTCCAGCCAGTACCACTGCACGATGCTCGCCTCGACCAGCGCGGTCGGGGTGTCGGCGTTGTACTCCAGCATCTTCGGCGGCCCGCTGCCGTCGTACCAGAGGTCGAACCGGCCGTAGAGCGTCGGCGGGGACTCGCGCAGCGAGCGTGCGACCGCCTCGGCGGCCCACTCGGGGATGCCGAACTCGGCGTACCGGTTGCGGGCCACCACGTGCTCGGCGGCGGCCACCGACATCCGGTGCAACTCCTCGGTGGCCTCCTCCAGCCGGAGCACCTCGTCCAGCGTGAACGCGTACGCCGCCGTCTCGTCCCAGTACGACATGATCTCGCCGTCGGGCAGCTCGGTGTCGACGTACACCAGGCCCTGGGCCCGGATGGTCTCGTCCCAGCCGGGGCGCGGCGTGCTCGCCTCGCGACGCACGTCAGCCGCCGCAGGAGGCGAGGTGGGTGCCGAAGCCGCCGCGTTCGGGCAGCGCGGAGGTCGTCGGGAACGCCTCGCCGCGCGCGCCGGTGGTGGCCGTCGCCGCCGGTACGCGCTGGGCGACGGCGACGACGTCGCCGCCCCCGCCGGCCGGGCCGAGCGCGCAGTCGTCATCGTCGTCGTCGTAACCGTTGTTGCAGCCGGAGAGCGCGAGGGCCAGCGCGGTCAGCGCGCCGAGCTGCACGGAGGCCGAGCGGAGCCGGCGCCGGGGGTGTCGTCGATCCACGTGAACGTTGTAGCCGATCCTCGCCAGCCGGGGGTGCCCGGCCCAGGTCGGAGGAGGGTGCGGGGCGGGCCTCGGACGTACCCGGCGGGGGTCCGGTGGTGAGCGTTACGCTCGGCTCATGCTCCGTTCCGTCATCCTCGCCGCCTCCCGGTCTTCCCAGGTGGAGCGGCTCGTCGCGACGGCCCCGTTCACCCGGGACGTCGTCCGCCGGTTCGTCGCCGGCGCCGCCACCGACGACGCGCTGCGCGCCACCCGCGAGCTGGTCGCCGACGGCCAAGCGGTCACCCTCGACTACCTGGGCGAGGACACCACCACCCCGGAGCAGGCGAATGCCACCCGGGACGAATACCTCACGCTGCTGAGTCGCCTCGCCGCCGCCGGGCTCACCCCGGGCGCCGAGGTCAGTGTGAAGCTGTCCGCGCTGGGCCAGATGTTCGACGAGCAGTTGGCGTACGACAACGCGCGGGCGATCTGCGCGGCGGCCGACGCGGCGGGCACCACAGTCACGCTGGACATGGAGGACCACACCACCACCGACTCGACGCTGGACATCCTGGCGAAGCTGCGCAAGGACCACCCGTCGACGGGCGCGGTGCTCCAGGCGTACCTGCGTCGGACCGAGTCGGACTGCCGGGAGCTGGCCTCGGCCGGGTCGCGGGTGCGGTTGTGCAAGGGCGCGTACAAGGAGCCGGAGTCGGTGGCCTACCAGTCCGCCCGCGAGGTGGACAAGTCGTACGTGCGCTGCATGAACGTGCTGATGTCCGGCGACGGCTACCCGATGCTGGCCACGCACGACCCGCGGCTGATCGCGATCGGGGAGGACCGGGCCCGCTGGTTCGACCGCGACCCGGCCCGGTTCGAGTTCCAGATGCTCTACGGCATCCGCCCGGAGGAGCAGCAGCGCCTGGTCGGCGAGGGTTACACGGTGCGGACGTACGTCCCCTACGGCGACCAGTGGTACGGCTACCTGATGCGCCGGCTCGCGGAGCGCCCGGCCAACCTGGCGTTCTTCGGCCGCGCGGTGCTGTCGAAGAAGTGAGTCAGTCGTTCGACCAGGCCCGGGTGCACAGCACGAGGCGGTAGCCGTCCGGGTCGGCGAACGTGACGCCCCACCTGTCCCAGTACGGGCCGGCGGAGACCCTGGTCCCGCCGGCCCGTTCCAGTCTCGGGACCAGCTCGTCGTCGGCCGGGCCGTCGAGGTAGAGCACGACCAGGTCCTCCTCGGCGGGTCGCGGGCCGCCGGCCAGCGCCGGACCGCCGACCAGTTCCAGGTGCCAGCCCGCCCCGGGCAGCCCGAGCATCACCAGGTCGTGCTCGTCCGCGTGACCGCCCTCGCTCCGGTAGAGCACGTCCAGGCCCAGCCCCTGCGTCCAGAACCGTTCGGCGGTGGCGAGGTCGCGGCTCGGGCGGGCGAGGCGTACGTGGGTGTCGGCGGTGATCGGCATGCCCGGGATCGTGCGACCTCATCCCGGGTTGAGGTCAAGCTTGACGGCGATGGCTAATACCATTAGCTTCACGGCTATGACGGTTAGCCAGGTGGCGCGGGACGGCGGCACGATCGCGTACGAGGTGCACGGGTCAGGACCGCTCGTGGTCCTCTCGCACGGCATGGGGGAGAACCGGGCGGCCTTCCGCCACCTGACGCCCCGGCTGGTCGCGGCCGGTTACCGGGTCGCCTCGGTCGACGTACGCGGGCACGGCGACTCCAGCCCGCACTGGCCCACGTACGCCCCCGAGCAGGTCGGCGGCGACCTGCTCGCCGTGGTACGGGCACTCGGCGGCGAGCCCGCCACCCTGGTCGGCAGCTCCTCCAGCGCCGCCGCCGTGGTCTTCGCCGCCGCCGAGGCGCCCGAACTGGTGAGCGGCCTCGTGCAGGTCAGTCCGTTCGTCGGCACGCCGAAGCCGAACCCGCTGATGCGTGTCGCGCAGGCGGCAGTGCTGCGCAGCCCTCGGCTGTTCGGGCTGTTCCACCGCACGCTGTTCCCCTGCGGGCGGCCGGCCGACGACGCCGCGTACCGCAAGGAGCTGGTCGCCAAGCTGCGCGGCCGGATGGCCGCGGTGCGCGGCGTGATCGCACCGGCCGACCCGCACTGGACCGCCCGCGCCCCCGAGGTGCGCCGCCCGGTGCTGGTGCTGATGGGTACGAAGGACCCGGACTTCCCCGACCCGGGCGCCGAGGCGCGGGCCGCGCGCCGGCTGTTCGCCGTGGCCGAGGCCCGGATGGTCGCCGACTCCGGGCACTACCCGCACGCCGACCAGCCCGACGCCACCGCCGCCGACCTGGTCGAGTTCCTGGCGGTGACCGCACGTGCCTAGGGCCGGCCTGACCCCGGCGACTGTGGTGCGGGAGGCCGCCGCGCTCGCCGACGAGGTCGGTTACGAGCGGCTGACCCTTGCCGCGCTCGCGGCCCGGCTCGGCGTCGCGCTGCCGAGCCTCTACAAGCACGTCCGGGGCGCGGACGCGCTGCACCAGAAGCTGGCTGTGCTCGCCACCGCCGAGATCGCCGACGTGCTCACGGCCGCCGCCGCCGGTCGCTCCGGCGGCGACGCGTTGCGCGCCGTCGCCGCCGCCTACCGGGAGTACGCGCGGCGGCACCCCGGCCGCTACCCGGCCGCCCAGCGCGCACCCGACCCGGCCGACCCCGACCACCTGGCCGCCGGGGAGCGCGCGGTCGGCGCGATCCGCGCCATCCTGCTCGGGTACGGCCTCGACGGCGACGCCGCCACCGACGCCATCCGGATGTTCCGGGCCGCCGTGCACGGCTTCGTCGCGCTGGAGGCGGCAGGCGGCTTCGGGCTGCCCCGCGACACCGACCGTTCCTTCGGCGAGCTGGTCGCCGGCCTGGACCGTGCCTACCTCTCCTGGGAGAACCGATGAAGGCGCTGCTGCTCGGCGTGATCTTCCTGCTGGAACTGGCCCTGCTGGGCTCGGCCGGATACTGGGGCTTCACGCTCGGCGCCGGCTGGCCGGTACGCCTGCTGGCGGGGCTCGGGACGCCGCTGGTGATCGCCGTGGTGTGGGGGTTGTTCTGCTCGCCGCGTGCCACTGTGACGTTGCCCGACCCGGCCAAGCTCGCCGTCCAGGCCGCCTGCTTCGTCACCGGCGGCGTGCTGCTGACCTTGGCCGGCCACGCGGTTCCCGGAGTCGCCCTGGTGGCTCTATGGACCGCAGACAAGACCGCGTTGACGCTGACAGGCACCCCGATCTGAGAAATCTTGGAAGGATTCGGCCCCTATGGGGGCCCTTTCGTACCAAGATCTCGGGGCGCGGCGGAACCGGGGCGGGGCTCTTTCCCGGAACGCCCGATTGGTCGTACCCTTCGCCGGTGACCGACGGCGACGAGCAGCCTCCCGGCCGGGCGACGGACGGCGACGAGTCTCGTCCCACCGCCGGCATGGCCGACGCGAGCGCTGACAAGGCGAGCGCCGCTGACGTGAGCGCCGCTGACGCCGACTTCGCTGCCGACGCGAGCGCCGCCGATCTCAAGGCCGACGCCGACGCCAGCGCTGATGACACCCGCGCCGAGGCCGCCCACGCCGCTGACACCAGCGCCGCCCCCGTCGTGGTGGACGTCCCCGTCTACGCACCGGCACCGGCTGCGGCTGCGGCACCGGCACCGGCTGCGGTGTCGTCGCCGTACCCCGTCACCGTCGCGGAGCCGTACCCTGTACCGCCGGCGCAGCCGGACCCGGCGCGGACAGTGCCGGGACGACGGCGGTGGGCGCTCTGGACCGCGCTCGGACTCGCGCTCGGCCTGGTGGCGGGCGCGGTGCCCGGCGTACTCCTGCGGGAGCCGCCACCGGACGCGGCCGGGCGGACGGCCGCGAAGGACGACCCGGGCACGGCGGCGCAGCGGCGGCTCGGCGAGCGGATGCTCGCGCTGCTGGACCGGCAGGCCACCGCCCTCGTCGGCGCGGACCGGGCCGGCTTCCTCGCGGTCGCCGAACCGGCGGCCCGGGCGGGGCTGACCCGCCGGTACGAGGCGCTGCGGGCGCTGCGCGTCACCACCTGGCGGTCGACGGCCGACGGGGTGCCGGCGGCGGTCGACGGCAAGCCGGGGGAGTGGCGGTTCGTGGTCACAGTCGGCTACTGCTTCGTGGTGCTCGACTGCGCGCCGAGCACGGTGGAACTCGGCACGCGCTGGCGGCTGACGGGGGAGGAGCCCCGGCTGGCCGCCGTGGACCCGTCCGCCACGGACCCGGCGGGCGTGCGCCCGTGGCAGGTGAGCGACCTCGCGGTGGCGGTCGGCAAGCGGGTCGTGGTGGCCACCACGCCCGCCCAGCGGCGCCGGCTGCCCGGCCTGCTCGCCCAGGCCGAGACCGCCGCCCTGGCCGCCGACCGGTACGCGATCGGCGGGACGCCGCCGGACCGGTATCTCGTCTACTACGCCGGGAAGGGCGAGTGGCAGCGCTGGTACGGCGGCGGCCGGCCGAAGTGGACCGCGGGGTACGCGGTGGGCGTCGGCGGGGGACGGCACGACGTCGTGCTCAACGCCCAGATCGTCACCCCGGCCGGCATCGACGACCTGCTCCGGCACGAGCTGACCCATGCCGCCTCGCTGCCCGACCGGGGCTACGCCGACCGCGCGGACTGGTGGCTGGTGGAAGGGCTGGCCGAGTACGCCGGGGCCGACGGCCAGCCCGTGCACCGCTACGACGGCCTGGCCGAGGTGCGGAAGCTGCTGCGCGGCGGGTGGTCCGGGCGGCTGGACGCGGTGGCGCCTGCCGACGACGCCGGCGACGACCGGGTCGGCGGTGCCTACGGCGTCAGCTACCTGGCCGTACGCCATCTGGTCGACAGGTACGGCGAACAGCGGATGCTGGACTTCTACCGGGCCGTCGTGCACCAGGGCCGGTCCCCGGCGCAGGCCGCCGACGAGGTGTTCGGCGACCCGTGGTCGATGCTGCACGACGACTGCGTGGCCTATGTGCGTGGCGTGGTCGGCTGACACGTCGACGTCTGTCGACGGGTCGTAGCATGGGCCGGGTGGCCCGCACCTCCTCGCCGCGGCTGCCCGCGGCCCGCCGCCCCCGTCTCGTCACCGCGGTGCTCGCCGTCGTCGCGCTGACCGGCACGACCGCCGCGTCCTGCGGCGACGACGCCCCGGCGGTGACGGTCGCCCAGGTCTCCCGCGCGCCGGTGAGCGAGGTGATCGACGCTCCGGCCACCGTCACCGCGCGAGCCGCGGCCACCCTCACCGCACCCGCCGACGGCACGCTCGCCCGCCTGCGGGTGCAGCCGGGACAGCGGGTGGCCCGGGGGCAGGTGCTCGCGGTGATCGACTCGCCGTCGGCCCGGGACCGCCTGGCGAAGGCGCGGGACGCGCTGCGCGCGGCGAAGCGGGCCGGGCGGGGCACCGGCACCGGCGACCTGGGCGGCAGCCGGCGCGGCACCGACCGGGCCGCCGACGAGGCGTTCGCCGCCGCCCGCACCGCCGCCGGCAGGGTCGGCGACCCGCGGGTACGCGCGGCGCTGCTGCTCCAGGTCCAGTCGGCGCAGCGACAGTACGAGTCGGCTGCCCGCGCCGCCGACCGGGCCGTCGCGCAGGTGCAGCGCGGGGTGGCCGGCCTGAACAGCGCCGTCGGCGCGCTGTCGGCCGCGCAACGACTCCAGGCCCAGCAGGCGTACGACCTGGCGAAGGCGACTGTGGACGCGCTGACGTTGCGCGCCCCGATCGCCGGTGTGGTGCAGCCGGGCGGCACCCGGTCGGCGGCGCCGGCCGACCTGGCCGGGCTGCTCGGTGCGGCGGGTGGCGCCGGGGTGCCCGGTCTCGACCCGTCGGCGCTGGGCGGTGGCGGGCAGGGCGGTCCGCCGCCGGGCGTTGACGACGCGATTCCGGCCGGGGGCCGGGTCACCGCCGGCACCCCGGTGCTCACCGTCGTGGACATCGGCCGGCTCGGCCTGCTCGCCGAGGTGGACGAGACCGACGTGCTGCTGGTCCGGGCCGGGGTGCCCGCGTCGGTCGAGCTGGACGCGGTGACCGGCGCGACGTACGAGGCGACGGTGCGGTCGGTCGACGTGCTGCCGAGCAGTTCGGCCCGGGGCGGCGTCACCTACCGGGTCCGGCTCGACCTGGGCGCCGGCCGCCTCGGTGAGGCCGAGGCCGCGCCGGCGCCCCGCCCCGGCATGAACGCCGTGGTGCGGCTGCGGGTGCGGGAGGCGGCCGACGCGGTGGCGGTGCCGGCGTCGGCGGTGTTCTCCGCCGACGGGCGGGACGCGGTCTGGGTGCTGCGCGACGGCCGGGCCGACCGGGTGCCGGTGACGGTCGGCGTGCAGGGGCAGGACCTGGTGCAGATCGTCGACGGCGTACGGGCCGGTGACCGGGTGGTGGTGCGCGGCGCCGACCAGGTGCGCGACGGCCAGGAGCTGCCGTGACCGTACCGGCGGTCGAGGCGGTCGACGTCTGGCGCACGTACGAGCTGGACGGGGTGTCGGTGTCCGCGCTGCGCGGGGTGTCGCTCACCATCGACCAGGGCGAGTACGTGGCGGTGATCGGGCCGTCCGGCTCGGGCAAGTCGACGCTGATGCACCTGCTCGGCGGGCTGGACCGGCCCAGCGGCGGCCGGCTGGTGATCGGCGGGCGGGACGTGACCACGCTCACCGCGCCGGAGCTGGCGACGCTGCGCAACGAGACGATCGGCTTCGTGTTCCAGGCGTTCCACCTGCTGGCCCGTACGTCGGCAGTGGACAACGTGGCGTTGCCGTTGGTCTACCGGGGTGTCGGGGCGCGGCAGCGGCGGGAGCGCGCGGCGGCGATGCTGGGCCGGGTCGGGCTCGGCCACCGGCTGCACCACCGGCCCAACCAGCTCTCCGGCGGTGAGCAGCAGCGGGTGGCGATCGCCCGGGCGCTGGTCACCGAACCGGCGGTGCTGCTCGCCGACGAGCCGACCGGCAACCTGGACAGCGCCACCGGCGAGGCGGTGCTGGAGCTGCTGGAACGGCTGAACGCCGAGTCCGGGGTGGCGCTGGTGATGGTGACCCACGACCAGGAGGTGGCTGCCCGGGCACACCGGCGGATAGCGGTACGGGACGGGCTGATCCGGTCCGACAGCGCTCATGATCGACCGCTGTCGGACGGATCCGGCGGACCTGCGACACTGGACCCCGCTCCCAGCGCGGAGCCCCGGTCCGCGTCCGGAAGCGGCCCGGGGCACCCGTCCGGTGGCCCCGGTGGCGCCATCGGGGCCACCGGGCGCCTTCCGCGGGCCGAGGAGCGCCTACCGGCCGAGGGCCGCCGCCGACAGGGCGGCGCCGGATGAGGCTTGCCGAGGCGTGGCGGGTGGCGTCGGACGCGTTGCGGGCCAACCGGCTGCGCAGCCTGCTCACCATGCTCGGGGTGATCATCGGGGTGGCCTCGGTGGTGATCCTGGTGGCCATCGGCACCGGCACGAAACAGCAGGTCGAGCAGCAGGTCGAAGGACTCGGATCGAATTTGCTGCTGGTGGTGCCGGGCCGCATCGAGGTGGGCAACGCGCCTGTGGTGTCGCCGCTGGACCTCGGCGACGCCGACGCGGTCTCCCGGGTGGTCGGCGACCCCGGCCGGGTCGCCGTCACGGTGGCCTCCGGCGCGACCGCGCGGGCCGGCAACCGGTCCGACTTCACTACGGTGCAGGGCGTGCTGGAGACCACCCCGTCGGTGTTCACCAGGTCGCTGTCGCGGGGCCGCTACCTCACCGGGGCGGACGTGGACACCAGCCGCCGGGTGGCGGTGCTCGGCGACTCGGTGGCCCGGGCGCTCTTTCCCGACCGGGACCCGCTCGGCCAGCAGGTCACGCTGGCCGGTGTGCGGTTCCGGGTGATCGGCGTCTTCGCCCCGCTCGGCCAGAGCCTCGGCGTGGACCGGGACGACGAGGTGCACGTACCGGTGACGGCGGCGCAACGGCTCTGGGGCACGCAGCGCATCGACGGCATCGCGGTCAAGGCACCGGACCGGGAACGGATCGACGAACTCGGCGACCGGATCGTCGCGGAGCTGTCCCGCCGGCACCCGGACACCGAGTTCAGCGCCGTCACCCAGCGGCAGATCCTCGGTGTGCTCGGCGACATCCTGGGCGTCCTGACCGGCGTACTGGCCGCCATCGCGGGCATCTCGCTGCTGGTCGGCGGCGTCGGCGTCTCGAACATCATGCTGGTCTCGGTACGCGAGCGGACCCGCGAGATCGGCCTGCGCAAGGCGGTGGGCGCCCGCCCTCGCGACATCGGCGTGCAGTTCCTGCTGGAGGCGGTGCTGCTCACCTCGGTCGGCGGCCTGGCCGGGATGGCGCTGGGCGTGGGCACCGCGCTGCTCGTGGACGCGTTCTCGCCGATCCCGGCGGCGATCACCTGGTGGTCGCTGGCGCTGGCGTTCGGCGTCTCCGCGGCGGTCGGCATCGTCTTCGGCGTGGTGCCGGCACAGCGGGCCGGACGGCTCGACCCGGTGGTGGCGCTGCGCGCCGAGTGAACACCGGTGGCGGATTCGGACGAGACACCCGTCCGGGCGAAAAAGCCCTGGTGGACATCGGGTGAACGGCTGTCCCGCCATGATCAAAGGGTGGAAGGGATCGCGCAGGTCACAGCCGTCCCGCTACCGTACTGGTAACACGCGCGTCGCTCGTCGAGGCGGAAGCACCTGCCCGGTGACACGCGCCGGGCACGGGAATGGGTCGGTGAGCCATGGCCGGGTCGCAGTCCGACGCACGACTGTCGGATGTCAGGTTCCTGACCGTCGCCGAGGTGGCGACGGTCATGCGGGTCTCCAAGATGACCGTCTACCGTCTCGTGCACAGCGGTGAGCTGACCGCGGTGCGGGTTGGCCGGTCGTTCCGGGTGCCCGAGCACGCCGTGCACGAATACCTCAGGGGCGCCTTCCAGGAGTCCGCCTGAGCCCTCGGCGCCCGGTCCGCCCGAGTGCGACGAAAGGGGCATCGACGGGGGCGCGTTGGTCCTGCTGACGCACTCCGGTTAGGCTGGACCACGACCGTGATCGCCCTCTGGTGTGCCCTGCCCACCACGCTGGTCCGGTCCGTTGTCCGCAAGCGGTCAGGATGCCACCTCGCGGTGGTGTTCTCCGGTCCGCCCCGCACGTTGCATCGAAAGGCTGTCGTATGGGCTCGGTGGTCAAGAAGCGCCGCAAGCGCATGGCTAAGAAGAAGCACCGCAAGCTGCTGCGCAAGACCCGCGTCCAGCGTCGCCGTCTCGGCAAGTGACCGGGCCGGGCTCCGGCCCGGCACCCGGCACCACTTGCCAACTGTCGACCCTCGGAGGCTCAGGTGATCAGGCCGTGGACGTCCCGGCTCGATCCCGCCTGCCGCGCTAGGCGCTCGACATGACCCCCGGTGACACCTCCGGTGCCCCGGGGGTCGTCGTCGTGACCGGGGTCGGTCGCTGGCTCGGCGCCCACGTGGCCGCCCGGCTCGCCGCCGACGAGCGGATCGAGCGCGTCATCGGCGTCGACCCGGCGCCGCCCAACCCCGAGCTGGCCGACCTGCTCTCCGACGTCGAGCGGATCCGCCTGGACCTCGACTCGCTCGGTGGCCTCCTGCTCGACCTCGACGTCGACACGGTGGTGCACCTGGCGCTGGTCAGCGCCCCCGACCCGCAGCAGGGCGGCCGGGCGGGGATGAAGGAACAGAACGTCATCGGCACCATGCAGCTGCTCGCCGCCGCGCAGCGCGCGCCCCGGCTGCGCAAGCTCGTGGTCCGCTCGTCCACCGCCGCGTACGGGGTGTCGTTCCGGGATCCGGCCGTCTTCACCGAGGAGACCGAGCCGCGCGAGGTGCCGCGCGGCGGTTTCGGCCGCGACATACTCGACATCGAGGGGTACGTCCGCGGGTTCCGCCGCCGCCGTCCCGACGTCACCGCGACGGTGCTGCGGTTCGCGCCGTTCATCGGGTACGCCGCCGACACCACGCTCACCCGCTACTTCTCCCAGCCCGTGGTGCCCACCGTCTTCGGCCGCGACCCGCGCCTGCAGTTCGTGCACTTCGACGACGCGCTGGAGGTGCTGCACCGGTCCGTCGCCGAGGACCACCCGGGCACCTACAACGTGGCCGGGCCGGGGGTGCTGTCGCTGTCGCAGGCGATCCGCCGGGCCGGTCGGGTGGCGGTGCCGGTCCTGGAACCGGGGCTGGCCGGGGTCGCCGCGGTGGCCCGCAGTCTGGGCTTCGGCCGGTACGGCTTGGACCAGGTGGATCTCTTCGTGCACGGTCGGGTGGTGGACACCAGCCGACTGGAGCGGGAGTACGGCTTCACGCCCCGCTCGACCGCCGCCGCGTTCGAGGACTTCATCCGCGCCCACCACGGCGGCGTCGTGGTCACCCGCGACCAGTTGGCCGCCGCCGAGCAGTTGGTGCTGGAGAGCATCAGGCAGGTCCGGTCGACCGTACGGGAGCGTTCGTGAGCAGCCCCGACGAGCGGCGTGACGCGCGCTACGACGTACCGCTGGAGTTGCCGGATCCGGGCGCGGAGCCGGCGCGGCGCAACGGGCACCGGCGGGTGACCGCGCCGTCCGCCCGCCCGGCGGCGCCGCCGGACGAGCCGGACACCTCCGCCGACGAGCCGGGCGTCGCCGCCGGCGCGGGCGTTCCGGGCCCGGCCACGCCGCACCAGGCCGCGAAGAAGACTGTGGCGAAGAAGACGGTCGCCAAGAAGGCCGTGGCGAAGAAGGCCGTCGCGCCGCAGGCACCCGCGGACGAGGCGTCGACCGACGCCGCGCCGTCGGGGCCGGCGGTGGCCGACCGGCCGGGGGACCAGTGGGACCGCCGGGTGGCCAAGGGGCTGGCGTTCCTGCGGCGGCGGCTGGCCGGCGACTACGAGGTGGACGAGTTCGGCTTCGACCCCGACCTGACCGACGCGGTGGTCCACCCGCTGGTCCGGCTGCTCTACCGGGACTGGTTCCGCACCGAGGTCACCGGCCTCGAGCACGTGCCCGCCGACGGCGCCGGCCTGGTCGTCGGCAACCACTCCGGCACTGTGGCGCTCGACGCGCTGATCCTCTCCACCGCACTGCACGACCGGCACCCGGCGCACCGCTACCTGCGGCTGCTCGGCGCCGACCTGGTCTTCCGGATGCCCGTCGTCTCGGAGATAGCGCGCAAGACCGGCGGCACCGTCGCGTGCAACCCGGACGCGGAGCGGCTGCTCGGCAACGGCGAACTGGTGGGCGTGTTCCCGGAGGGCTTCAAGGGCGTCGGCAAGCTCTACGCCGACCGCTACAAGCTCCAGCGCTTCGGCCGGGGCGGGTTCGTCTCCGCCGCGCTGCGCACCGGCACGCCGATCGTGCCGGTGGCGATAGTGGGCGGCGAGGAGATCTATCCGATGCTGGCCGACATCAAGCCGCTGGCCCGGCTGCTCAAACTGCCGTACTTCCCGGTCACGCCGACGTTCCCCTGGCTGGGGCCGCTGGGCATGGTGCCGCTGCCGAGCAAGTGGCTGATCGAGTTCTGCCCGCCGATCCCGACCGCGCACCTGCGGGACGCCGCCGACGACCCGCTTGTGGTGTTCAACCTCGCCGACCAGGTGCGGGAGACGATCCAGCAGACGCTGCACAAGCTGCTCGAACGTCGGCCGGACCCGTTCGGCCCCTGAGCCGGTTCAGGCGTCGCGGTGGCGGCGCCGGTGCAGCGCCAGGCCGGCGGTGACCGCTCCGGCGAGCAGCCCGGCCGCCGCGGTGGAGGGGACGGCGATGCGTGCGGCCCGCCGCCCGGTGCGGAAGTCGCGCACGTCCCAGCCCCGCTCGCGGGCCTGCCGCAGCAGCGCCGGGTCGGGGTTGACCGCCACCGCACGGCCGACGGCGGAGAGCATCGGCAGGTCGTTCGCCGAGTCGCTGTAGGCCGCGCACCGGGTCAGGTCCAGCCCTTCCACGGCGGCGAGCTGGGTGACCGCCTCGGCCTTCGCCGGCCCGTGCATCAGGTCGCCGACCAGCCGCCCGGTGTACGCGCCGTCGACCACCTCGGCCACCGTGCCGATCGCGCCGGTCAGGCCGAGCCGGGCCGCGATCACCCGGCCGATCTCCACCGGGGCGGCGCTGACCAGCCAGACCCGCTCGCCCGCGTCGAGGTGACGCTGGGCCAGGCGGCGCGTGCCGGCCCAGATGCGCGGCGCCATCAGCTCGTCGAAGATCTCGTCGGCGAGGCGTTCGATGTCGTCCACCCGCCAGCCCTGGACGAAGGCGAGCGCCGCCTCCTTGGCCTGCGACATGTCGCCCGCGTGCTCGGTGGCGAGCAGCCGGAACCGCGCCTGCTGCCAGGCGAACCGGGCCAGGTCACCGGTGGTGAAGTACTTCCGGGCGGCCAGCCCGCGGGCGAACCAGTAGATCGAGGCGCCCTGCATCATCGTGTTGTCGACGTCGAAGAACGCGGCGGCGGTCGGGTCCGGCGTGACTGTGGTCGCCGGTGCCGACGGGGTCTCCGACCAGCCCGCGGTGTGCCCGTGCGCGTCGGTGCTGACGGTCACCTTCCGGCTTCCGGCCACGGTGACCTCCCTGCCTCGACGACGGCGTGCGCCCTCCTCGTCGAGCGTATCCGGCACCGTGTGGCGGCCGGGTGCCCGCCGGGAGAAGTGTGGCGCGATAGGCGTCCGCCGCTCAGCGGTCGGCCGGGCAGGTGGCCGGAGCGGGCCCGAGCGTGTCGCTGGCCCGCGGTGCGGGCAGCCCGCAGGCGATCGCCTCGCGGAGCGCGTCCGCGCGCTTGCCCGCCGCGTCGAGCAGTGCCAGGGAGCGGCGGGTGCGCTCGCGGTCGGCGTGGTCGGGCCGGTCGAGCAGGCCGCTGACGACCCGGCGCTGGCCGGCCAGGAAGGTGTCCACCGCGTCCAGCGCCGTCGGGTCGGAGCGCTGCGCGGCGACAGTGGTCAGCAGGCGTACGCCCTGGCGGGTGTCCGCGTCCATGTCGTCGAGGACGGCACTGAAGCCGACCCGGTCGTCGCGCACCGAGGCGGCCTCGTCGAGCCGGGTGCGGGCGAAGTCGAGGAAGAGCTGCCCACGGCCGATGTCCGAGCTGGCGAGCGCGAGCTGGGCGCGTTCGGTGGAGCGCTTCATGCCGTACAGGGCGTCGCCGGGCAGCGCGTTCTCGCTCGCGGCGGAGATGCCGGAGAGGGCTATCGCCCCGGCGGCCACGCCGACCAGGATCGCTCCCCGGGCCCGCGCCCGGCGGCCGGTGATGGCGGGCAGCAGCGTGCCGCGTACCCCGGTGGTGGCGGTCTTGGCCGGGGCACCGACGCCCTCGCGCTCGGCGGTGGCCACGAGCATCGCCCGCAGGCCGGTACGGAACTCGGCGTCCACCTCGACGTCGGGCCGGTCTGCGGTGAGCCGGCGGCTCACCTCGACGAGCGCGGCGAGTTCGTCGTCCGCCCTGGACCGGACGTGGTGCCGGCGCCCGCCGTTGGCCTCGTCGAGGAGTTGCGCGAAGCGCTCGGCTCGCCGACGGGAGAAGAGGTCGCTGTCCACCGCGGCACCCCCTCTCGCTGGTCACGGCCGGACGGCCGTCGTCGTCACCAGCGACCGGTGGCAGCGTGTGGCCCAGGGCCGACCGGGACGGCCGACCTGACCCGCCGGACCGGGTGGCCCGGGGGACGCCGGGACAACCACTGGTCGCACCCGGAGAAACGGACCGCGCCGGTCGCCGGTTACGGCCGGGACGGCGGAAGAAATCACCGGGAGTGAGGGGCGAGCGGGCACGTCGGGCATGCGACACCGCCCGGCGTCCGTGCGCCGGGAGGGTACGACAGGTCAGGAGTGGAAACCGTCGGGCAGCAGCCGGGCCAGCGCCCGGACCGCCCGGTACTGGAGGGCCTTGATGGCGCCCTCGTTCTTGCCCATGGCGCGGGCCGTCTCGGCCACCGAGAAGCCCTGGAGGAAACGCAGCACGATGCACTCCTGCTGCTCCGGGTTGAGCTGCTTGACGGCGGTGAGCAGGGCGACGTTGGTGATGTGCTCCACCACCGCGGCCTCCGGGCTGCCCTCCGGCCCGCGGTCCTCCCGGTCGGCGTCCAGGACGTCACCGGTGGTGACCTCCAGCCGGTAGCGCCCGGACTTGAAGTGGTCGGCGACCAGGTTGCGGGCGATGGTGACCAGCCAGGCGCCGAGGTCGCGCCCCTGCCAGGTGAAGCTGCCGATCCGCTTGAGCGCCCGCAGGAACGTGTCGGAGGTGAGGTCCTCGGCGAGCTGGCGGTTGCCGACCCGGAAGTAGACGAACCGGAAGACGGTGTCCACGTACCTGTCGTAGATCAGCCCGAACGCCTCGGACTCGCCCGCCTGCGCGCGCTCGACGAGCGTCCACACCTCGGTCGCCGGGTCGGACGGGTCGGGGCGGCTGGGGAAGCCGGTGGTGGGCGCGGCGGCCGGCACGGCCGGCAGGACGGCGGTGTCGCCTGTGGTCACCGCCGGCAGGATCGCGGTCTCGGCGGCGGACGGCTCACTCCCGGTCGCCGCGTCGCCGCGTCGCGCCTGGGCGGGCATGGCCGGGCGGGTCGGGCTGCCCAGGCGGCCGGTCGCGGGCTTCGCGTTGCCGCCGGGCGCCGCGGGTCTCGGTGGCGCCTCGTTCGTGTGGTGCGTGCGGCTGCGTGCCCGCCAGCCCTCGCCGCGGACCGCGAGCTGGCCGTCGGCGCCCCGGGGGCCGGGGTCGGCGCGCTCGTTGAGCGGGTTGCGCTGGGCCGGGCCGGTGACACCGGATGGTCGTTCGGCGTACCCGAAGGTGGTCACCGCGCCTCCCCGGTCCGAGCGGACAGTGACCGTGCCGCGGGCCATGGTGGCGCCGGAGGACCGGGTGGCACCCGGTCGGGCACGGCCGGGTCGGGACGTGCCGACGCGCGGCAGATCCCCTTGAGGTGCTGGTCCAATGCGCTCAACGGCACGGGGGCCTCCTCGGGCTGAGGGGTGTCGACTCACGGCAAATGGGGTGAGCCGACCCGAGTGATGATAGGGCCAACGTCACCCACGCGTGGCAAGTCCGTTACACAGAGCGGAAGTATTTCCCGCCAGGTCGCACACATGGCGGACCGGTTGTCCGTCGCGCGTGGTTGACTTTCGCGCCGGAACCTGGTCCGCAGTGGAAAGTCCTGGTCGGAGCCGATTTTCTTTTCGCTCGGCGTGTCGCGGGGGTGGTGCGGTGGGCTCATCTCGGGCTGTCCGCCGGACACCTGTGGAGATCCTCGTCCCGTGGCAGGGAATCCCACGCTACGGCAATTGCAGTCCCGTGCGGGGGACCCGGCGGGCGTGTCCGGCATGGCCCGGCGGACACGGCGCGCCCGCCGCGCGCGTAACCTGGCCCGGTTCGAGTGCCCGACCGCAGTCGAGTTCGTCGGCAGCCCGCCGCACCCGGCGACCGGGAAGGCGCGCAAGGCCGAGCCGCGCCCGGCGCCCGCGTCCCGTCGCCGGCGCCGCCGACCGAGATCCGCACGGAGGTAACCGATGTCCAGTGACCCGAGGCTCATCCTGATCACCCGGCCCGGCTGCCACCTGTGCGACGACGCGAAGGCCGCGCTCGACCGGGTGGTGGCGGTCACCGGCGACCGCTGGGTGGAGCGGGACGTCACCGGCGACCTGGAGATGGAGCGCGACTACGGCGACCGGCTGCCGGTGGTGCTGCTCGACGGCAAGGAGCACGGCTACTGGCGGGTCGAGGAGGACCGGCTGCTGCGCGATCTGACCACGCCGCAGCTCTAGCCTTAGAGTGCTCGGGTGACGGGTATGCGACGCCACCTCGTGTGGGACTGGAACGGAACGCTCCTCGACGACCTCGACCTGGTGGTCCGGGCCACCAACGTCGCCTTCGCCAGCGCCGGCGGGCCGGCGGTCACCGCGGCCGAGCACCGGGTGCGGTTCCGGCGGCCGATCGCCGACTACTACGCCGAGATGCTCGGCCGGGCCGTGGACGCCGAGTCGTTCGGGACGCTGGACCGGGTCTTCCACGACGCGTACCGGGCCGGGCTCACCACCTGCGCCCTGGCCGCCGACGCCACCGCCGCGATCGAGGCGTGGGAGGGCAGCCAGTCCCTGCTGTCCATGTGGTTCCACGACGAGCTGGTGCCGACCGTGCACACGTACGGGCTGACCCCGCACTTCCGCCGGGTGGACGGGCTGCGCGCCACTGTCGGCGGCGGGCACAAGGCCGAGTGGCTGGAGAAGCACCTGGCCGAGCTGGGGCTGGGCGGGCACGAGGTGGTGCTGATCGGTGACTCGCTCGACGACGCCGACGCGGCCGCCTCTGTCGGCGCCCGCTGCGTCCTCTACACCGGCGGCCTCTCCGACCCGGACCGGCTGCGCGACAGCGGCCACCCGGCCGCCGACACGCTCACCGACGCGGTGACACTGGCCCGCACGCTGGCCTGACCGGCCCGGTCAGGCGCGCAGGTGGGCCAGGACGGCCAGGACGCGGCGGTGGTGGGTGGTCGCGTCCGGGGGCAGGTCGAGCTTGGTGAAGATGTTGCGGACGTGCTTCTCGACCGCGCCGTCACTCACCACGAGCGTCCGCGCGATGGCGGTGTTCGAGCGGCCCTCGGCCATCAGCGCCAGCACCTCGCGCTCGCGCGGGGTCAGCGATCCCAGCGGGTCGTCGCGCCGCCGCCGGACCAGCAACTGGCTGATCACCTCCGGGTCGAGCACCGTGCCGCCGGCGGCCACCCGGGCCAGGCCGTCCAGGAACTCGTCGATCGCGGCGACCCGGTCCTTGAGCAGGTAGCCGATCCCGCCGCCGGTCCCGCCCGCGGTGTCCAGCAGGTCGTCGGCGTACGACACCTCGACGTACTGGGACAGCACCAGGATCGGCGTACCCGGCACCCGGCGGCGGGCCTCCACCGCGGCGCGCAGCCCCTCGTCCGTGTGTGACGGCGGCATCCGCACGTCCACCACCGAGACGTCGGGCCGGTGCGCCACTACCGCCTCGACCAGCGCGACACCGTCACCGACGGCCGCCACCACCTCGTGCCCGTACTCGGTCAGCAGCCGGACCAGCCCCTCCCGGAGCAGTACGGCGTCGTCCGCGATCACCACCCGCATGGGTCCGGTGTCTATCACGCCCCGACCCGGCACCCGCCCGGCGGCCCGGATGCCGGGCGCGCGCCGCGTCACGCGCGGCGACCCGGCTCACCTCGGCAGTTCGGCGTGGATCCGGGTCGGGCCGCCGGCCGGGCTCTCCACCGCCAGCGTGCCGCCCGCCGCCCGGACCCGGTCGGCGATGCCGCTGAGCCCGTGCCCCTTGGCGAGGTGCGCGCCGCCCGCGCCGTCGTCGGCGACGGTGATCTCCAGCCGGCCCACCTTCCGGGTGACCTCCACCCGGCAGGCGGTCGCCCGGCTGTGCTTCGAGACGTTCGTCAGGGCCTCGGCCACCACGAAGTACGCGGTGCTCTCCAGCCCCGGGTCGAGCCGCCCGGCGGCGGTGCCCAGGTCGTCGTCCACGGTCAGCTCGGTGGGCACCAGGGCGCGGGCGGCGAGCGCGGCGAGCGCGCTGGGCAGGCCCCGGTCGACCAGGATCGGCGGCGCGATGCCCCGGGACAGGGCGCGCAGCTCGTCGAGCGTCTCCCGGGTCTGCGCGACCGCCTCGTCGAGCGTCTGCCGGGCCGCCTCCGGGTCGGCGGCGAGCTGGTGGCGGGCCCGGCCGAGGTCCATGGCGAGCCGGACCAGCCGCTGCTGCGGGCCGTCGTGGATGTCGCGTTCCAGGCGGCGCAGCGCGACCGCCTCGGCCGAGGCGGCGGCCCGCTTCTGCTCCTCCAGCGTGATGATCCGCTGCCGCATCTCGGCCACGCCGGTGAGCAGCGAGTACGCCAGCCCGGCCTGGAGCCGGGCGCAGCCGCGCGCCACCAGCGGAAGCGTGAACAGGGCGAACAGCCCGATAGCGGTGTTCAGCGTGATCCGCGCCCCCGCGCCGTCACCCATCCCGAGGAGCTGGCTCAGGTCCTGGTCGTCGACGCCGCGCGGGATGGCCCAGTCGTAGGTGATGTAGAGCGTGCCGCCCAGCGCCAGCACCCACCAGACCACCAGCAGCACGAACGTGGGCACCGCCACCAGCAGCCGGACGAACGCGTGCAGCAGGTCGAGCCACGACTGCGCGTCCCGGATCGGGGTGAACACCCGCCGCCAGAACCGCGCGCCCGGCTCCGGCGTGCGGTAGACCGGGCGTACCCGGGGCCGGTCCAGCACCCCGGCCAGCCGGAGCCGCTCGATGTCGGCCAGTCCCCGGGCCGCGTAGAGGAAGCCGGCGAGGATCGGCAGTCCGAGCGTGGTCACCAGCAGCCCGGCGCTCAGTGCGATCCCCACCACCGCGAGCACGAAGCTGACGATCGCCAGCGGGAAACCCACCAGTACGTAGGTGGAGTCGCGGGCGAGGCGGCGCAGGAGCCCGTGAACGGGGGACAGCGGTGTGGGCGCGGTGGCCAGTGGTACGGCGGTCATGGTTCGAGGCTATGGGCGCGTGCCCCGCCGACCCATCCCGCACGCGGGCCTCTTCGGGGTGGGGTTCTCCCTACTCGAAAACGTGAGACTCGCCTCGCCGCGCCGGTCACGGAGCGCTACGACCCGCGCGCGATTGGTCAGAGAAGTCTGGAATGAGCAATAATCGCCACGCGCCGCCGACGGACGCGGTTGATCGATCTTGCGGGAATGGAGGGGCAGGTGAAGGCGCGTCGCGAGCTTTCAAGATCGCGATTTGTGCACCCCTTCACAAACACCTACTCTGTAGTTCCGACGCGCCCTGCTAGCACAGCCGGCAATCTCGGTCGCCAGCGGGAGTCCCGAAACGACCGGCCCCCGTCGCTGGTCGAGGATCGCACCGCACGGAGTCTCATGAGCCAGCACCGTCAACCAGGCGCGCCCGATCGCACCGGTGCCATACCGGCGCTTCCGGACCTGCCCGAGGCGACCGTGTCCCGGCTCCCGGAATACCTGCGTGCGCTGCACGCGCTCGCCGACTCCGGGCACGAGACGGTGTCCAGTGAGGGCCTCGCGAACGCCGCCGGCGTCAACTCCGCGAAGCTCCGCAAGGACCTGTCCCACCTCGGCTCGTACGGCACCCGGGGGGTCGGCTACGACGTCGCGCTGCTGATCGACCAGATCTCCTCTGTGCTCGGGCTCACCCAGTGCCGGGCCGTCGCGCTCGTCGGCGTGGGTAACCTCGGTCACGCCCTGGCCGGCTACGACGGCTTCGCCAACCGCGGATTCCGCATCGCCGCGCTGGTCGACGCCGACCGGTCCCGCGTCGGCGAGGAGATCAACGGCCTGGTCGTACGGCACGTCGACGAGCTGCCCGACATCGTCGCCGAGGAGTCGATCTCGATCGGCGTCATCGCCACCCCGGCCCCGGCCGCCCAGGCGGTCGCCGACCAGTTGGTCGCCGTCGGCGTGACGAGCATCCTCAACTTCGCGCCCTGCGTACTCTCGGTTCCGGACGGGGTCGACGTGCGCAAGGTCGACCTCGCCATCGAGCTGCAGATCCTGTCCTTCCACGAGCACCGCAAGGCGTCGCTGACCGCGCTCCCCGCCACCGGCGGGTCCGCCCTCACCGCCCTGCCCGGCGGACTCGCGGCAACCGAGACCCAGGAGGCGATCGGCACGTGAAACTGCTCGTCGTCGGCGCGTCCTACCGCACCGCCCCGGTCGCCACCCTGGAACAACTGGCCGTCCCGCCCGCCGATCTCACCCGCACGCTGGACCGCCTGATCGCCCAGCCGTACGTCGCCGAGGCCGTCCTGGTCTCCACCTGCAACCGGGTGGAGGTCTACGCCGCCGTCTCCGGGTTCCACGGCGGGCTCGGCGACATCTGCGCGGTCCTGGCCGACCAGGCCGGCTGCCAGCCGGCGGCGCTCGCCCCGCACCTCTACGTGCACTACGACGCCGCGGCGGTGGACCACGTCTTCCGGGTGGCCGCCGGTCTCGACTCGATGGTGGTGGGCGAGGCGCAGATCCTCGGCCAGCTCCGCGACGCCTACCACTCCGCCGGTGGCGCCGACTCCGCCGGCCGGCTGCTGCACGAGCTGATGCAGCAGGCGCTGCGGGTCGGCAAGCGCGCGCACGCCGAGACCAACATCGACCGGGCCGGGCAGAGCGTCGTCACCGCCGCCCTCGACCTCGCCGCCGAGCTGCTCGACGGCGACCTGACCGGCCGGCCCGCCATGGTGGTCGGCGCCGGTGCGATGGGCTCGCTGGGCGTGGCCACGCTGTCCCGGCTGGGCGCCGGCCCGCTCACCGTGACCAACCGGGGCGCCGCCCGTGCCGTCCGGCTCGCCGAGTCGTACGGCGCGTCCGCCGTGCCGATGGCCGAGCTGATCACCGCGCTCGCCGCCGTCGACGTCGTGGTCGCCGCCACCGCCGCCACCGAGCCGGTGCTCACCCGCGACGTGGTGACCCGGGCGCTGGCCCACCGGGACGCCGACCGGGGCCCGCTGGTCCTGCTCGACCTGGCCGTCCCGCGCGACGTCGAGCCCGGCGTCGCCGAGCTGCCCGGCGTCGAGGTGATCGACATCGACCGGATGGCCGCCGTGCTCGCCGACGGACCGGCCGCCGCCGACGCCGCCGAGGTGGCCCGGATCGTGGCCGGCGAGGTCGAGGCGTTCCTGAGCTGGCTGCGTGGCGCCGACGTCGCGCCGACGGTGGCCGCCCTGCGCGGCCGGGCCGAGGACGTCGTCACCGCCGAGCTGCGCCGGCTCGGCCAGCGCCGTCCCGACCTCAGCGAGGACCAGCGCGCCGAGGTAGCCCGCACCGTGCACCGGGTCGTGCAGCGGCTGCTGCACCAGCCGACCGTACGGGTCCGCCAGCTCGCCGCCGAGCCCGGCGGCGACCAGTACGCGGCGCTGTTGCGCGAACTGTTCGACCTGGACGTCCCGCAGACGTCCCCGGTCGACACCGTCCCCGACGTGGTCACCACCGACCTCGACGGCCGGCCGTCGTTCGACGCCGCCGACGTCCCGCCCACCGGAGGTGCGCGATGACCGCCCCCCTTCGCCTCGGTACCCGGGGCAGCGCCCTGGCGATGGCCCAGTCCGGCCACGTCGCCGAGGCCCTCACCGCGGCCACCGGCCGCCCGGTCGAGCTGGTCGAGGTGGTGACCGCCGGCGACCGGTCCACCGCCCCGGTGCAGCGGCTCGGCGTCGGAGTGTTCGTCTCCGCGCTGCGCGACGCGCTGACCGCCGGTGAGATCGACTTCGCCGTCCACTCGTACAAGGACCTGCCCACCGCGGCGGCACCCGGCCTGCACGTCGCGGCCGTGCCGCCCCGGCAGGACCCGCGCGACGCGCTGGTGGCGACGAACGGCCGTACGCTCGCCGAGCTGCCGCCCGGTGCCCGCGTCGGCACCGGCGCGCTGCGCCGGATCGCCCAGCTGCACGCGCTGGGCATGCAGTTGGAGGTCACCCCGATCCGGGGCAACATCGACACCCGGGTGGCCCGGGTGCTCGGTCCGGACGCCGACCTCGACGCCGTCGTGCTGGCCCGCGCCGGGCTCAACCGGATCGGCCGTGCCGACGTCATCACCGAGACGCTCGACCCGATGCTCATGCTGCCCGCGCCCGCCCAGGGTGCGTTGGCCGTCGAGTGCCGGGCCGACGACCAGGACGTGATCGAGCTGCTCGCGTTGCTCGACCACGCACCGTCCCGCGCCGCGGTCATCGCGGAACGGGCGCTGCTGGCCACCCTGGAGGCAGGGTGCAGCGCACCCGTGGCCGCGTACGCCGTCCTCGCCGAAGGCGAGCCCACCGACGAGGGCGACGTGAATCAGGAGATCTACCTGCGCGGTGCGGTGATCAGCCCGGACGGTACGCGTGACCTCCGGCTGTCCCGCACCGGAACGCCCGCCGACGCGGCGGAGATCGGCAAGGCACTCGCCGCCGAACTCCTCGAACTCGGCGCCGACTCGATCCTCGGCCAGGACGCTCAGGCCGGCCCGAGGACCCAGCAACTTGGGAGCACAGAATGACCCGCACCCGTAAGCCCGTCGGCCAGATCGCATTCGTCGGGGCCGGTCCCGGCGACCCGGGCCTGCTGACCCGCCGGGCGCTGGACGCCCTGGTCGAGGCCGACCAGGTGGTCTACGACCGGGGCGTACCCGAGTCGCTCCTGGCGCACGTCCGCGCCCAGGCCCGGCCCGACGCCGAGTTCAGTCCCGCCGAGGGCGTACCGGGGGACGTGGCGAAGGTGCTGATCTCCGCGGCCCGGTCCGGGCAGAACGCCGTGCACCTCGTCGCCGGTGACCCGTTCGGCCACGACTCGGTGGTCAAGGAGGTGCAGGCGGTCGCCCGTACCGCCGCGCACTTCGAGGTGGTGCCGGGCGTCGGCCAGGCCGAGGGCGTGGCCACCTACGCGGGTGTCCCGCTGCCGGGCGTACGCACCGCCGCCGACATCGAGGACGTCACCGCGCTGGACTTCGAGGCGCTCGCCACCGCCGTCGGGCGGGGTTCGCTGGCGCTCGCCGTGGACGCCGGTGACCTGGCCGCCGTCCGGGACGGCCTGCTGGCCGCCGGGGTCGACGGCACCACGGCGGTCGGGGTGACCGGCGACGGCACCGGCGAGACGCAGTACACCACCACGTCGACTGTCGACTCCTTCGTCGCGGCGGCACTCGGCTTCACCGGCCGGGTGGTGCTCACCGTCGGCGCGGCCGTCACCGACCGCGACAAGCTGAGCTGGTGGGAGAACCGCCCGCTGTACGGCTGGAAGGTGCTGGTGCCCCGCACCAAGGAGCAGGCCGGCGTGATGAGCGCACGGCTGCGCGCGTACGGGGCGATCCCGTGCGAGGTGCCGACCATCGCGGTCGAGCCGCCGCGTACCCCCGCGCAGATGGAGCGGGCGGTGAAGGGCCTGGTCGACGGCCGTTACGCCTGGGTCATCTTCACCTCGGTGAACGCGGTCCGGGCGGTGTGGGAGAAGTTCGCCGAGCACGGCCTTGACGCCCGCCACTTCGGCGGCGTGAAGATCGCCTGCATCGGTGACGCCACCGCCGAGGCGGTCCGCGCCTTCGGTATCCAGCCGGAGCTGATCCCCTCCGGGGAGCAGTCCTCCGAGGGCCTGCTGGCCGAGTTCTCGCCGCACGACGAGATCCTCGACCCGGTCGGCCGGGTGCTGCTGCCGCGCGCCGACATCGCCACCGAGACGCTGGCCGCCGGCCTCACCGAGCGGGGCTGGGAGGTCGACGACGTGACCGCGTACCGGACCGTGCGCGCGGCCCCGCCGCCCGCCGAGATCCGCGACGCGATCAAGTCGGGCGGGTTCGACGCGGTGCTGTTCACCTCGTCCTCCACCGTGCGGAACCTCGTCGGTATCGCCGGGAAGCCGCATGCGCGGACGGTTGTTGCAGTGATCGGGCCCAAGACTGCGGAGACCGCCACCGAGTTCGGCCTGCGCGTCGACGTGCAGCCGCCGCACGCCTCGGTGCCCGACCTGGTGGAGGCGCTCGCCGCCTACGCCGTCGAGTTGCGGGAGAAGCTCGCCGCGATGCCGGCGAAGCAGCGCCGGGGCTCCAAGGTGCAGGGCCCGACCGCCCTGCGGTTCCGCTGACAGGAGGCCCCGTCATGCCGTACCCCGAGATCCGGCCCCGCCGGCTGCGCCGCAACGCGGCCGTGCGGCGGCTGGTCTCCGAGACCCGCGTCGACCCGGCCGAGCTGGTCGTGCCGATGTTCGTCAAGGAGGGGCTGACCGAGCCGAGGGCGATCGCGTCGCTCCCGGGGGTGCTCCAGCACTCCCGGGACTCGCTGCGCAAGGCCGCCGCCGAGGCGGTCCAGGCCGGGGTCGGCGGGATCATGCTGTTCGGGGTGCCGGCGACGCGGGACGAGACCGGCTCCGGTGGCCTCGACCCGGCCGGCGTGCTCAACACGGCGATCCGGGACGTGATCGCCGAGGTCGGCGACTCGACTGTGGTGATGAGCGACCTGTGCCTGGACGAGTTCACCTCGCACGGGCACTGCGGCCTGCTCACCCCCGACGGCGGGGTCGACAACGACGCCACGCTCGCCGCGTACGCCGACATGGCGGTGGCCCAGGCCGCCGCCGGGGTCCACGTGGTCGGGCCGTCCGGGATGATGGACGGCCAGGTCGGCGTGGTCCGCAAGGCGCTCGACGCCGCCGGGCACCAGGACGTCTCGGTGCTCGCGTACGCGGTGAAGTACGCCTCCGCCTTCTACGGCCCGTTCCGCGACGCGGTGGAGTCCGCGCTGGAGGGGGACCGGCGCACCTACCAGCAGGACCCGGCGAACCTGCGCGAGTCGCTGCGCGAGGTCGAGCTGGACGTGGCCGAGGGCGCCGACATGGTGATGGTCAAGCCGGCGCTGCCCTACCTCGACGTGGTGTCGGCGGTCCGGGCCGCCGTGAACGTCCCGGTCGCCGCCTACCAGGTCTCCGGCGAGTACGCGATGGTCGAGGCCGCGGCCGCTAACGGTTGGATCGACCGGGAGCGGGTGATGCTGGAGACGCTCACCTCGATCCGGCGGGCCGGCGCCCAGATCATCCTCACCTACTGGGCCGTCGAGGCCGCCCAGTTGCTGCGCCAGCGCTACTGACCGCCGCTCGGCCGGCGTCGCCCGCCCCTCTGCTGCCGGCACGTGCGGCAGCGGCGGGCTCGCCTCGCCGGTTCTCCGGTTTCACCCCTCGTTGTGGTCTCCGCTGTCCACATCCCAAAGTGGTAACTGAGCGTGTTCTTTCGGGCGGCAGGACACCCAACCCCGCGCCGACTTTGCTCTGCAGCCATGGGCGCAACCGTCACGAATCGTGAGCGCTGCCTCGGTGGCTGCAGAGCAAAGTCTGGTGAAGTGGTCCTATCTCCGGCGGCGAACGCGAGTATTATGTCCGCTCAAGTCTTGTTTGTGCCGCAGCCGGATCGCTCGTTTTGGTGGCGCGCTTAACGCTGAGTGAGCGTTACCCTCTGTGTGTGGCGACGGTCGGCGCCGGAGCGGGTTCGGACGTCGCATCCCGGGTTTTCCACAGGGGCGGGGAGCGGGGTTGCCCGGCCGGTGGGGGAGACGGGACCGTGGGCGGCGTGACAGACATCGCCGACAGCGAGCCGCGGGCGTCCGCCGCTACGGCGGGAGACGGCGGGCCGGCGCTGCTCACCGAGCCGTTCGACGTCCCGTTTCCGGCACCGGGGATCGTCCGGGCGGTACGTCGCCGGGCCGATGCCAGTCAACGCGAGCTGGCCCGGTTCGCCCGGGTGCATCCCAGCACGATCGGGCGGATCGAGGCGGGCAACCTGACGCCCAGCCTGGCCATGCTGTCGCGCATCGTGGGCACGGCCGGCTTCCGGCTCGTGGTCGTCGACGAGGCCGGCCGGGTGCTCAAGCCCATGCGTGACCGGGCCGACCTGCGTGACGGCGCGGACCGGCGGTACCCATCCCACCTCGACGTGGTCACCGACCCGGAGCCGGGAGAGTGGTGGGCCGACCGGTACGGGCTGGCCCGCCCGCCGGAGACCTTCTACCGCAACCGGGAGGTCCGGGACTGGCTGCGCCGCCGCAGCCAGTGGGAGGTACGGGTGGCCAAGTACCGGAACGTGCCGCCCCCGCCCGACCCGCAGCGGTGCGGATACCGCGGCGGCCCGCCGATCCGCCCATGAGGGGATCGACGGGCCGCCGCGCGGAACACCGCTCAGTCGTCGTTCAGGATCGTCCCGACGCCGGACGGATCGACGAGCCGCAGGCCCGCGACCCCGGTCACGTACAGCGTGAGCTTCTCGTCCGCCTCGCGTTTGCGGTCGCCGCGCACGGTGACCGGGAACTCCAGCGAGGTCCGGCCGGCGGCCAGCAACCGGCAGCCCACGTACGGGTCGTAGTCCGATCCGGCCAGGGCGGTGCTGCCGTAGGTGGCCGCGCAGATCAGGGCCGGTTCGGAGAGCGGGCGGGACACGGTGACGGTGAACGTCATCGCGCGGGTGCCCTTGTCGCCCTCGACGACCGAGGTGTCCGCAACCCGCAGCGAGGCGCGCGACCGGAACCGGGCCACCTGCGGGTCGTGGTCGCTCGCGCCCCGGTCACCCAACTCCGGCGCGTCGGTGGGGTAGTCGGCGTTGACGTGCGCCGTCCGTACCTGCACCAGGTCCTTGTGCATCGGGTCGTTGACGAAGAGGTTGTCCAGCGTCTGCGCCTGGCCGCTGAAGGTGTACGAGTACGCCGACGCGGGCGCGTCCGCCACCAGGTCGTCCCAGAGGTTGTGCAGCCCGGCCTCGTACAGCGGGGCGAGCTGGTCCGACGGGATCGGGTTCTGTGCGGTGGCGATCGGGTCGTCGGGGCGGGGGAAGACGTTCAGGTCCCCGCCGTAGACCACCCGGGCGTCCGGGTCGCTCGCCTCGACCGCCTGCACGATCGCCGCCCCGTACGCGGCCTGTTCGCGGCGCTGCCCGACCCGGCTGTCCGGCCCGGACGAGAAGTGGTTGGCGACCGCCCAGAGCGTGAACCGCTCGCTCGATCCGGGCGCGGCCTTGACCGTGAACCGGGCCACCTGCGCGGCGCGGGTGTAGACGTTGCTGCCGTCCACCCCGGTCGACCGGTCCACGTCGGCCGGCAGCACCGCGTTGAACGCCTTCGGGTTCTGCACCTCGGCGTTCGCGGGCAGCGCCGCCGAGCGGTACTGGACGGTCGGGGCGGAGCCCAGCAGCGGGTCCGTGGCGGTCGCCTGGGCGAGCGTCAGCCGGTCGGTGCGGTACAGGAACGCCGAGGCGATGCCCCGGGCGTCCGCGCCGGTCCGGTCGTACGCGGCGGCGTAGGCCGGGCCGCCGTTCGCCGCGATGGCCAGCGCGAGCTCCTGCACCGTGTCCGGCGCGCCGTCGGCGTTGTCGGCGTCGCCGCAGGCCAGTGCGCCGTCGACCACCGAGCAGATGTCCTGGTCCTCGGCCTCCTGCACCAGGATCAGATCCGGGCTGTGCAGCGAGTTGACGATCTGCCGGGCCTGCACGGCCAGCTTCGCCGCGTACGCCTCCGGGCTCGCCGGCACGTAGTCGAACGGCGGGTTGACGCCGGGGCAGCCGGTGTTGCCGGCGAAGTCGCAGCCGTCGAACGGGTCGTCCCGGTAGTCGTACAGGTTCTCCACGTTGTAGGTGGCGATCGCCACCTCACTGCCGCGGTCGGCCGGCTGCGGCGGGTGGTTTCCGGCCGGGTCCGTGCCACCGGTCAGGGTGAGCTGCTCGGGCTGCACGCTGTACTTGCTGAACGCGTACGAGACGGAGCCGTAGGCGTCCTCGGTGAGCGTGTCGAAGGTGCGCGCCTCGGGCAGCAGCGCCCGGGAGTCACCGGCGGTCGCCTTCACGCCACCGGCGCCCAGCAGGATCCGCTGGTTGTTGCCGTTGTCGAAGAGCGTGCCGGGGATGTCGTCGAGCGGGTGGGCGTCCCGGAACACCCGGCGGGCGTACGGGTCGGACCGCTTCATGATCGGGTCCTCGCGGTCCAGCACGTAGATCTCGGAGTCGGCGGTGGAGGAGTAGATGTGCCGGGGCGCGGAGACGCCGCTGCCGGCGCGTACCCGCATCCGCTCGCCCTCGTGCCGCTCCCAGAACAGGTCGGCGGCGGCCGCCTCGGCCGGCGGGATCGCGTCGTCGACCCGGACGACGGTGTCCACGTCGAGGCCGGAGTCGAGCTTGCGGACCAGCGAGGCGCCGGAGAGCTGGGTCTGGTTGAAGTACTCGGAGACCCGCCCGCGCAGCACGACCTCGTCACCGACGGTCGGGGCGTACCCGCCGATCAGCGTGGTGAACGAGCCCATGAAGACGAACAGGCCGTCGGAGGTCAGCGGGTCGCCGTCGGAGGTGCCGAGCCGGCTCTGGAGGTAGAAGCCCCACTGGTCGGCTCCGGCGGAACTGCGGGTCAGCGACATGCCGGTGATGACACCGCGTACGTCGTACAGCGTGGAGCTGGTGCCGTTGCCGCTGGCCGGCGCGAGCGGCGACCGGTCGGTGCGGCCGTCCTCGTCGTCGGCGGTGCGGCCCTGCACCTCGCCGATCGACAGCACGCTCGTGGCCTGCACGGTGAGCGTGCAGGTGGCGGTGTCGCCCTCGTCGTCGGTGGAGGTCACGGTGACCGCGTAGCCGCCGGCCGGCAGGCCGGTGGCGGTGAGCGTCGCGGTGGCCGTGCCGCCGTCCCCGGTCGCCGGGGTGAACGCGGTACGGCTGATCGAGCCGCTCGCCGGCACCGGCACGACCGAGGTGACAGCCAGGTCGGTGACCGTGTCGTCGGCGTCGGTAGCGGTCACCTCGCGGGTCGCGGTGGCACCCGCCGACAGCGTCAGCGCGCCGCCGCAGGCCACCGTGGGTGGCTGGTCGGCCGGGCCGCCGCCGACGGTGTGGCTGCCCAGCCCGTCGAAGGTGTCGGTGGCGAAGCCGGCCCACTGCGCGGCCGGGTCGAACGGGTCCGCCGGGTCGGTGTCGCCGGCGGTCACAGAGGGCAGGCGGCGCAGCGTGTTGTCCGCGGTGCTGGTCAGCCCGCTGCCCCACTCGGTGCCCGGGTCGACGCCGACCTGGCCGAGGGAGTCGACCACCGCGTCACCCTTGCGCAGCACTATCGCGTCGTCGCCGTTGAACAGCGAACCGGAGTACGTCTGGTCGGCCTGGGCGAGGATCGCCGGGCCGGCCGACGCGGCGGCGAAGACGAACACGTCACCGGCGGCGACGGTCCCGGTCAGGGCCACGTTCGTCGAGGTGGTGGCGCCGTTGAAGAAGAGCTGGAGCTGGTAGCCGCCGGCGGCCAGGTCGATCGGTGCGCCGGTGCCGTTGTACAGCTCGACGGCCTTGTTGTTGGACGACCCCTCGACATATTCGGAGATGAACAGGTCGGTGGGCGCGGCGCTGGCCGCGGTGGGCGCGACAGCGATCGCCGTGAGGGTGACGGCGGCGGTGGTCGCGAGCGCGGCGAGGGTGCGGCGCGGGCGCATGGGGCCTCCACGATGGGTGGACATGAACTAACGAACGTTAAGGCTCTCGTGGGTGCGCCGTCCAGCCCTGTCGATGACCGGCCGATGAACGATCAGCGATGACTGTCCAGCCGGTGCACCAGCTCGGCGACGTCCACACCGTATTCGCACCAGTCGCGGTCGGGGCGGTAGCCCAACTCGGCGTTCACCTTCAGCATCGACTCGTTGTCCTGCGCGTTCCAGGTCTGCACCTCGATCACCTCGGGCTCGGCCGAGCGCAGCTCCAGCAGCATCCGCGCCTTGATGGCCCGGTCGATGCCGTAGCCGCGGTGATCGTGGACGACAATCGTGTCGTACTGGTCGGCCCGGGTCGGGTGCTGCGCCGGCACGACCACCTCGGTCAACCCGGCCACCTCGCCGGTCTGCTCGTGCAGCGCCAGCACGATGTACGGCTTCATGCCGCGCCGGTGCAGCGTGGCGAGGCTGTCGCGCAGCCGGTCCGGGTCGTAGGAGCTGGGCCGCAGCTCCACGTCGTCGGAGTCGCGCACCTCGGCCTTGGCCCGCGCGTACGCCTCGATCAGCTCGTCCGGCGGGCCACCCGGCCAGAACTCCACGCGGTAGCCCGCGCCGAGCCCGGCGGCCATCTCGGTGAGCGCCGGCCAGTCCACCGAATGCAGGTCGAGCACGCTGCGGGTCTCCACGTAGTCCCGGGTGAAGCCCAGCGACTCGTAGAACCCCACGGCCGGGGTGTCGCCGACCACCTCCACGCCGATCGACTGGAAGCCCTCGTCCCAGACCCGGCGGGCGGCCACCCGCACCAGCTCACGGCCGACCCCGCCGCGCCGGATCGCCGGGTGCACCAGCACCTCCAGCACGCCGATCCCGCCGAGCAGCAGCACATGCACATGCCCGAGGATCGCGCCGGGCGTGCCGTCCGGCGCGGTGTCGTCCTGCGCGACCCACGAGATCCGCCGCTCGCCGGGCATCACCTCGGACAGATACTCCCGCAGGGAGCTCTCCCGCCATGGCGGATCCTGCGGCAGATCGGCCGCCAGGACCGCGTTCAGCGTGTCCAGCAGGGATGCGATCTCGGCGGACGACGCGGTCCGGGGATCCCACTCGCGCACCATCACCCGTCTAGCTTGCCGCCAACGGCAGCCGGGGGGAAGGGTTCAGTCCGCGAATGTACGTGAGCCGTCACCTCACGTTGCGGCTGAGCCTGCCGTACTCGTCGGCCTTGTCGAAGACCGCCTGGGCGTACCGACGCACGTCGTTGTAGGAGAGGATGGCGCTCCACCAGTCGCCCGGGATGGTCATGTTCCGACCGCCCTTGCACAGGTAGAGCCCGGCGGCCAGCGCCGCGTCGTCGATGTCGTGCGGGTTCTTCACGCCGTCGCCGTCGGCGTCCCCGCCGATCTCCTGCCAGGTGGTCGGGATGAACTGCATCGGGCCGAGCGCCCGGTCGAAGACGCGGTCGCCGTCGAGCAGCCCCTGGTCGGTGTCGAGGATGCGGGACCGGCCGCCCTGCCCGTCCAGCGGCTGCCCCTTGATCTCCGGCAGGGCCCGTCCGTCGGCTTGCAGCGTGGCGCCGTTCGCCGCACCGTGGCGCGACTCGACGTACCCGATGGCGGCCAGCGTGGTCCAGCTCAGCTGGCAGCCCCGGTTGGTCTGGGCGAGCGCCAGCTCGGCGTAGGCGTACGCCTGGAGCGCCACCACGGGGATGCCGGTCACCGCGCTGACCCGCTGCGCCCAGCCGGCGAGCGCGTCGGCCGGACGGCCGGCGGGCAGAACCGGGGCGGTGGTCGCACCGGGCAGTGGCGTGCCGGGCACTGGCGTGCCGGTCGGTACGGCGCCGCCGGGCAACCCGGTCAGGTCCGGCAACGGTGGTGTGGCGGGCGCGGCGGCGGTCTGCGGCACGCTCTGCGACGGCGTGGCGTCGGCGACCGGCTCCGGCCGGCCGACCGCCGCCGGGACGACCACCGCGCCGGCCGTGGCGGCGGCGGCGACCAGCGCGAGCAGGAACAGCGCGGGCATCGCGGTGCGGCCGCCGGGCCGCCGGGACCAGGCGCGGGTGGCCCGGGCCGCGCCGACAGCGACCTGCCGGGGACGCGCCCGGACAGCGTGCGCGAACGGCATCCGCCGTCGTCGCCCGCCGGCCTCGGCCGCCGTCCCGGCCTTCGCCGCCGCCTCTGCCGTTACCGCCCCGGCCCCGGCCTCGGCCGCCGCTTCGGTGGCCGGCTGCTCACGCTCGTCGTTCGACCCGGGCTCGGCGTCCGCCTTCGCGTGTGGTTCGGGCTGCGGCTTCTCGCCCGGCTTCGCACCGGCCCCCGCGTCGACCGCCGCACCCGTTTCGGCCGCCGTGCTCGTTCCGGCCGCGGCGTCCGCGTCGCGGGCCGGGTCGGCGGGCGGCTCCGGGGGAAGGGGCTTCCGCTCGCGGCGTGGACGCGGGATGGACCGGGTGCCGTCGTCGGGTGGCGCGGCGGGTCGCAGGGGCCGGGCCGTCGCTCGCCGTTCGCCGTCCACCACCCGTCGAGTATCACCCATCGGAGTGACGACGTCAGGCCCGGCCGTACGCTTGGGTCATGCCCCGGTACGAGTTCCGTTGCCGCGCCTGCGGCGACACCTTCGAGGTCAATCGTCCGATGGCGCAGGCCGCACGGCCGGCCACCTGCCCGCAGGGCCACGCCGACACGGTGAAACTGCTGTCCACCGTGGCTGTCACCGGCCGGGGCGGCGCCGCCCCGAGTGGTGGGATTCCCAGCGGTGGTGGTTGCTGCGGCGGCTCCTGCGGTTGCTGACTTTCCGTCGTCCGTCCCGCGTGTCGATCGGGGTCTTGCCGCCGGTGTGATCTTTTGGCACCTTGGGGCGGAATCTGCCCAGCCGTTCTCACGATGCGTGACGGCACGACCATAGGGCAGCATGAACCCGACGTCACCGGGCGGAGGTTCGACGTATGTCCAAAGGACACCACCTCCCCAGCGGGTGGGTGACCTTCGTGTTCACCGACATCGAGGGCTCGACACGGCTGGCCCGGATGCTCGGCCCGGTCTACCGTCCGGTGCTGCACGAGCATCGGCGGTTGCTGCGCGACACCCTGGCCGGCACGGACGGCGCGGAGCTGCTGACCGAGGGGGACTCGTTCTTCCTCGCGTTCCCGGACGCCGCCGCCGCGGTCCGCGCCTGCCTGACCGCGCAGCGGGCGCTCTCCGATCACGACTGGCCCAACCCGGACGCCACCCCACGGGTACGCATGGGGCTGCACACCGGCTACGCCGAGCCCCGCGACGGCGAGTACGCCAGCCCCGAGGTGCACCGGGCCGCCCGCGTGGCCGCCGCCGCACACGGTGGGCAGGTGCTCTGCTCGGCCGCCACCGCCCGGCACGCCGACCCGCTGCCGGACGGGGTGTCCCTGCTGGACCTCGGTCTGCACCGGCTGCGCGGGTTCGACGACCGGGAGCGGCTGTTCCAGCTCGTCGCGCCGGGGCTGGAGCGGCGGTTCCCGCGCCCGCGTACCGCCGACGCGACAGCGCACAACCTGCCCACCCAGGTCACCTCGTTCGTCGGCCGGCAGGCCGAGCGCGCCGAGCTTGGCCGGCTGGTCGAGGCGTACCGGCTGGTGACGGTGCTCGGCGCGGGCGGCGCCGGCAAGACCCGGCTGGCGGTGGAGCTGGCCTCCGGCATCGTCGAGGACTACCCGGACGGCGTCTGGTTCGTCGACATCGCCGCGGTGACCGACCCGGGGCTCGTGGCGTTCGAGATCGCCGCCGTGCTCGGCCTCCGCCCGGAGCCGGGCCGGCCGATGGTCGACACCCTCGTCGAGTACGCGGCGCCGCGCCGGATGCTCGTGCTGCTGGACACCTGCGACGCCCAGACCGCCGCGTCGGCCGACGTGATCAGCCGGCTGCTGGCCGGCGGCCGGGGGGTGCGGGTGCTGGCGACCAGCCGGGAGTCGTTCGGCGTACCCGGCGAGGTGGTGTGGCGGATCCCGCCGCTGTCGGTGGACGAGGGCCCCGACGGCGGGGGGAGCGACGCGGTGGCGCTGCTGCTGGACCGCACCGCCGTGGCCCGGGGCGGACGGGCACCGGAGCCGGCCGAGCAGGCCGACCTGCACCGGGTGGTACGCCGTCTGGACGGGCTGCCGCTGGCCATAGAGCTGGCCGCGGCCCGGCTGCGGGTGCTCTCGGTCGGCCAGCTGGCCGAGCGGCTGGACGACATGCTGGGCACGCTCGACGCCGGCCGGGAGACGGCGGAGCCGCCGCCGGTGGAGGCGGGCTGGAGCGGCAACCAGCAGGACACGGTGGACCTGGTGGCCGCCGCGACCGGCGCCGCCCCGCCCACCCCGGCGAGCCGGGCAGTGCAGCGTTCGGCGAGTGAGCGGCACCTGACCATCCAGGCCACTGTGACCTGGTCGTACCGGACGCTGGGCGCGCGCTCGGCCCGGCTGCTGCGCTGGATGGCGGTGTTCGCCGGCCCGGTGGACCTGCCCACCGTGCAGTGGCTGCTCGACGAGGACCCACTCGACCCGCTCTCGGTGCTGGTGGACAAGTCGATGGTGCTGGCCGAGCCGCACGCCTCCGGCAGCACGTACCGGATGCTCGACCCGATCCGGGCGTACGCGGCCCGGCGGCTGATCGAGGCGGGCGAGGAGCAGAGCGCCCGGGACCGGCACGTCGCCTGGTGCCGGCACGCGCTGGACCGGGCGCACCTGGGGCCGGACGGCCGCCCGGTGACGCTCTCCCTGTACGCGCTCGACCCGCTGGCGAACGAGTTGCGGGCCGCGTTGCGCTGGTGCGCCACCGGCGGCAGCGCGCGGTCGGGCCTGTCGCTCGCGGGTGACCTGGACCAGTGGTGGCGGGAGCGCGGGCTGGCCCGGGAGGGGCGGCTCTGGCTGTTCCGGCTCTACGGCCGGCTGGCCGAGACCGGCGAGGTGATGCCGGACGCCGAACTGGCCGCCGCGTACCACATGCACTCGTTGCACGCGGGCGCGGACGGCGAGTTCGGCGAGGAGCTGCGGTACTCGCAGCGGGCCGAGGCGGCCGCCCGGCAGTCCGGCGACCGGGGGCTGCTGGCCCGGGTGCTGGCCGGACGCGCGGCGCCGCTTGTCGACATGGGGCAGTTCGCCGAGGCGGAGCGGATCTGCCGCGAGGTGATCGACTGGGCGTACGCGCAGGACGTGGTGGGTGACGCGCTGCTGGCCGTCTACAACCTCTCCGAGCTGCTCTGGCGCCGGGGCGCGCTGGACGAGGCGGCCGACCTGCTGGCCGCGGCCCGCCCGGTCGAGGCGTCCCGGCCGGCCGAGCGGGGCGGACGCTCGGTGGACATGCTGCTCGGCATGGTGGCGCTGGCCCGGGGCGATCTGGTCGCCGCGCACGAGCACCTGCTGGTGGCGTTACGGTCCCGGATGAGCCACGGCTACCTGGGCCGGGCATGCGACACGATAAACGCGATAGCGGTGCGCTGCGCGCTCGCCGGGGACGCGTTGTCAGCGGCCCGGCTGTTCGGCGCGGCGCAGGCCACCCGGGCGAACCTGCGGGCCACGCCGGGGATATACGGCCCGTACTGGTCGGCCCGGCAGACGGAGCTGCGGCGGGTGCTCGGTGACGAGGCGTTCGACGCCGCGTACGGCGCCGGTGCGGGGCTGCGGCTGGACGAGGTGGCGGCGCTCGCGCTGCACGTGGAGCACCCGGACATGGCGGCCGACTCGCCGAGGTTCGGCGGGCGGAAGCCGGGTTCGTGGCCGGCGTTCGAGCCGCGCAGCACGGCGGGCTGAGCCGGGCCGCTGAGCGGCCGTGCGGGAGCCCGCCGGGCGGCGGGCTCCCCATCCGTCAGGCGCGTGCGGCGGCGCGGCGCTCGGCCTCGGCCTTCATCCGGGCGGCGCGGTCGAGGTCGGCCCGCGACACGGCGGCGACCGAGCCGAAGACGCTCACCGCCTGGTAGTACGTCCAGGCGAGGCTGTAGCAGGCGGGCCGGACCACCGCGTTGTACGTGGCGCAGACCCGCTTCAGGTCGGCGTAGAAGGCGTTGTCCAACCGGGACTTGCTGGCGGAGAAGACGCCCATGGCCTTGTGGTTGCGGTAGCCGAAGTCGTGGCGGTAGCAGGAGAGCTTGAAGTTGAACCCGATCGGGTTGTCGGGGCTGGACGAGCAGTAGTCGGTGGACCAGTCGAAGCCGTAGTCGGTCCAGGGCGACCGGTTCTGCCGGGCGCTGTTCCAGGCGTTGTAGCTGGACGCGCTGGTCTGCGTCCAGCTGGTCAGGACGGACAGCTTCTGCTCGGTGCTCACCGCGGCGGCGGCCGGTGCGGCCAGGCTGAGTGCCGTGAGCAGGGCGAGTGTTGCGGCGGCGAGGGTGGTGGCGAGGCGACGGGACACGGGAACCTCCGCAGGGGTGGCGTCCGGGATCTCCGGATGTCGACAAGTGTCGATCAAGCCGATGAGCTGCGACGATGTTCCGGGGAACGGCTCGCTGGCATCCGCCCAAACAGACGAATGCCCCCGGGCCGGCGAGGCGGCCCGGGGGCATCCGGTGGAGATCAGTGCACGAAGCGCGGCGGGCTCGCCGGGCTCTCGTTCGCCAGCCGGTCCAGCGCGGTCACGTAGTAGGTGTACTTCGCGCCGTCGGCCGCCGTGGTGTCCACCCAGGACTGCACCGCGTCGTCGGTGGCTCGCACGGTGCCGACCAGGTGCGAGGCGTCCGCGAAGTCGCAGCGCCCGGCCAGGCCGTGCCCGTCGAACCGGTAGATCGCGTACGACGCGGCGGTGCCGAGCGGGCCCTTGCCGTCGGCCGGCTGCCGCCAGCTCAGGCGTACCCCGTCCGCCTCCCGCTGGGCCTTGGTGACCACCGGGAACAGCAGCGGCTTGCGCGGCAGGTGCGTCATGGTGGGCACCAGCGCCGGGCGGGAGTAGTGCTCGGCCGCGTAGATGTCGGTGGCGCCGAGCCGGTTGGCCCGGACCTGCACCGCGGAGAAGTGCACGTTGCCGAGCACCTCCGGGTACGACCGGTTGAGCGTCAGGTGGTTCGACAGCTCCTGCGGGTTCATCCAGAACGACCCGTACGCCGGGTCACCGCTCTTGTAGTCGGCCTGGCCGATGTAGAGCTGCACCCGCGTGCCGCGCACCTGCTCGGCCCACCACGGCACCAGACGGGCGTAGTCGGCGGCCGGGTACTGGCCGATGTACCAGTAGAGCTGCGGCACGATGTAGTCGATCCACTCCTCCTTGACCCACTTGCGGGAGTCGGCGGAGATGATGTCGTACGACTGCGAGCCGGTGGTGTCCGAGCCGTTCGGGTCGGCCGACGCGTTGCGCCAGATGCCGAACGGGCTGACGCCGAACTTCACATACGGCTTGACCGCCTTGATCTTGGCGTTCATCTCCTGGATCAGCAGGTTGATGTTGTCCCGCCGCCAGTCGGCCTTGTCGGTGAAGCCCCTGTTGTACGCCGCGAACGTGGCGTCGTCGGGCACCTGGTGGGTGCCGCTCGGGTACGGGTAGAAGTAGTCGTCGAAGTGCACGCCGTCGATGTCGTACCGCTTGACCGCGTCCATCATCGCGGTCTGGACGAACTCGCGGACCTCGGGGACGCCGGGGTTGTAGTAGAGCCGGCTGCCGGCGACGCCGGCGGGCGGGTAGGCGAAGACCCAGTCGGGGTGCTGGCGGGCCGGGCTGTCCGGGGCCAGTTGCGACAGGTCGGCGCCGGCGCCGCCGGGCGCGGGCATGGAGACGCGGTACGGGTTGAACCAGGCGTGGAACTCCAGGTTGCGCTTGTGCGACTCGGCGACCAGGAAGTCCAGCGGATCCCAGCCGGGGTTCTTGCCGCGTACGCCGGTCAGGTACTCCGACCACGGCTCGTACGGCGAGGGCCAGAACGCGTCGGCGGTCGGGCGGACCTGGACCACGACGGCGTTGTGGTTGAGCTTCTGCGCCAGGTCCAGCCAGGCCAGGTATTCGGCCTTCTGCTTGGCCACCTGGTCCGGCGCGGTCCAGGAGCCCTTGCTGGGCCAGTCGATGTTCGTCACCGAGGCGATCCACATGGCCCGGAACTGGCGCTTGGGGGTGGCCGGGTCGGTGACGCAGTCGGTGGAGGGGGAAGTGGCGGTGCCGTTGTCGTCGGGTGCGGCCTGCGCCGGCGTGCCGGCGACCAGCGTGCCGAGCAACGCCGCGGCCAGCGCGGCGGCTCCGAGCCGAGTTGCCTTCATGCGGTGCGGTCCCTTCGTCGGGTCCGGGGGGACAGTCGGGGGCGGGCGTTGCGGCAAGATTCGCCGATACACCCATGCCTCCGGTAGGAAACTTTCATCTATCCGTGCCCGGCGCAAGACCTGGACGGCCGATCGATGTCCGGCTCCGTGCGATCGACCGGATCGTGACGATTCCGATACCTGGCGTACGGGATTGGGGTGGAAAACGGCTGGGTAGCTCCCCCGGTCACAGACCGCCACCGTGGCGGCCACACAGCGGGGGAGGTGATCAGATGTCGGTCCTGCGTACCAAGCCGATCCAGGACGTGCTCGCCCAGGGCGACGCCGACGGCGAGGACGGCAAGCCGGGGCTGCGGCGCCGGCTCGGCGCGGTCGACCTGATGGGCTTCGGCATCGGCATCGTGATCGGCACCGGCATCTTCACGCTCACCGGTGTCGAGGCGCGCAACAGCGCCGGGCCGGGCGTGGTGATCTCGTTCGGCATCGCCGGCCTGGTCGCGCTACTCGCCGCGCTCTGCTACGCCGAACTGGCCAGCAGCGTGCCGACCGCCGGCAGCGCCTACACCTACGCGTACGCGACGATGGGCGAGATCGTCGCCTGGATCATCGGCTGGGACCTGCTCCTGGAGTTCGCGCTCGGCGCGGCGGTGGTGGCCCGCGGCTGGTCCGGCTACCTCGCCGACCTGCTCGGCCTGCCCAGCGCCTGGTTCGCAGAGGAGGGCAGCGTCGTCAACCTCGGCGCCATCGGCATCGTGCTGGTGCTCGGCGTGGTCGCCATCGTCGGCATCCGCGAGTCCGCCCGGGTCACCAACCTGCTCGTGCTGGTCAAGGTGGCGATCTGTGCCTTCGTCGTCATCGCCGGGCTGTTCTTCGTCAAGGCGGCCAACCTCAGCCCGTTCATCCCGGCCGCCGAGCCGGCCGGTGCCGGGGACGACGGCATCAAGCAACCTGTCACCCAGGCCATCTTCGGGCTGGAACCCTCAGTCTTCGGCTTCGCCGGGGTGCTCACCGCCGCCGCCGTGGTGTTCTTCGCGTACACCGGGTTCGAGGCCGTGGCGAACCTGGGTGAGGAGACCCGCAAGCCCAAGCGGGACCTGCCGCTGGGCCTGCTCGGCACGCTGCTCATCTCCACGGTGCTCTACATCGGCGTCTCGCTGGTGGTGGTCGGGATGGTCAAGTACACCGAGATCGACGAGGGCGCGCCGATCGCGTCCGCGTTCCGGGCGGTCGGCGCCGGCTGGGCCGCGGTGCTCGTCTCCATCGCCGCCGTCGCCGGGCTCACCAGCGTGATCCTTGTCGACCTGGTGGCCATGGGCCGGATCGGCTTCGCCATCGCCCGGGACGGGCTCATCCCGCCCGCCATCGCCAAGGTGCACCCGCGCTGGGGCACCCCGTACCGGATCGCCGGGATCATGACCGTCGCGGTGGCGCTACTCGCCGGTTTCCTGCCGCTGTCCGCGCTCGCCGACCTGGTCAGCATCGGCGCGCTCTGCGCGTTCACGCTTGTCGCCATCGCGGTGCCGATCCTGCGCAAGCGCCGCCCCGACCTGGAGCGGCCGTTCAAGGTGCCGTTCTCGCCGGTGCTGCCGATCGTCACCGCGCTGGCCTGCCTCTACCTGAGCCTGAACCTCTCGGTCGAGACCTGGCTGCGGTTCCTCGCGTGGATGCTGATCGGCGCGGTCATCTACTTCGGGTACGGCCACCGCAAGAACCGGCTCGCCCGCAGCGAGCACTCGGACACCCCCGAGCCCGCCCCCACCCCCTGACGCCCGGAGGGAAGGGCCCCTTCTTAACGCCAGGCGTTAAGAACTCCTAACGTTGGAGTTGGCGCCAGCAGATGAGGGCGCAGGCGAGGCTGAGGAAGGCTTCGTGGATGTCGTCGCGGATTTCCCAGCG